>NZ_JBVJHR010000001.1:155567-302259 GCF_055586705.1 Sphaerisporangium sp. NPDC049457 | reverse complement strand
GTGGGGGGAGGGACTGTTGGTTTTCCACGTCGGAACAACCAACCCAACGGTCCCCGGGTTCCAGCTCCCGAGCTTGTGGGGACAAGGGGGGGGGGGTTCCCCCCCCCCCCCCCCCCACCTCTTCGATCATCTCACTTGGCAGGCATCGAGCGGGATCAACCGCACATGGGGTATACCAGCCCGAACCCCAGTGCTCCAGTACACGAATCCGGGTACAGGGTGAACCCGGTGATCTGCGGAGCACCGGTAGGCACCGCCGTCAGACCGGAAGAGCCGGGGGGACCCTGCGGACCCTCAGGACCCTCAGGACCCTCAGGACCCTCAGGACCGATAGGACCCTCTGGCCCCTGTGGACCGGCGGGACCGGCAGGACCCTCGGGACCGGCAGGACCCTCAGGACCCTCGGGACCCTCAGGACCGGCAGGACCCTCAGGACCCTCAGGACCGGCAGGACCGGCAGGACCGGCAGGACCGGCGGGACCCTCAGGACCGGCAGGACCCTCAGGACCGGCGGGACCCTCAGGACCGGCAGGACCCTCAGGACCGGCAGGACCCTCAGGACCGGCGGGACCCTCAGGACCGGCGGGACCGGCAGGACCCTCAGGACCGGCAGGACCCTCGGGACCGGCGGGACCGGCAGGACCCTCCGGCCCCTGAGGACCGGCGGGACCCTCAGGACCAGCGGGGCCAGGAGCACCGTCCGCCCCAGGACGTCCCGGGAGACCCCTGGGTCCTGCCGGTCCGGGAGGACCGGCAGGACCCGGCGGCACCTTGCAGAGCGATTGGGGAAGGTGAAGCCATGCGCACAGCGGGATCGTGCCGGGCGCGACCGGGGCGGCCTGCGGCCTGACCACTTGAACGCTCGGCGACGGGCAGAACAGGGGAACACACTCGCGATGGACCACCAAATGGCCCCACACCGGTGCTCCGAAGTATGTGCTGCTCGCCGTATAGTCGATGACCGTCTGACCTGGCGGCCAGGGAGTCTTTGCCTCGGCACCTGCCACCGCAGGTGAGTAAACGATAACGACCCCGGCGAGCGCGCCGCCCAGCAGGGTCCGTCTCATCAATGTAGCCACTCTTCATTCTCTCCTCGAGATTCGAGATGAAGCACTCGCACGCGCGGCTCTTTGCCAGGATGATGATGTCATTAAGTTCGCTTTCCCCGCCCGGCCCAACCGCCCACCCGACATCGCGCCCAAAACCATCGATGAACGCCGCCGTAAGCTCGCCATATCGATATTCGCGGCGAGTCGCCCAGATTGCACGGGTCAACGGCCGCCGCAGAATGTCACGGCGTCTTCTCCGGCGCGGCCGTCGTAGCGGCAGGGAGAACACCGGGCGCGGCAGGCGGCCAAGGGAACGCAGGACGATGGCGTGCCCGGATACCGCGAAGGGGCACCGCGCCGGTGGGGGTCCTCCCGGCCGAACGGCGACGAACGAACTCCCAGGACCGCCGCGATGCCGGCCGTTCAGAACGCGGGGCCGTCAGGGAGGCGTTCGCGACGGTCCCCTGATGTCCTCGACGGATGGTTCGACACCGACGACCGGCATGACGAAGTGGACGTTCCGCTTGGCGATACTCGCTACCGTATTCGGCCCATCAGCTCTTTTCGAGCCGAGAAAGCCATCACATTTCTCCTGCTGCGCGACGTTCGCCGCGACCGGGGGGCCTGGTGTCATAATGATGCCTCCCCGCCGAAGGGACCCCCGGTGCGTCAATGGTCGTCAGACCGACGCCTCCGGGAAATATGCCGTCCGTCCGCAGCGGACACGGTCCGCAGATGATACCGTCCCGCACCCGTCGAACCGTCTTAGTTCCGGCCAGGCGGACGTCGGCCTTGAACGCAGCGTCGGAAACCACTACCGGCGCTCCCACAAAAAGGTGCAATCAACCAGAAGCACTACATTGCTGACAATCGGCCGCATAGCGGTAGATGGGCGCTCGTGGCCGCAGAGCCTTCTTCCGGCAGCCGCCATTCTTACCGTTTCCTGGCCCCGCTAATGCCGTGGCTGCCGATGGATACCGGCCGGCGAATGCGACGATCTCGGTAGGTCGCGAGGCCTGTCACGAGATACCGGCGAACCCACGGTTGTCCGGCGGGTTCGGGCGGGGGTTCATCTTGGAACCAAGAAGGGTTCAGGGATTCATCATGATCCGAACAACGTTCGTCATCACGGCGGCCCTCGCGGGGCTGCCATTCTCTGCGTTGACCGCCTCGGCCGACGCGGGCCGCCCGGCCTCCGCCGAATCGGCGATGGCGCCGACATCGTCCGCCGCGGCTTCGGCCCCCCGGACCGCGTGCACACCGTACTCGCCGGAGGGCTGCGGCGAAGTGCTGTGCCCACCCGGCTACGTCTGCGTGTACTCGCCCAAGCAGTGCTACACCCTGCCCTGCCCGCAGTACGAATGCGTCGCCGCCACCGGCGGCTACCCGGTCACGCCTCCGTACGTCATCCCGTACCCGCCGTACCACCGGCCGGGCTGGTACCCGAGGCACCACCCGCACTACCCCAGGCCGGTCCCCGTTCCCCGTCCCCCGTCAGGGCCGCGACCGCACACCCTGCCGGCGCCGGCGCTGCCGATCGCGGGTGGCCTGCAACGGCCGGGCCAACCACTCCTGCGTGACCCACGGCGGCCGAATGAGCAGGCACCCGGCCGACCGGCCGCGGTCCAGCCTCCCGCGACCGGAGCTCGTTAGTCCGCGGCCTTGCGACCTCGGCGCCGCCCGGCTCACGGTGTGACTCCCGCCGATCGGGCGAACCGACGACGGCTCAGGCACGCGAAGCGTGAAGCATCACGATAGGCAGCCGTGCACGACCGGTCCATGATCGCGGCTATGCGACGGGGCGTGTGGAGGTGCGGCCGCTTCGCGACGATGTGGTTCCATCAGGAATCCGATCCGAGCGAGCGGCCGCCAAGGCCACCCGAATCTCCGCCGATCCCCAGATCAGCCAGGTCTGTCATGCCGGAGTGGGCGAATGCGCCGATGACGCGGCCACCTCCGCGCCACCATCCTGAGCGATGTGGACGCCGGCGTGCGGGCCGCACCCGGCCGTGGTCGCGTCGCGCGCGATGGCCTTCCCCGGCCCGGCGTCGATGGGGGTCATGCGCGTGAGGAAACTCAATCCCGGCCGCGGGTGGCGGCCTGTGGCAGGACGACGAGTTCGACCAGCTCGTCCAGGTCCACGTAGGACGCCACCTCGGCGACCGAGCGGCAGTAGGCGACCAGAACCCCGTGCTGGCGCACCCGCAGCAGTGTCCGGCCGTCCAACCTGATCGGCTCGACCTCGTATCCCTGTCCCCCGACCCATCGCGACATGCCTGGAATGATAAGAAATCGCAGGTCAAGACAGAGCAAATGCCTGTTTCCCGTGATTCTTTCCTCTCCGGGCGTCCCGCCTCGCGTGGGATTCGCGCGCCCGCCCTGGGGTAGCGCAGAGTTGAGCGGACATCCCGGGACATCCGCGTTCGGGCCGTAGGAGGAACGCGTGCGGGGACATCGAGAGCTCTCACACCAGCGGGACCATGGCACGCGGGTCCGGCCGCCCGGACGGTCGGAGATCGGACCGGCCGGCCCGTCCGGGTGGGGAGAGGGCGGGCCGGTCCGGCCGGTCGTGGCCGCGGTCGTCGGCAAGGTGGCGGCGATGTTCCAGGCGGTCGCGCGGCTTCGCCACGGGCGGCCGCTGCACCCCGCCGGGCTGGTCTTCGACGCCACGCTCACCCTGCACGGCGCCTCTCGCCGCCGGGGCGCCGCCTTCCTCGACGAGCCGGCGGAACTCCGAGGTGTCGCCCGCCTGTCCCGCGCCGCCGGCCTGCCGCCCCCTCTGCCGGACATCCTCGGCCTGGCCCTGCGCTGGGAGATCCCCGCCGTCGTCGGCGACGGCGGCACCGCGGAACTCCTGCTCGCCACCACAGGTCACACCCTGCTTGGCCGCCGCCTGCTGCGCCCCGCGACCAGATGGGCGCCGGGCATGTACGGCTCGCTCCTCCCGTACGCGGCCGGCGGCGGCCATGTCCTGCTGGGCGCGATCGCGAGACGCCCCGGCCCGCCGGCGAGCCTGAAGGCGCTCGGGCGGGCCGCGGAGGCGGGACCACTGCGGTTCGACCTGGTGGTCGCCTCTCCCCTCGGCCCCTGGGAGCGGTTCGGCACCCTGACGCTCACCGGCCCCGCCCGGTCGGACGCGGCCGAGCCGACCCGCTTCGATCCCGTCCGCAACCCCGTCCCCGGCCTGCCCCCGACCGGCCTGCTTCAGCGCGCACGCGGCCCCATCTACGGCGCCAGCGAGCGCGTCCCCGACCACGACACCTGATCTCCTTGCGCGTCACCTTCTCCTCGGCGGCCGCTCCCGTCGCGGGCCGCCGTAACGAGGACTTCGTGATCGCCGGTCCCGACTGGGTCGTCGTCCTGGACGGGGCGACGGCCGCGGCGGGGGTGGACTCCGGTTGCCGGCACGATGTCGCCTGGTACGTCGCACGGCTGGGCACCGAGCTGGCACGTGGGCTCGTCAGCGGGCCGGACGCCGACCTGCGGCACATCCTCGCCGCGGCGATCGGCGAGGCGGCGGCCGCCCACGGAGGCGCCTGCGACCTGGAGAACGCGGACTCGCCGTCCTCCACGGTGGCCATGGCCCGGCGGCGGGACGAGAGGCTGGACTATCTCGTGCTGTGCGACTCTCCCATCGCCCTGTACGGCAGGGACGGCGCGGTGACGGTGGTCCACGACGACCGCCTCGACCACCTCCCGGGCGGACGGCCGTACAGCCTGCGGCTGGTCCGGTCGCTGCGTAACCGGCCGGGAGGGTTCTGGGTGGCCGGCGCGCGGCCGGAGGCGGCCGGCGAAGCGGTGTCGGGCTCGGTCGAGGCCGCCGGGCTGAGCGGCGTCCTGCTGGTCACGGACGGTGTCACCCGGCTGGTCGATTGGTACGGCCACACCTGGGAGCGCCTGGCCGAGACCGCGGCCAACGCCGGCCCCGGCGCGTTGATCGCGCAGGTGCGGGAGGCCGAGCACGCACTGGGCGCGCCCGCAGGAGCGAAGGCGCACGACGACGCCACGGCGGCCTGGGCGTGGTGGTGACACCCCCGCGTGGCGCGGTCCCGGAAGAACACCTACTCCGCCCAGGCGGGACCCCGGGTGGGCGCCGTAGGCGACGGCGACGGCGGCCGTGTTGCATCACTGCTGGTCAGAGGCTAAATCACGTCTTTGACCAGGAGGACCACGGTCTCGACGTGGTGGGTCATCGGGAAGGCGTCGAAGGCGCGCAGGTCGACGGCCGGGTAGCCGTGGTCGGCGAACCAGGACAGGTCGCGGGCCAGGGTGGCGGGGTCGCAGGAGACATAGACGATGCGGGCGGCGTCCAGACCGGCGACGCGGCCGACCACGTCGCGGCCGAGCCCGGTGCGGGGCGGGTCGGCGACCACCACGTCGGCCCGCTCGACGCCGAGCCGGTCGAGGGCGTCCTCGACCCGGCCGCGCTCGATGCGCGCCTGCGGCAGCTCGCGCAGGTTGTGGCGGGCGTCCTGCACGGCGCGGGCGTCGGACTCGATGCCGAGCACGGCTCCCTCGGGCCCGGTCGCCTCGGCCAGGGCGGCCGCGAACAGGCCGACGCCGCAGTAGAGGTCGAGCGCCCAGTCGCCCGGCCGGACGGCGGCGAACTCCAGCACGGCCTCGGTCAGCACGCCGGGCACGCCGGGGTGGACCTGCCAGAAGCCGCTGCCGGTGACCTGGAAGTCGCGCCCGCCGGCCCGCTCGGTGAGCGCCGTGCGCCCCCGCACGGCGCGGGCGTGGCCGCGGCCCTCGTCGACCAGGACGTAGGCCTCCGCGCTGAGGTCGGGCATCGCGACCGTGCGGTGGGACCTGGGCGTGACGACGACCGCCCGCTCGCCCGTGGAGGTGGCGATGGCCTCCACGGCGGCCGCGCCGCGCCAGTCGGCGCGCTCGACGCCCACGCGCTCGACCTCCTTGTGGGCGATCAGGCAGGCGTCGACCGGCTCGATCTCGTGGGAGCGGTGGCGGCGCAGCCCGGGAACGCCGTCGGGGGTGACCGCGAACTGGACGCGGGTGCGCCAGCCGAGCCCCTTGGCCGCGCCCGGGACCTCCTCGACGTCGACCTTCATGTCGATGCCGGCGAGCCGCTGGAGCTGCTCGGCGACGACTTCGCCCTTGAGGCGGCGCTGGGCGTCCAGAGTGACGTGCTGCCAATCGCAGCCGCCGCAGCGGCCCGGCCCGGCGAACGGGCACGGCGGGGTGACGCGGTCGGGGGACGGGTCGAGGATCTCGACGGCGTCGGCCCTCAGGAACCGCGTGGTCTCTTCGGTGACCTCGGCCAGCACGCGCTCGCCGGGCAGGGCGTGGCGGACGAACACCACCCGGCCCTCGTGTCTGGCGACGCACCATCCACCGTTGGCGACGCGCTCAACGTTGAGTTCGATCGGCACTCCGGTCCCCCCGCTCACGTCTTCACCTGGTCATCCTTACGTGCCACAGCGTACGGCCGGCGGACCGAGCCGGGGGCGAACGACTCCGGCCGGCCCTTGAGCCGGTCGGAGGAGGCCAGCTGCCAGGGAACGCTGGTGACCATCACGCCGGGCTGGAAGAGCAGCCTGCCCTTCAGCCGCAGTGCACTCTGGTTATGAAGCAGGTGTTCCCACCAGTGGCCCACGACATACTCGGGGATGAACACGGTGACGACGTCGCGCGGCGAACGGCGACGCAGGCTCTTGACGTATTCGAGCACCGGCCGGGTGATCTCGCGGTAGGGCGAGTCGAGGATCTTCAGCGGCACCGGGATGCCCCGCTCCTCCCATTCGCTCTGCAGCTGCCGGGCCTCGTCGGTGTCGACGGCGACGCTGATCGCCTCCAGCGTCGAAGGGCGGGTGGCCCGTGCGTAGGACAGGGCGCGCAGCGTCGGCTTGTGGATCTTGGAGAGCAGGACGATGGCGTGGTTCCTGGCCGGGAGCATGGACTCGTCGACCTGCTGGTCCTCCGGCACGGTCAGCTCGGTGGCCACGTTGTCGTAGTGCCCCCGGATGCCGCGCATCATCAGGAACAGCAGGGCCATGGCGGCGCAGGCGATCCACGCGCCGTGGGTGAACTTGGTGATCAGGACGACGATCAGCACCAGGCCGGTGACCGCCGCGCCGAAGGCGTTGATCGCGCGGGAGCGCCGCATCTGCCCGCGCTTCTTGGCGTCGTCCTCGGTGCGCAGCAGCCGGTTCCAGTGCCGCACCATGCCGGTCTGGCTGATCGTGAAGGACACGAACACGCCGACGATGTACAGCTGCACCAGGCGGGTGGTCTCGGCCTCGAAGGCGTAGATCAGCAGCCCGGCCATCGTGGCCAGGATCACGATGCCGTTGCTGAAGGCCAGGCGGTCGCCGCGCGTGTGGAGCTGGCGCGGCAGATAGCGGTTCTGCGCGAGCACCGAGGCGAGCACCGGGAAGCCGTTGAAGGCGGTGTTGGCGGCGAGCACGAGGATGAGCGCGGTCATCGCCGTGATGAAGTAGAAGGCGGGAGGGAAGTTGCTGAAGACCGTCTGCGCGACCTGCGCGATCACCGGGGCGGGGTTCTCGACGGGGTTGCCCGACCGGTCGAGCAGCGTGCTGCCCTGGGAGGGGTCGGCGAACTTGGCGCCGGTGACGTACGCCAGGGCGGTGATGCCGACGAACATCGTCGCGGCCAGCGCGCCGAGCGCCAGCAGCGTGTTCGCGGCGTTCTTGCCCTTCGGCTTCCTGAAGGCCGGGACGCCGTTGCTGATGGCCTCGACGCCGGTCAGCGCGGCACAGCCTGAGGAGAACGCGCGCAACAGCAGGAAGATCAGGGCGAAGCCGCCCACGCCGACGCTCTCACCCGTGACCGTGTAGCCGGCCGTGGGCGCGGTCAAGTGGGTGCCGAACGCCAGCCGGACCCCGCCCCAGATCATCAGGCCGAACACGCTGAGCATGAAGGCATAGGTGGGGATGGCGAAGGCCAGGCCCGACTCGCGGATGCCGCGCAGGTTCATGAGCGTCAGCAGGGCGACGATGACGACCGCCGCGGCGACCCTGCGGTCGGCCAGGAACGGCAGCGCCGCGCCGAGGTTCTCCACGCCCGAGGAGACCGACACCGCGACGGTGAGCACGTAGTCCACCATGAGCGCGCTGGCCACGACCAGCCCCTGGTTGGACCCGAGGTTCTCGGTCGCCACCTCGAAGTCGCCGCCGCCGCTGGTGTACGCGCGGACGTTCTGCCGGTAGGACGCGACGACCGTCAGCAGGATCACCACGACCGCCAGGGCGATCCACGGGGTGAAGTGGTAGGCGGCGATGCCCGCGATGCCGAGCGTGATGAGGATCTCCTGCGGGGCGTACGCCACCGAGGAAAGCGCGTCGCTGGCGAACACCGGCAGCGCGATGCGCTTGGGAAGCAACTGCTCATGAGCCTGCGCACTGCGCAGCGCCTGCCCCACAAGTAGCCGCTTGACCATATCTGCAACCTTGACCACGAGTGACGATGCTAGTCCTCATGTGAGGTGCGCATCACATGGCGCTCCCACAACCGGCCATACTTGGGCTGGTAGCTGTATAACGTCCAGAGTTGCCGCTCGATGCCAACGGCGGGGGAGCATGCACATCGTCATCATGGGATGCGGCCGGGTCGGATCGACTCTGGCCCACATCCTCGAGGACAGCGGCCACTCGGTCGCCATCATCGACAGGGACCCTCAGGCGTTCCGGCGGCTGCGTGCGGGCTTCCGCGGGCGCCGTGTCACCGGCGTCGGCTTCGACCGCGACGTGCTGGAAGAGGCCGGCATCGAGTCGGCCGCCGCGTACGTCGCCGTGAGCAGCGGCGACAACTCCAACATCATCTCCGCCCGCGTCGCGCGCGAGACGTTCGGCGTGGACAACGTGGTCGCCCGCATCTACGACTCGCGCCGGGCCGAGGTGTACCAGCGCCTCGGCATCCCGACGGTGGCGACCGTCCGGTGGACCGCCGACCAGATCCTGCGGCGGGTGCTGCCCGAGGGCGCCGAGCCGCTGTGGCGCGACCCCACCGGCACCGTCACGCTCGCCGAGGTGGCCTACCACCCCGGCTGGATCGGCACCCGCACCAAGACGCTGCAGGAGCTCGCGGGCACCAGGGTCGCGTTCATCAACCGCATGGGCGAGGCGCTGCTGCCCAAGGAGGACACGCTGCTCCAGGAGGGCGACCTCCTCCATGTGATCGCCGCCGACACCGACATGGACCGGATCAACAAGGCGCTGTCCGCGGCGCCCGAGGAGGAGTCGCACTGATGCGCGTCACGATCGCGGGCGCGGGGGCGGTCGGCCGGTCCATCGCCGCCGAGTTGCTGGAGAACGGCCACGAGGTCCTGCTCATCGACGCCGACCCGTCGGCCATCAAGATCGACAGTGTGCCGCAGGCCGAGTGGCTGCTCGCGGACGCGTGCGAGATCTCCTCGCTGGACGAGGCGGCCCTGAACGCCTGTCACGTGGTGATCGCCGCCACCGGTGACGACAAGGTGAACCTGGTCGTGTCGCTGCTGGCCAAGACCGAGTACGGCGTCCCCCGGGTGGTGGCCCGCATCAACCACCCGAAGAACGAGTGGCTGTTCAACGAGTCGTGGGGCGTGGACGTCGCGGTGTCCACCCCGCGCCTGCTCTCGGCGCTGGTCGAGGAGGCCGTCAGCGTGGGCGACCTGGTGCGGCTGATGACGTTCCGGCAGGGTCAGGCCAACCTGGTGGAGCTCACGCTTCCCGACGACGCCCCGGTCGTCGGCCAGCGGGCCGGCTCGGTGCCCTGGCCGCAGGACTCCGCGCTGGTGGCGATCTTGCGCGAGGGCCGGGTGCTGGTGCCCTCGGACGACGACCCGCTGGAGGCCGGGGACGAGCTGCTGTTCGTGGCCAGCCAGGAGGTCGAGGAGGACCTCGCGCACCTTCTGTCCCCGCACTGACACCGCCGCCGCGCCGACCGTCCCCCTGGCCCGCCTCGGCGGCGGGTCTCGGGGGGCGGGGCGCCGGGGTCAGCCGCCCGCAGCGGGCGGCGGCGGGGAGATCGGGGTGCGGCCGCGCGCCAGCACCCAGACCATGGCGGCGAGCCCGGCGACCTGCAGCGGCCAGCCGAGCGCGATCTTCGCCACGCCGAGAGCGGCGACCTGGTCGGCCAGGTAGAGCGGGTACTGCACGGCCACCCGCAGCAGGCACGGCAGGATGAGCAGCCACGTCAGGCGCGAGCAGAGCCGGACGATGCCGGGGTCGCGCCGCCACCCGGTCGGGTCGCCGGTGACCGAGCCGATGAGGAACCCGACCACCGGCCATCGGACGGCGACCGACAGCATCATGGCCGCGGCGTAACCCGCGTTGTAGAGCATGCCCGGCACGAAGACGTCCTTCGCCTCGCCCGTGCGCGACGCGAACAGGGCGCCGATGCCGATGCCGACGAGGCTGTTGAGCACGAACTGCGGCGTCGAGCGCTGCGCCAGCCGCACCACCAGCAGCAGGACGGCCGCGCCGATGCTGATGATCAGCGAGGTCTTGAGCTGCTCGGTGACGATCCAGCAGACGGTGAAGGCGACCGTCGGCACGGCGGCCTCGACGATGCCGCGCACGCCGCCGAGCGCCTTGGCGAGCTGGGCACGGATGGCGGCCTCGACGGTGTCGTGCGCCGCCGCGTCGCGTGCCGTCTCAGCGGAGGTGCTCACGAACGCGCTCCCATCGCCGTCGCGCCCTTCGGCGGCTGCATGGTCATGGGTCTCCTCGCCTGGTGGGACCGTGGTCACTGGCCGCTCGCCGGCCGCAGCTCGTAACGAGGGTTGAACATCACCTTACGGCCGTCCTGGATGCTGACGAGCCCTTCGGCGCAAACCATGCGGCCGGGCTCGATGCCGACGATCTTGCGGCGGCCCAGCCAGACCAGGTCGATCACGTCCGACCCGTCGTACAGCTCGGCCTCAAGAGACGGGGCGCCGCCCCGTGGGCGCAGCGTCACCGTGCGGAGGGTGCCGGCCACGCAGAACCTCCTGCGCTGGGCGCAGGAGGCGATGGGCGTCGCCCCGTACTGGTCGAGGTCCTCTTTGAGTTCCGCGGCCTCCAGCTCGGCCTGGCTGGTGGTCAGCCGCCGCAGGAAACCGCGCAGCCCCCGTTTGACGGGCTCTGCCGTACTCATCTGTGTTCAACTCCTCGCGAGCCCTGTGGTCTGGACCATCCTGCCCGCAGCTTACGTCAGCGAACCTCGCTGATCTCGGGCCCGCGCTCGAACGGATTGAGGTCGGGACGGCCCTCCTGCGCGGCCTGGTGCTCGACGGCCTGGCGGGCCTCGGCGGGCAGCCGCAGCTCGATCGGCTCCTTGGGCGCCATGGGCTGCTCGCCGCGGACCACCACGATGTCGCGGATGACGTCCTCAAGGGTCTTGGCGGCGTCGGAGTCGGTGATGGCACGGCCGCTGATGACCCCGCGCAGGAACCAGCGCGGGCCGTCGACGCCGATGAACCGCACCGGCTGGGTGGCGCCGTCCTGCTTGATCTCGGCGGACAGCTCGGCGCCGAACGGCCCCTGCCGCTGCTCGCAGGCGCCGCCGGCGGCGGTCAGCTCGCGCGACAGCTCGCCGCGGACCTCGTCCCAGATGCCGCTCTTCTTGGGGGCGGCGAACGCGTGCACCTGCAGGGCGCTCTCTTCGACGAGCACGACGGCGCCGACGATCTGGTCGCCTGCGACGTTGAGCTGGATCTCGAACCCCGGGCCGATGGGCACCCGCATGCCGCCGAGATCGACCCGCTCGGTCTCGGGATGGGGCTCGTCGGCGTCCCACGGTCCCGACTCGCGGGCGGGGGCCGGCGCCTCGGCGGCCGGTGCCGTCTCTTCTTGCTCCGCATGACGGCGGCGTCGGAACACTTCGTTCACACTCCTTATCGACTTATCGGCCGGTGGAGCCGAACCCGTCGGCGCCGCGCGCCGACCCGGGGAGCCGCTCCACCTCGTAGAAGGCCGCCTTCTCCACCCGCTGGACGACGAGCTGGGCGATGCGGTCGCCCCGGCGGAACCGGACGGCGTCCTTGGCGTCGGTGTTGATCAGCGTCACCTTGATCTCGCCGCGGTACCCGGCGTCGACCGTGCCGGGCGCGTTGACCAGCGTCACGCCGAAGCGGGCGGCGAGGCCCGAACGCGGGTGCACGAAGGCCGCGTACCCGTCGGGCAGCGCGATGGCCACGCCGGTGCCCACGACGGCCCGCTCGCCCGGCAGCAGCTCGACGTCCGCGGCTGCGTGCAGGTCGGCCCCCGCGTCGCCCGGGTGGGCGTACGACGGGAGTGGAAGCTCGGGGTCGAGTCGCTGGATCAGCACCTCGATCATGGAATTCACCTCGTGGTCGTGGAGCCGCGCTCGGCTGACGTCGGTGTGACCTCGCCTGCCGGACCGCAGAACGCCCACCCGGACCGGCACCCCGGCGCGGCGGCCCGCGGAGGCACGAACCGGCCCCTCAGCCTCAAAGTACGCCCTGAAGCGTACCGGGGCCGAACGGGCGTGCAAGGTGTCACGAACGGAGACCTTACCCGCTGTGCTGCGGCGACACGTCCTCCCCCGCGCCGGGCGCGCGGTCGCCGGCGGACGCGGGGCGCTCGGGCGGCGCGGACGGGCCTTCGGGGCCCGCCGGACGCGGCTCGCCGGACCCCGGCCGGCGCGGCGCGGAGGGCTCCCCGGGGCCGGGGCGCGGCCCCTCGGGGGCGGGCTCCTGCGCGACGGCGGGCGGCAGCTCGGGCGGGCGCCTGCGAAGCTCGGGCAGGGCGCGGTAGACCACCGCGGCGATCGGCACCGCGATCGCCGCGCCGGCGATGCCGCCGAGGATGCCGCCGATGGCCAGCACCAGGATGATCGCGAGCGGGTGGAACTTCACGGCCCGTCCGACGATCATCGGCTGGAGGACGTGGTTCTCCAGTTGCTGCTCGACGACGAGGATGCCGACGAAGACCAGGGCGAGGATCGGCCCCTGGGCGCCGAGCGTCACCAGGGCGGCCAGGCCCCCGGCGATGAAGATGCCGATGATCGGGATGAAGCTCGCCAGGAAGATCAGCACCGCGAGCGGCGCCCACAGCGGCACTCTCATGGCGAACAGCACGATGCCGATGATCACACCGTGGATGGCGGCGACGATGACCGTGCCGTGGATGTACTGCGAGAGGGTGTGCCAGGCGGCACGGCCGGCCCGGTCGACCCGGGGCGAGGCGGAGCCGAAGCCGCGCAGGAACCACGACCAGATGCGGTCGCCGTCCTTGAGCAGGAAGAAGGTGACGAACAGCAGCAGCACGATCGAGGCGAGCACCTCGATGAAGGCCGCCGCGGTGGAGAGCAGGGTGCTGGTGATGGCGCTGCGCTGCTCGTTGACCTGCTTGACGATCTCGTCGACCATGCCGGTGAGCTGGGCCTGCTTGAGGTGGAACGGTCCGGTCAGCAGCCAGTTCTGGACGTCGCGTGCGGTCTTCTGGACCTGCGCGACCAGCCCGGGGAACTCGTCGTTGGCGCGCGTGCCGATGATGAAGCCGACGGCGACCAGCACGGCGAACGCGAACAGCATGGTGAACCACGTCGCCCAGATGGGGCGCAGGCCCGCCTTGCGCAGCCGGTCGGTGAGCGGGAACAGCAGGGCGGTCAGCAGCAGCGCGACCGCCAGCGGCAGCGCGACGAAGCTGAGGTGAACGGTGATCTGCGCGGAGAAGTAGATCACCACGCCGATGACGATGAGCCGCCAGCTCCACGCCGCCATGGCGGACAGCACGGGTGGCACGTTGCGCCCGTCGGTCTCCTGTTCCGCGATCACCATTACAGACTGGCATGTCAGGCGGCCGAACGCGCGCACGTTACGGCCTGGATCAAGAGATGGCCTGCCTTCTCCCCGGTCACGACCGCCCGAAATGCCTTTTGCGCAGGTGAATGCCCTATCCGGTGGCCGCGGCGGCGAGGGTGACTGTGACGCTGAGCTCTCCGTCGCCCGGTTCGAGGGCGAACTCCTCGACCGTTCCCGCCGCGCACAGGTCGTCCTGCGCGGCCCGCACCATGTCGGCGGCGGCGCCGCGGACGGCCAGCCGCGCCACCTCGGCCCGCATGGACAGCTTGGCCGAGGACTTGGCCTTGCGGACCTCGCGGAGCACCTCGGACGCGGCGGCGAGCACCCGCGGATCCCCGGAGGCGTCATCCCCGGAGGCGTCCAGCTCGGCTGCCGCCGGCCAGGAGGCGCGGTGCACCGAGCCCTCGCGCCACCAGGACCAGACCTCCTCGGTGACGAACGGCAGGAACGGCGCGAACAGCCGCAGCATGACCTGCAGCGCCCGCCGCAGCGCGGCGCGCGCCGACAGCGCCCCGGCGTCGGTCCCGTAGGCGCGGGCCTTGACCAGCTCCAGGTAGTCGTCGCAGAACTCCCAGAAGAACCGCTCGGTGACCTCCAGTGCCCGGGTGTACTCGTAGGAGTCGAAGGCGGCCGTGGCCTCCTGGACCACCCCGGCCAGCCGCGCGAGCATCGACCGGTCGAGCGCCTCGGTGACCTCGCCGTCGCCGGCGGCCTCGCCGAGGCCCAGCACGAACTTGGAGGCGTTGAGGATCTTGATGGCCAGGCGGCGGCCGACCTTGATCTGACCGGTGTCGAACGCCGTGTCGGTGCCCGGCCGCCCGCCCGCCGCCCAGTAGCGCACCGCGTCGGAGCCGTACTCGCGCAGCAGGCCCATGGGCGTGACGACGTTGCCCTTGGACTTGGACATCTTCTTGCGGTCGGGGTCGAGGATCCAGCCGGAGATCGCGGCGTCGCGCCAGGGCAGCACGCCGCTTTCGAGGTGCGCCCTGACCACCGAGGCGAACAGCCACGTGCGAATGATCTCGTGCGCCTGCGGCCGCAGGTCCATGGGGAAGACCCGCCGGTACAGGTCGTCGTCGCGCTCCCAGCCCGAGACGATCTGCGGGGACAGCGAGGAGGTCGCCCAGGTGTCCATGACATCGGGGTCGGCGGCGAAGCCGAACGGCTTGCCGCGCTGGTCCTCGGCGTAGCCGGGCGGCACGTCGCTTGCGGGGTCGACCGGCAGGACGCTCTCGGGCGGCACGATCGGCGCGTCGTGGATGGGGTCGCCCTCGGAGTCCAGCGGGTACCAGACGGGGATGGGCACGCCGAAGAACCGCTGGCGGGAGATCAGCCAGTCGCCGGCCAGGCCCCGCACCCAGTTCTCGTAGCGCACCCGCATGTGCGGCGGGTGCCACCGCAGCTCGTCGCCGCGTTCGAGCAGCGCCTGCCGCAGCTCGGCGTCCCGCCCGCCGTTGCGGATGTACCACTGGCGGGTGGTGACGATCTCCAGCGGCCGGTCGCCCTTCTCGTAGAACTTCACCGGGCGGGAGATCTTGCGCGGCTCGCCCTCGATCTCGCCCGACTCGCGGAGCATCTCGACGATGCGCTCGCGGGCGGAGTGGGTGGTCTTCCCCGCCAGCTCGGCGTACGTGCCCGCCGGGACGCTCTCGGGCGGCTCGGCCAGCATGCGGCCGTCCCAGCCGATGACCGGCCGGGTCGGCAGGTCGAGCTCGCGCCACCAGACGACGTCGGTGACGTCGCCGAAGGTGCAGATCATCGCGATGCCCGAGCCCTTGTCGCGCTCGGCCAGCCGGTGGGCGAGCACCGGCACGCGCACGCCGAACAGCGGCGTGCTCACCGTCTTGCCGAACAGCGGCTGGTAGCGCTCGTCGTCGGGGTGGGCCACCAGGGCCACGCAGGCCGGGATCAGCTCAGGGCGGGTGGTCTCGATGTGGACGCCGTCGGCGTACGGCGTGCCGGGCACCCCGCCGAACCTGACGCGGTGGAAGGCGCCCGGCCACTCGCGGTCCTCCAGCTCGGCCTGGGCGACGGCCGTGCGGAACGTCACGTCCCACAGGGTGGGCCCCTCGGCCACGTACGCCTCGCCGCGCGCCAGGTTGCGCAGGAACGCGCGCTGGGAGGCGGCGCGGGAGGCCGCGTCGATCGTGGCGTAGGTCAGGGACCAGTCGACCGACAGGCCCAGATGCCGCCACAGCTCCTCGAAGGCCTTCTCGTCCTCCTTGGTGAGGCGCTCGCACAGCTCGATGAAGTTGCGCCGCGAGACGGGGACCTGGCGCTTGGGGTCGGGCTTGTCCGGCGGCCTGAACCCCTCGTCGTAGGGCAGCGAGGGGTCGCAGCGCACGCCGAAGTGGTTCTGCACGCGGCGCTCGGTGGGCAGGCCGTTGTCGTCCCAGCCCATCGGGTAGAACACCTCGCGTCCGCGCATGCGCTGGAAGCGGGCGATGGTGTCGGTGTGGGTGTAGGAGAAGACGTGGCCGACGTGCAGGGCGCCCGAGACGGTCGGCGGCGGCGTGTCGATGGAGTAGACCTGCTCGCGGGTCTTGGCCCGGTCGAAGCGGTAGGTGCCCTCGTCCTCCCAGCGGGCTACCCATACCGGCTCCAGGCCATCGAGAGAGGGCCTTTCGGGAACGGTGGCATGGCGCAGTCGCTGTTCGGTCATGGCGCCCTATGGTATGGCGTCACGCCGCCCCCCGGCACGAGGGGCTAGGGTTCATCTAGATCGACGAGGGGAGAAGTCATGGCCAAAGCAGACGAGGTCGAGAAGCCCGACATGGCGTGGCGGCTCATCGGCGCGGTGGTCGCGCTGGGCGTCGGGTACGCCACCCGCAAGGCCATCGAGTTCGGCTGGCAGAAGACCACGGGCAAGAAGCCGCCGGCCGACCCCAACTCGCTGGAGACCGGCCTCGCCGAGGCGGTCGGCTTCGCGGTGGTGCTGGGCGTGGGCATGGAGGTCGCCCGCATCGTGGCGACCCGCTCGGCCCACAAGAGGTACCAGGCGTGGAAGGCCCTCCCCGCGAAGGCCGAGCGAGTCGTCGGGTCGTAGGCCGGGTCAGCGCTCCAGGTCCGCCAGGAACTCCCCCGCCCACCGGTCGACGTCGTAGGTGGCGACGCGGCGGCGCATGGAGCGCATCCGCCGCGACAGCTCGTGCGGGGTCGCCCGCATGGCGGCGACCATCTGCCTCTTGAGCCCCTCGACGTCGTAGGGGTTGACCAGGAAGGCGTGCTTGAGCTCGTCGGCCGCGCCGGCGAACTCGCTGAGCACCAGCGCGCCCCGCAGGTCGTGCCGGCAGGCGACGTACTCCTTGGCGACCAGGTTCATGCCGTCGCGCAGCGGCGTCACCACCATGACGTCGGCGGCGCAGTACAGGGCGGCCAGCTCGTCGCGGTCGTAGGACTGGTGGAAGTAGTTCAGCGGCGGGACGCCGAGCACGCCGTGCTGGCCGTTGATGCGCCCGACCCGCAGCTCGATCTCGTCGCGCAGGTGCCGGTAGGTCTCGACGCGCTCGCGGCTGGGCGTGGCGATCTGGACGAACACCGCCTCGCCCGGGCTGATCGTCTTGTCGGCGAGCAGCTCGCCGAACGCCTTCAGCCGCTGGCCGATGCCCTTGGTGTAGTCGAGGCGGTCGACGCCGAGCAGGACGTGCTCGGGCTCGCCGAGCTCGGCGCGGATCTCCTTGGCGCGGGCGAGGATGTGCGGCTCGCGCACCAGCGAGTCGAGCTCGCCGAAGTCCACCGAGATCGGGAACGCCTCGGCCCGCACGGCGCGGTCGCCGAAGAAGATCTCTTGGCGCTGGTTCTGCAGGCCGAGCTGGCGGCGGCACAGCCGGATGAAGTTGGAGGCGCCGCCGGGCCGCTGGAAGCCCACCAGGTCGGCGCCGAGCAGCCCTTCCAGGATCTCGCGCCGCCACGGGAGCTGCCAGAACAGCTCGGCGGGCGGAAAAGGGATGTGCAGGAAGAAGCCGATGCGCAGGTCGGGGCGCAGGGCCCGCAGCATCGCCGGGACGAGCTGGAGCTGGTAGTCCTGGACCCAGACGACGGCGTTCTCGGCGGCCGCGTCCGCCGCCGCCCGCGCGAACCTCTCGTTGACGGCTCGGTAGGCGTCCCACAGCACTCGGGAGTAGACCGGGGTGGCCACCACGTCGTGGTAGAGCGGCCACAAGGTCGCGTTGGAGAACCCCTCGTAGTACATCTCGACCTCGTTGGCCGAGAGCGGGACGGGGATGAGGTTCATGCCGTCGTGCTCGAAGGGCTTGAGCTCCTCGTCCGGAGCACCGTGCCAGCCCAGCCACGCGCCGTCGCGACGCTGCATCACGGGCGCGATCGCCGTCACCAGACCCCCGGGACTGCGCCGCCAGCTGGCGGAGCCGTCCGCCGCGACGGTCCTGTCCACGGGCAACCGGTTCGCGACGATCAGAAATGAGCTGCGCACATGTCCTCCCTCGCTCCCTTGTGATCGGTTCATGACCACCTTACGAAACCGGCTGTGGCTCTCTGTACGCGGCCTCAGGTGGCGGACGGCCTCGGGAACGGGGGCCCGGAGGGGGCCTGGAGAGAACCGGGCTCTCGCGGGGGTCACGGCGAGACCGGGGCGGGGCCGGGGTGGAGGTGGGAACCAGGGGATCTGCGAGATGTAGGAGCGCCGCGGATGCGGCGAGGTGAAGGGTGCGGCAGTGAAGGGTCGCGGGGGTGGAGGGGCGCCGCGGATTCGCGCGGTGACGGGGTGTCGTAGTGAAGGGTGCCCGGAGTGAAGGTTCAGGGGGTCGGGAGGGAAGAGGTGCCGGGGAGTGAAGGGGTGTGGGGTCAGTCTGGGGGCGGAAGGGCTCGCTGGCGTTGGAGGTCGGCCCGCACCGCCTGCGCGAGGCGCCTGGTGGCGGCCCTGTTGAGCGCGCCCCCGGCGACCGCGCCGGTCAGGAAGGGACCCAACGTCGTCAGGTGACGGCCCAGGGTGCGCATCAGCCGGTTGCGTAAGGCGGCCTTGGCCGCGGCGCCGAGTGCGACCTGCACCGTCGCCGGAGCCAGCGGGTCGACCCCCCGCTGTTTGGACCAGGCGACCGTGAACGCCATCGCCCGCTGGCTGCCGCTGCCGGGCACCTGGACGCCGTACACCTCGTACAGCTCGGCGATGAGCTTGACCTCGATGGCGGCGACCACGAGCGTCTCGGCCACGAGCTGCGCCGGGGCCGACAACAGCAGCGGCGGCGCGGCGAACTCGGCGGCCGCCAGCACGCCGCCGACGGCGCCGACCGCCATCGTGGCCTTGCCGGCGGTGCGGACGAGATCGTCGGCCAGCGCGTCCCCGACGAGGCCGTAGTGGTGGTCCTGGAGCGTCGCCAGGTCACGGATCGGCAGGCGCGGCGCGATGGCGGCGAACATGTCGGCGAGCCAGCGGCCCCGCGCGATGCCGGACTTGCGTGCCCGCCTCTGCGCCGTCACCAGCGACGCGCTGAGGCGGCCGAGCAGCCGCCGCCGCTCGGCCCCATCCATGTCCTCCCCGCCGGAAAGCCTGCCGACGAGCTCGGCGACCTCGGCTTCCGCTCTGGTCTCCTGCCCCGCGGCCGGAGACTCCGGCCGCCCGGGTTCATCCTGCGGTGTTCGATCCGTTCCAGACGTCACGGACCCTCCAAGAGTCTCAGGCGGCGCATTCCCTGCAGATCTGCTGCCCGCCCTTGTCGGAGGCGAGCTGGCTGCGGTGATGCACCAGGAAGCAGCGCGAGCAGGTGAACTCGTCCGCCTGCCGGGGAATCACCCGGAGCGAGAGCTCCTCGTTCGACAGGTCGGCGCCCGGCAGCTCCAGCGACTCGGCCAGATCGGTCTCGTCGATGTCGATGCTGCCTGAGGACTTGTCGGTCCTGCGCGCCTGCAACTCCTGGAGGCTGTCCTCACTCAGGTCGTCGTCGGTCTTGCGCGGGCTGTCGTAATCGGTGGCCATCTGTATTCATCCCCCTCGTCTATTGGTGCGCGTCGCGCGCCGCGCGTCTACAACGTCTGGGCGATCCATCTTGTGCCCGCATCTCTCGGGGAATTTTGCAATCGGTACCCCGTCGGAACGGTCGACGAACCTCCTTACACGTGAGGGCCTTGCCGCCTTCGCCACCCGGTTAGCCAAATATGGCGAAAACCTAAGCATTGGCGACAGGACCCACCGTGTTCGACGGCACATCCAACCACATGTCTGGCGCTGACGAGACGCCCCCCGCCGTATCAGCTCGCGGGAAGCCTCACCGTCATCACCAGTCCCCCGCCTTCCCTCGGGATCGCCTTCACAGTCCCTTGGTGAGCGCGGACCACCGCACGCACGATGGAGAGCCCTAGCCCCGCGCCGCGCGCTGATTCCACACGGTCGGAGTGGAGGCGCCTGAACGGCTCGAACAGGTCGTCCACCTCGTACGCGGGAACGTGCGGCCCGGTGTTGGCCACCTGAACAACCGGAGTGCCGTCCACCATTCCCGTACGAAGCCAGACTTCGCCAGATTCGCCGACGTTGTGCTTGATCGCGTTCTCCACCAGGTTGGCCACCAGGCGTTCCAGCAGGACGGGGTCGCCCATCGTAGGGGCGGGACGCAGGTCGGCGTGCACGCTCACCCCCGTCTCGTCGGCGAAGGAGGCGTGCTGTTCCACCACCGTCTGCCCGACGTCGCGCAGGTCGACGGGCTTGCGGGTGGCGAGTTCGCGTTCGCTGCGGGCGAGCAGCAGCAGGCCCTCGATGAGGTGCTCGTTCCTGGCGTTGGTGCCGAGCAGGGTGCGTCCCAGGACCTTGAGGTCCTCCGAGGCCCTGGAGTCGCCGAGCGCCACCTCAAGGACGGTGCGGTTGATCGCCAGCGGCGTGCGCAGCTCGTGGGAGGCGTTGTCCACGAAGCGCCGCTGGGCGTCGAAGGCCCGGTTGAGCCGGGTGAGCATCGCGTCGAAGGTGTCGGCGAGCTCCTTGATCTCGTCGTCGGGGCCCTGCAGGTCGATGCGCTCGTGGGCGAGGGAGGTCTCGGACAGCCGCCGGGCCGTCGTGGTCATCTTCTGGATCGGGCGCAGGGCCCGGTCGGCGACGAAGTAGCCGAGGATCAGCGCCAGGATGCCCACGCCGCCGAGCGCCAGCAGCGACCGGTGGAGCACGTGCTCGCGCGCGGCCACGATCGTGGACTGGCGGAGGTAGGCCCACTGCTGCTGCACGTAGACCACCTGCTGCGCCGGCCAGTCCTCCGCGACCGGGAACTGCGGCCACGCCTGGTCGATGGCGCCACCGACGAAGGAGTAGATCACGAAGATCAGCAGCGCTCCTGCGCCGAAGAAGAGCGCGCCGTAGGTCAGCGTCAGGCGCACCCGGATGCTCATGCGGCTGGCGAGCCTCTTCAGCAGGACGAGCAAATCCTGCGACACGGGCTTGGGCGCGATCGGCGGCGGGCCGTCCCAGGCGGGCGGGCCGCTCGGCGGCGGTGGCGAGGTTCGCAGCCGGAACGGCTGGCGTGTGCCCTCGGACGCGAGCTGTTCGACGCGCCAGCCGGTCGCGGGGGTGGCCGCGTGGGCGGCGGTACCGGGGCCGGGATCGGCGGGGCGCGCCGCGAGCCCCTGCCTTCCGCCCGCGGAGCCGGACGCGGGCGGCCGGGCGCCGACCGGCCGCCTCCCGCCCACGGGCGGGGAAGCCGCGGAACGCTGCCCCTCCACGGACGGTCCGGAAACCGCGGAACGCTGCCCATCCACGGGGCCGGCGGCGGCCGGCGGCCGGCCATCCGCCCCCAAGGGGGAGCTCTGCGCGCCCGCGCGGACCGAGAGCGCGGCCGGGCCGGGACCGGCGTCCGCGTCCTGCGTTCCCGCCGGCAGCGGCGACCCGGGCGGGACGATGGCCGGCTGGGGCGCCGCGAAGGTGGGGCGCCCGGTGTCAGGGGCGGGCGCCGCGTCGCGTTCCTCGCTCACAGCTTGTAACCCACTCCCGGCACGGTCTCGATCACCGCCGGCTCACCGAGCTTCTTGCGCAGCGTCATCATCGTGACGCGCACCACGTTGGTGAACGGGTCGATGTTCTCGTCCCACGCCTTGTCCAGCAGATCCTCCTGGCTGACGACGGCGCCCTCGGCGCGCATCAGCTCCTCAAGGACGGCGAACTCCTTCTTGGTGAGCGCGATCTCGGCGCCGTCCCTGGTCACCAGGCGCTTGCCGGGGTCCAGGCGGATGCCGGAGCGCTCCAGCACCGGCGGCAGCGCGGGGGCCGAGCGGCGGCCGAGCGCCCGCACGCGCGCCACGAGCTCCATGAACGCGAACGGCTTGGCCAGGTAGTCGTCGGCGCCGAGCTCCAGGCCCTCGACCTTGTCGTCCACCTCGCCGGACGCGGTCAGCATCAGGATGCGCGAGGCCGAGCGGCCGGCCACCAGCCGCCGGCACACCTCGTCGCCGTGGATCTTCGGCAGGTCGCGGTCCAGCACGATCACGTCGTAGTCGATGTACCCGGTGCGCTCCAGCGCGCCCGCGCCGTCGTAGGCGACGTCGACGGCCATCGCCTCCCGGCGCAACCCCGTCGCGATCGCGTCCGCGAGCACCCGCTCGTCCTCCACCACAAGCACTCGCACGGCCCTGGCACCTCCTGTAGTCCCGACCTAGCGCGATCGAACCCTTGCCTGCGGCCTGGCGCGCTCGCGCCCGGGCCGTACTCCTCGCAGGCTCATTGTTGCCACATTCGGCTTAAGCGCATGGTAAGCACGCCTCCACAGTGCGGCGGACGCGTGACATAAAGCACACCAGGGACATAGGGCATACCTGGTTTAAGCGCGACAGGGCGGTGGGTACACCCGCTAGACCCACTCACACGCCCGGGGAAGACGTTGTGCTCTCCCCAGGGTGTACGTGGCCACACTGCTCCTTCGCCCCTCGAGAAAGAAGGTGAGATGGGCGAGTTCACCAGCACGATCACATACCGGCTCGACCAGGCCTATAAAGGCCTCCAGGAGGCGCGCACGAGCGGCGACGACTTCCTCGCCGACACTCTCACCGCCGAGATAGAGGATCTGCGGCGCATCGCCGTCGACAACGGCGTGTCGATCCAGCGCTGACCGGCCCCCCTGCCGACGGCGTCAGGGCCCGCCCGCACCCGCGGGCGGGCCCTTCGCACGTCCGCGCCGCGCCCGGCGCGTCCGTCAGTCGCGTTCCGGGTTCAAAGGGGTGAGCAGGTCGCGCAGCTCCTCGAACAGGCCGGGCGGCGCGCACAGCGTGAGCCGGCGGCTGTGCGGCCGGCCGTGCAGGCCGCCGATCTTCGCCCCGGCCTCGACGGCGATCAGGCCGCCGGCCGCGAAGTCCCAGATCTGCGGGCCGCGCTCGTAGTAGCCGTCCACCCGTCCCGCCGCCACCGAGCACAGGTCGACCGCGCACGACCCGCCCCGGCGGATGTCGCGGACGACCGGCAGCACGTGCGTGAGCACCTCCGCCTGGACGGCCCGGCGGTTCGGCAGGTAGCCGAACCCGGTGGCGATCAGCGCCTCAGCCAGCGGCATGCCCGTGTTGCAGCGCAGCCGCTCGGCCGGGACGCCCTCGCGGAGCAGCTCGGCCCCGCCGCCCTTGGCCGCCGCGTACAGCTCGCCGCGCGGCGGCACGTTGACCACGCCGGCGACGACCTCGCCGTCGACCTCCACGGCGATGCTCACCGCCCAGTCCGGCAGGCCGTACATGAAGTTGACCGTGCCGTCGATGGGGTCGACGATCCAGCGGACGCGCCCTTCCCCGCTCTCCCCGCCCTCGGTCTCGCCGTCCTCCTCGCCGAGGAAGGCGTCATCAGGCCTGGCCTCCTTGACGCGCTGCCTGATCAGCTCCTCGGAGGCGCGGTCGAGGGCGGTGACCACGTCGGTCCTGCTGGACTTGGTCTCGATCGCCTCGGGGCGCGCCGGGCGCTTGGCGAGGAGCATGTCCCCCGCCTCGCGGGCGATGTCGGCCGCCAGCCGCAGGAAGTCGGTCATGCCACCGACTCCGGCCGCTTCCAGTCCTCGCCGAGGACGTTGTGCGCCAGGAACGCCAGAACGGTCTCGTACCAGGCGACGGCGTTGCCCGGCTTGAGGATCCAGTGGTTCTCGTCGGGGAAGTACAGGAACTTCGACTCCACCGACGACCTGCGCAGGTCCCACCACAGCCGCAGCGCCTCCCCGATAGGCACGCGGTAGTCCTTGTCGCCGTGGATGACCAGCATCGGAGTGGTGATCTCGCCGAGCCACCGGTGCGGCGACAGCGTGCGGTAGACCTCGGCCCCCACGGGGCCGAACTCCCGCTCCCAGTAGTCGGCGGCGTCGGTGGTGCCGGCGAACTGCTCAAGGTTCCACAGGGAGGCGTGGGTGACGATGGCCCGGAACCTGTCGGTGTGCCCGGCGATCCAGTTCGCCATGTAGCCGCCGAAGGACCCGCCCATCATGCCGGTGCGCTCGCCGTCCACGTCCGGGCGGGCGACGCACGCGTCGGTGATCGCCATCAGGTCGGCGTGGGTGCGCGGGCCCCAGTCGCCCCAGCCGCGCTGGATCATCTCCTGGCCGTAGCCGGTGGACATGCACGGGTCGGGCATCAGGACGGCGTAGCCGTGCTCGGCCATGATCCACGGGTTCCAGCGCCACATCCAGTCGTTCCAGCTCGCGACCGGGCCCCCGTGGACCCACAGCAGCAGCGGCGCGGGATTGTCGGCCGAGGCCCCGGCGGGCAGCACGAGCCAGCCTCTGATCTCCACGCCGTCGTCGGCGGCCGCGGACACCTCGGTGAGCGTCCCCGGGACGGTGACCCTCGGCGCCGGGGACGGCAGCTCGGCGGTCTCGCCGCTCGCGAGGTCGAGGCGCACGGGAGCGGGCGGGGCGTCGGGGAAGCTGCGCAGCGCGTACAGGTGGCGTCCATCGGGCGAGGGACACAGGTGCAGGTACGCCCCGTCCCCCGGCGTGAGGCGCTCGTACTCGCCGGTGAGGGCCACCTTGAAGATCGGACGCCTGCCCTGGTGGTCGGCGGCGGCGTAGAGGGAGCCGGAGTCCGGCGCCCATGCGACGGACGAGGCGACCAGGTCGGCGGTGTGCCCGCCGTACCCCGCCGCGCCGTCCTCGGTCTCTTCCCCGGAGGTGAGGCGGCCGATCCACAGCGTGTGCTCGACGGCGCGCTCCTGGGTGCCCCGGCGCGTCTTCCGGCAGGCGACGTGGCGGCCGTCGGGGGAGATCGTGACCGGTCCCTCGAAGTCGTGCTCGGCGTCGGAGGCCACGACGCGCCGCTCTCCCGTGGCGACGTCGATCGCGGCCAGCTCGAACCGGACTCCGCCCGCGGGGAGCGGCACGGCCCACGTGGTGACGACGGTCGAGCCGTCGGAGGTGACCGCGAAGGAGGCCTCCAGCAGCGCGGCGCCCGGGTCGGGGGTCAGGTCGCGCGGCTCGGCGAGGCCCGGCAGCCCGGCCGCGAACAGCCGCGTCCGCCCGGGGCCGAGGTCGTGGTCCCAGAAGCGGATCGGGTAGCCCTCGTGGAGGATCGCGCTGATGCCGGCGTCCTTCCTGGCCTTGCGGCGCTCGGCCTCCGAGGCGGCGTCCCCGGGGAGCACGTCCGCGCTGAAGACGACGGCGGAGCCGCCGGTCTGGACCTCGCCGATGCCTCCGGGCCGGTCCGCCACCCTGCGCGCCTCGCCGCCCTTGGCGGGCAGCAGCCACAGCGCGGGCGCCTCGTTCCCGGGGTCCTCGGGCTGGTCCTTGACGGTGGCGTCGGGGCGCCGCGAGACGAACAGCAGGTCGCCGTCGGCCGTGAACTGGGCGCCGGTCTCCCCCTTGGCCGAGCGGGTCAGCCTGAACGCCTCGCCACCGGGCTCGGCCGGCACCTCCCAGATGGAGGTGCCGTAGGACTTCCCGTCGGGGTTGAGCGACTGGACGACGGACACCAATCGGGAGCCGTCCGGAGACAGCCGCAGCGACAACAGTCTGGGAATGGCGACAAACTCGCGTATGTCCTTGAAGAGGCTCACTTCGCCGAACTTACCCTTCCTCGCCGCAGCCCCCTAACACCGCTCGTCCCCCGCCCCCGTTCTCCCTGCGGAGTCCCCTTCTCCGCCACAGTCCCTGACACCGCACCCTTCGCGATGAGGTTGGATGGATGCCATGGCTCGTTACGACGCGTTGCTGATCGTCTCCTTCGGCGGGCCCGAGAAGCCCGAAGACGTCATGCCGTTCCTTGAGAACGTCGTCCGGGGACGGGGCGTGCCTCGCGAGCGGCTGCTGGAGGTCGAGGCCCACTACCAGGGGTTCGGCGGCGTCAGCCCGATCAACCAGCAGTGCCGCGACCTGATCGAGGCGCTGCGGCCCGAGGTGGACCTGCCGATCTACTGGGGCAACCGCAACTGGCACCCGTTCCTGCGCGACACGCTGGGCAAGATGGCCGCCGACGGCGTCACCCGCGCGGCCGCGTTCATCACCGCGGCCTACAGCTCCTATTCGAGCTGCCGCCAATACCTGGACGACATCGCCCGCGCCCGCGCCGAAGTCCCCGGCGCGCCCGAGATCGTCCGGCTGCGCCACTACTACGACCACCCCGGCTTCATCGCCGCGATGACCGACCACACCCGCGAGGCCGTGGCCCGGCTCCCCGAGAAGCACCGCGACGGCGCCCGGCTGGTGTTCACCGCGCACAGCATCCCCGCCTCCATGGCCGCCACCTCGGGGCCGACCGGCGGCGCCTACGAGGCGCAGCTGCGCGCCGCCGCCGCGCTGGTCGCCGGCGACCGGCCGTGGGACCTGGTGTGGCAGAGCCGCAGCGGCCCGCCCCAGGTGCCGTGGCTGGAGCCTGACGTGTGCGACCACCTGACCGCCCTGCACGCGTCCGGCGTCCAGGCCGCGGTGCTCGTGCCCATCGGGTTCGTCTCCGACCACATGGAGGTCGTCTACGACCTCGACACCGAGGCCGCCGGCGTCGCCCGCGACCTCGGCATGCACCTCACCCGCGCCGCGACGGCGGGCACCCACCCGCGGTTCGTCTCCATGGTCCGCGAGCTCCTGGACGAACCCGAGCCGGCCCCCTGCCCCGCCCTCTGCTGCCCAGCCCCCCGCCCTCGCCCCCGCCCCTGACCACACGCCCGGCGCCGCCGTACGGCGGCCCGCGCGGACACCTGCCGCCGCGTCAGGCGTAGGCGCGGGCGTAGCCCTCGGCGATGCCGAGGACCCTGTTCACGTAGTCCCACGAGTGGTTGTAGCGGAAAACGGCCGAGCGGAGCTTCGTGCCGCCCTGGCCCGCCCCGTTGGCGCACAGATAGCGGGCGGCGGCGGGCACCGCGTCGTACGGGCTCCAGATGTCGGACCTGCCGTCCCCGTCCCCGTCGACGCCGTACGCCTTCCAGGTGGCCGGCATGAACTGCATCGGGCCGAGCGCGCCCGCCGAGGACGGGCCGTTGTTGCGGCCGTGGCCGCTCTCGACCTGCCCGATCGCGGCGAGCACCGTCCACGAGAGCCCGGGGCAGACCCGCGCCGAGATCTTGTACAGGTCCAGATAGCTGCCGGGCCTGCCGACCTGGTACGTACCGGGCCGCGCGGGCGCGGTGGCAGGCGCCGGGCTCGGCGAGGCCACCGGCACGGGCGGGTCGGCCGCGCGGCGGGCCGCGCCGATCATGACGACCTGGGAGCCCGTCCCCAGCAGCCGCCTGACGTACCCGGCGACGGCCGCCGCCTTGCCCGCCGGGGTGTGCACGAGGACCGCGACGCCCGGGACCAGGCCGAGCGCGCGTCCCACCTCCTTGCCGACCAGCCCGTCCACGCCGGGCAGTCCGAACGGCGCCGACGCGGCGACCCGCAGGCGCGCTCCGGCGCCCGCCTCGTACTCGCCGCCCAACTGGAGCATGTAGCGGCCGGCCGTCTTCGACTCGGCGATGAACTCCCCTCGCGCGAGCGCGTTCCAGACCTCGGGCTCGGCCGCCACGGCCTTCGGCGCCCACGGGCGGAACTCCGCCGGGTCGACGGCGAGCAGGTTCAGCGTGGCCGTCGAGAAGCGCACCGCCCCCGCGTCGGCCAGCGACACCTTGGTGACGTGCTTGAGCCCGGTGATCCGGCGCAGCGCCGCCTCGGTGACCGGCTCGCGCGCGACGGCGATCAGCCGGGGCGGCGTGGACGCCACCCGGCGCGGCGTCACCGAGGTGGCCGCGTCGGGCGCGGCCGAGGCTTCCGGCGTGGTGGTGACCTTGGGTGCGGTGGTGACCTTGGGCGAGGCCGTGCCTTTGGGTGCGGTCGTCGCGTCCGGCTTGGTCGTGGCGCGGGGGGCGCTCGTGGTTCTGGGCGCGGCCGTGGCGTCCGGCGTGGAACGGGCGGACGGGGCGGACGTCGGCGCGCCGGCCGAGGACGACGGCGCGACCACGATCGGGCCGGGGGTGAGAGCCGGGAAGGGCGACACCGGCGCCGTCAGGTCGCTGATGCCGGCCAGCGGCGTCCGGGCCGCCGCCGGCCGGGCGCCGGCCGGGTCACGGGTGATCAGGAACGCTCCACCGGTCAGGACACCGAGGACGATCAGAAGGGCCGACCCCACCAGGACGGCGCGCGGCGGCACGAGCCGAGGGGGAGGGGACACTTGACCCACGTTAGCCCCAGGAGTCCGTATTCGTGTACGTTGCCGGAAAATCACTTGATGCGCCGCGCGACCGTGCGCGAGGCTGGATCGAGGTGGCAAGACGTGCGCCGGGGGCGCGCGAAAGGGGCGAAATCGTGGTCGGGCCGTATCGAGAGCTGTTCAGCGTGCCCGGTGCCAAGGGGTTCGTGGTCGCTGGATTCTTCGGGCGGATGCCCATGTCGATGCTCGGCATCGGCATCGTGCTGCTCATCTCGGCCCTCACCGGCTCGTACGCGTCCGCCGGAGCGATCTCGGCGACGGTCGCCATCGCGTTCGCGGTCGCCGCTCCGCTGTCGGGACGGCTGGTCGACCGCTTCGGCCAGGCCAGGGTACTCATCCCGCTGGTGCTCCTGCACGGCGCCGCGCTGGTCGTGCTCATGCTGTGCACCGCGCTCGGCGCGCCGATGTGGGCGCTCTTCGTCAGCGCCGTGGTCGTCGGCGGGGCGGCCACCTCCCTCGGCTCGATGGTCAGGGCGCGCTGGTCGCACATCCTCGGCGGCTCCTCCAGGCTGCACACGGCGTTCTCGTTCGAGTCGGTGGCCGACGAGGTGATCTTCGTGGCCGGCCCGGCGCTGGTCACCGGCCTGACCACCATGGTGAACCTGTACGCCGGGCTGATCCTGGCACTGGTGGCCACCGTCGCCGGCACGCTGGCGTTCTCCCTGCAGCGCACCACCGAGCCGCCCGTGCGCCCGGCCGTGGCGCAGTCCGGCAGCCCCATCATGATCCCGGGGGTCGCGCTGCTGTCGTGCGTGTTCCTCGCGATGGGGGCGGTGTTCGGCTCCGTCGACCTGATCACCGTCGCGTTCGCCGAGGACCACGGCGTGAAGGCCGCGGCGGGCCTGCTGCTCGGCTCGTTCGCGGGCGGCAGCATGGTCTCCGGCCTGTGGTTCGGGTTCCGGCACTGGCGCATCTCCCTGCGTCACCGGTTCATGCGCGGCCTCGCGGTGTTCGCCGCCGGCCTGACGCCGATCCTGCTCATCGGGGACACCAAGGTCATGGCCGTCGGCCTGTTCTTCGCGGGCCTGGCCATCTCGCCGACGATCATCACCGGGTACGCGCTGATCGAGCGGCTGGTGCCGGGACATCTGCTCACCGAGGGCATGTCGTGGATCTCCACCGCGGTCGGCTTCGGCGTGGCGATCGGCGCGTGGGCGGGGGGACGGCTCACCGACTCCTTCGGCGCGTCCAACGCCTACGCGTTCTCGTTCGGGTGCGCCCTGCTGGCCGTGGCGATCGGCCTCGGCGGCAACTCGCTGCTGCGCACGCCCGAGGACGGCCACTCCGAGGCCCACTCCCCCGCCGCCTGACGCACGGCCGCCGGCGGCCCCGAGGGCCCGTGGACGGCGCGCGCCGGTGCCCGCCGGGCGCGGCGTATCGCACCTCGTGGGCGGTGTGACCTGTCTCGCTCAGCGGTGAATGGTGAGCACGGCTCACATCTCTGGTCATCGGGGCGCGGCGTCATTATCGTGCTCGTGCATGAAGGCCGTCTTTCGCAACTGGGCGGGCAACCAGTCCGCCGCGCCCGCCGAGGTGCGCGTCCCCGGCTCCGCCGGCGAGGTGGCCCAGGCCGTACTGGACGCCGCCGCGCGCGGCCTGCGGGTGCGCATGGTCGGCACCGGGCACTCCTTCACGGGGGTGGCCCTCACCGACGGCATCCTGCTGCGGCCCGACGCGCTCACCGGCGTCCAGGAGGCCGGGGACGGCCGGGTGCGGGTCGCGGCCGGCACGCCCCTGCGGGTGCTGAACGAGGAGCTCGACCGCCTCGGGCTCGCGCTCGCCAACATGGGCGACATCACCGAGCAGACCGTGGCCGGCGCCATCCAGACCGGCACCCACGGCACCGGCCGCGACGTCGGCGGCCTGGCCGACCAGGTCGCCGAACTGGAGATGGTGCTCGCGGACGGCTCGATCACCACGGTCTCCGGCGGCGACCTGTTCGACGCCGCCCGCGTCGGCCTCGGCGCGCTCGGCGTCCTCACCGCCGTGACCTTCCGCGTCGAGCCGTCGTTCCTGCTGCGCAGCGACCGGCGGCCGATGCCGCTCGGCGAGATGCTCGACTCCCTTGATCGGATGACCGGCGAGAACGAGCATCTGGACTTCTTCTGGCTGCCGCACACCGACACCTGCCTGACCAAGCGCAACAACCGGTCGCCCGGCCCCGCCGCGCCGCCCGGCGCCCTGCGCCACTGGCTGGACAGCGTCTTCCTGGAGAACACGCTGTTCGGGGCGCTGTGCGCGGTCGGCGGGCGCTTCCCCGCGGCGATCCCGACCCTGAACGGGATCTCCGCAGGCGCGCTGTCTGCCTCCTGCCACACCGACAAGGCCTACAAGGTGTTCACCAGCGTGCGTAACGTGCGCTTCCTGGAGATGGAGTACGCGATCCCGCGCGAGCGGCTCGGCCAGGCGCTGCGCGAGATCCGCGACCTCATCGACCTCAGCGACTGGACGATCACTTTTCCCATCGAGGTCAGGGTCACGCCGCCCAGCGATGCCTGGCTGTCCACGGCGTACGGCAGGGAGTCGGCCTACATCGCCTGCCACGTCTACCGGCCGACGCCCAACCCGGCGTACTTCGCGGGCGTCGAGGCGATCATGACCCGGCTCGGCGGACGCCCTCATTGGGGCAAGCTGCACACCCAGGGCGCGGCCTACCTCGCGACGGTCTACCCGCGCTTCGGGGACTTCCTCGCCCTCCGGGATGAGGTGGACCCCCGCCGCCTGTTCGGCAACGACTACCTGGCCACCGTCCTCGGCTGAACAGAGCCGTCCGAGCCGGTCCGGCCACCGGCGCCCGAACCGCCCGTGTTCGAACCGCCCGGTGCCCGAACCGCCCGTGTTCGAACCGCCCGTGGTCAGCCGCCGATGCCCGAACCGCCCGTGCCCGAACCGCCCCTGTTCGAGCCGCCGGTGTCGGAACCACCGGTGTCGGAACGACCGGTGTTCGAGCCGCTGGTGTCAGAGCCGCCGCCGTCCGGGCCGGCGGTCGGGACCTCGCCGGTGCCGCCGCCACCGCCGCTCTCCGGCGACGCGGCGGCCGATGGCTCGACCGACGGCTCCGCCGAAGGCCGCCCGCCATCCCCCGGCTCGTCCGTGGCGGACTTCGCCGAGCCGCCCGCCGAGGGCTCGTCCGACCGGCCCGTCCCGGACCCGCCGCCCGGAGCGGACGGCTCAAGCGAGGGCTCGCCCTGCTCGGACACCGTCCCGCCGAGGCTCGTCCCCGACCCTTGCGTGCCGTGCACGGTGGCGGTCAGCGGCCTGCCGCTGACCAGCTCGAACGCCAGGATCCCGCCCATGCTCAGCCCGAAGGTGGCCACCGCCGCGACGATCATGGTCGCCCAGAGCGGCCTGCGTCTCCCTTCCCGGCGCAGAGGCGGCAGCTCCGCGGTCCCCCCGGCCGGCGCCCCCGGGTGGACCGGGTCGTCGGCGCCGGTGGGCAGGTCGGCGGGGCCGTGGTCGCGGACGGTGGCGTGCGCGGCCGCGGCCAGCCCTTCCTCTCCGGGACTCGCCATCACCGGCTCCTCCGCCCGCCCGTCCGGGTCGTCGCGCCCGAGCTGTCCGATGATCAGCCCGTGCGCCTCTTTGAGCCGGTGCTTGGTGCGGTGGATGTAGTGGGTGTAGATCGCGTTGCCGACGGTGGTGCCGGCGCTGGCCAGCGCCGCGCCGATGACCGTCCCATGGACCCCGAGGAAGGACGCCGCCGTGGCCGCCGTGGCCGCCGCCAGCGCGCTGCCCACGATCTGCGGAGCGCTGAGGCTCGGTGTTTCCTTCTCACCCATCGGTCTCACCCATCGGTCTTCTCGCCCGCCCATCCGTCGCCCCGCGGCGCACGCCTTTCGACGCCGCCGGGGAGATCGCACACCGCCGCATCGCTTTTATCCGAGATGCAGAGAAACAACCATTTCTTGCTGTTCTCGCCGGTCAAAGGGGTGATCAGCCGGTTCCACCTCCGCCGCCGCGCGCGGTCCGCCACGCCCGGGGAAGGCCGGCCGGGCCCGTCCTTCCCGGCGGGAACACCGTCCCCGCGCCGCGCCGCCACGGCGGGTCCCATGCCCGTTGCACGAAGTGGGAGGTGCCGAGCCGCGTGATTCGCCAGAATCTGGGAAGGACGCCTAACCCCGTTTGCTGCATATCGAGCAGCCGGTGGATAGGGTGAATGCGACATTTGTACCGCCTCTCATCGCTTCCCGCGTCTCTGAGGAAGGCGATGTTCGGACATGCCGGGTACGGTGCTGGCAGGCAACCGGCTCACGCGAGAGACTCAAGGGTCCGGGGGAAGATTGAGCACGACGACGAAGGGACTCGCATGCAGGAGCTCCGACTCGTCGCGGTGAGCGAGGACGGAACATACCTCGTGCTGGCCACGGCCGGCAGGGGTACACGGTTCACGCTTCCCGTCGACGAACGGCTCCGAGCGGCGGTCCGCGGCAACTTCTCCCGTCTCGGCCAGTACGAGATCGAAGTGGAGAGTCCGTTGCGCCCCAAGGAGATCCAGGCCCGCATCCGTGCGGGGGAGACCGCGGAGGAGATCGCCGCCACCGCGGGTATTCCGGTGGAGCGTGTCCGCTGGTTCGAGGGACCTGTTCTACAAGAACGCGAGTACACCGCGCAGCAGGCGCAGCGCGTCGCCGTGCGGCTGCCCGGCGAGTCCACCCCCGGACCCACCCTCGGCGAGCTGGTGACCGAGCGGCTGAGCCGCCGCGGCGTGCCCGCCGACGAGATCGACTGGGACTCCTGCAAGCGCGACGACGGCCTGTGGCGCATCAAGCTCGGCTTCGTCTGGAACGGTCACACGCGCAGCGCCGAATGGCTGTTCGACCTCCGGCGCCGCCACGTCACCCCGTACGACGACGAGGCGCTGCGGCTGTCCGCCACCGAGTACGTCGAGCCGGGCGAGGAAGCCACGGTGACGCCTTTCGTCCCGAGGCTCGCCGCCAAGCTCGCGCCCGTCCCCACCATCCCGGTCGAGGGCCCCGCGCCGCTGCCCGGCGTCACGCGCCACGACCCCCGCGGCCACTACTCCGAGTCCGCACGCGACCTCCCGGAGCCCGCACGCGGCCACTCCGAGCCTCCACGCGACCTCCCAGAGCCCTCGCGAAGCCTTCCTGTGTCTTCGCGGGACCACGACGAGCCTCCACGCAACCTCCCTGAGTCCTCGCGGACCCTCGCGGAGCCCCCGCTGGGCCACGCCGCGCCCTCGCGCGGCCACCAGGACCACACCTACGCGGACGTCCCCGCGCACGCCGACCAGACCCGCCAGCCCTTCGCCACCGACGCCCCCCAGACCCGCCAGCCCTCCAGCGCCAGCGTCCACCAGGCTCACCAGCCCTCCAGCGGCGCCGACGTCCACCAGGCTGACCGGTCCTTCGCCACCGACGCGCGCGGAGCAGACCAGCTCTCCGGTGCCGGCGCACGCGCAGCCGACCAACTCTCCGGCGCTGACGTCCGGGAGGCGCACGAACCGTCCCGCACCGAGCAGCGCGAGGCTCCCCGGCCCGCCCACCAGCCGGTTCACCAGGAGCCCGCGGCCTACCTCCAGGAGTCCGCGTCGTCGCGCCTCCATGAGCCCTCCTCACCGCGCCCCGCCGCGCCGACGGCCGCCCATGACGCGGTCTCCGCGACGGGTCATGACCCAACGGTGGGCGGCCATGACGCCGCCGCGGTGGCGAGCGGACCGAGCACCGCCGGGTCCGTTTCGGAGCAGGGCACGGCTTCGGCGGCCGAGTTCGTCTCGGACCAGGGCACGGCTTCGGCAGCCCGGGACGCCGACGCCGGGGCCGTCCAGGGCGCCGTGGCCGCGTCCACGGCCGAGCACGACCCCCGCTCCGCGCCCGCACAGCACCCGCGTCCCGAACAGCACTCACACACCCAGCCCGAGCACCGCCTCCAGGCCGAGCCCGAGCAGAGCCCCCGGACCGAGGCCGAGCAGGGCCCACGGCCCACGTCGGAGCAGGAGCCTCGGCCCACGTCCGAGCGGGATTCCCGGCCCACGTCCGAGCAGGGCCTTCCGCTGACGTCCGGGCAGGCCGAGGTCGCGCAGGCCGAAACGGCGGAGGCCTCGCGGTCCCACACCGAGCAAGAGCCCCAGCGCGCGGCCGAGCCCTCCACCCGCGAGCCGGCGGCCACCGCGGCCGCGTCCGTACCGTCCACGACGTCGCCCGCCGCCTCCGAGGGCGAACCGCGCGCGGCAACCGCCGCGCCCGAGGTCCAGGCGGCACCGGCGCCGGCGAACATGTCCGAGGTGACGGCTGCGGAAGGCTCCACCACTGGGCAGCCGCCGGCGAACGACGAGCCTTCCCAGCACGCGGGCGCCGAGCCGTCCCAGCACGAGTCCGCACAGCAGGACGCGCCGGCGGCTCCCGTCGCACGCCCGGCGCCCACCGCGGCCCCCGTCGCACAGCCCGCATCCACCGCGGCCCCCGTCGCACGCCCGGCGCCCAGCGCGGCGCCGGTGGCACGGCCCGCACCGACGGCGGCTCCCGTCCCGCGGCCCGCCCCGGTGGCGAAACCCGCGCCGGCCGCGGCCCGGGCTGCGGCCCCGGTGGCACGGCCCGCGCCCGGGGCGGCACCCGTCGCCAGGCCCGCCCCTTCGGGCAAGAAGGCCGCGGCCGCCAGGAAGGCCGAGGCCGAGGAAGCCGCGGTCGCGGTCCCCGCGGCGCGCACCAGCGGCGAGAAGGCCGACCGTCCTGCGGCGGCGGCCGTCGAGCCCGATAAGGCCGAGCAGCCGGACAAGGAGCCCAAGGCCGCCGAGCCCGCCGTTCCTCCGCAGGCCCCCAAGCCGCGGCCCGCGCGCAAGGGATCCCGTGGCCGCCGCGCCTCCGTCCCGACCTGGGACGAGATCATGTTCGGCGCCCGCCGCCAGGACTGATCCGCCCCGCCAGGCGACACCCGTCCTGCGGCGAGCTGCCCTGCGGCGGGTTCACCGGCCTCTACGGCCGGCGAACTCCGCCGCAGGCCGTCCACATTGCGTTGAGAGTCCCCCGCGCCCTCCGACCCGCCGCCTGACCACGCCACCGGCTTCGACGAGCGAGCGGCACGCCGCACGTCCGCCGGCGGCCATCGGGACGACGCGGGTGTCCGGCGACGCCCGGACAGCGGCCCGGGGCCGTGTCTCACCCTTCGGCGATGAACGGCGTGATCCAGTCAGGGGTGACCTCGGCGGCGAACCGCACCCCTTGCTCCTCGCCCGTGTCGACCGCGGCATAGCCGCCGCTGCCGGCGCCGACGCCGGCGATGACCGTCAGGACGCCGGAGCGCCGCTGGAACCAGGTCTGCCGCAGCGTCCAGCCCACCACGGCACGCCGCTCCACCACGGCCTGGGAGCGGGGCAGCGACCCTGAACGCATGGAGAGCCGGGCGCCGTCGTAGGCGTGGCCGAGCGAGCGATAACGGTCGAGGCCGAGCGGGACGCCGAGCGCGGCGACGATGAGCGCGAGAACGCCGACCACGACCCAGCCGAGCGGGAAGGCGGCGAGCGCGACGGCGACTCCGGGGGCCACCGCGCGGAAAAGCCGTCTCTGCCGCGCCTTCGGAGGATGCGGGCGCAGAGCGGCGTCGAGCGGACCGATCGCCTCGGCCGCCGTCCGGACGGCGAAGTCACGCGGCGCGACGGGCAGCAGCTGGCCACGCGTCCGCGAATCGCCGAGCCCGGTGACGATCGCCCAGAGCCGCACGACCTTCGCGCTCCGCTCCAGGACGCCGTCGGCGATCTCGTAGCCCCGGATCCTGTCGTGTTCGAGCGACACACTGCGCCGTGTGATCAGCCCGCGCTCGGCCACCAGCGACGCATCACGCCGGCGCAACGTGAAGTTCCAGTTGAACACGGCGTACATGACCGCGCCGGCGACGGGCATCATGAGCACCAGCGCGACCGCGACGAGGATCAGCAGGATCGGCCGGTGCCACAGCCACTCCCCCAGGCTGATCGCGGCGCGCTCGCTCAGGCCGAACTCGTTGCCCCACTGGAACGCGAGGCCGATCGCACCGCCCAGCAGAACGAACGGGGTGAACAGGAACGCCCCTGACAGCGGCCCGTACAGCAGCCAGCGCCAGGGAACGCGCGCGTAGACGCGCTCAGGCCGCGCGCCGGGCCGGTCCACCCGCGCGGCAGCCGGAGCGGCGCCCGGATGCTCGCTGGTCGCACCGTTCGTCCCGTACGCCGTGGTCTCCGTCCCGGCCGTGGCCGTCGAGACGCCGTCCTGCCGTACGGCGCGGCTCCGTCGCAGGAGCACCTCGCGCAGACGTTCGGCCTCGGCGACGGGAAGCCCGTCCAGCTCGCCCTCCTGCTTGTCGCCCCCTCCCGCGCCGGTGTCGATGCGGACGACGGCGAGGCCGAACAGGCGATGCAGGGGCGGGGTGGTGACGTCCACGCCCCTGACGCGGTCGAGCGGGATCGTCCGGACCGAACGGCTCACCAGCGACCGAGTGATCTCCAACCGGTCGCCGGCGATCTGGAACGTGAAGGTCGCCCAGCGCACGGCGGCGTATCCGACCGAGCCCACGATGCCGAACGCGGCCCAGAGGAACGACGACGGGGAGAAACCTCCGACGAACAGCACTCCGACGAGGGGCAGGAACAGGGACGGGAGCATCCGCACCGGATCGATCAGCAACACCAGCGGGCTCAACCGCGACGGCGCGACCCACAACGCGCCCCCGCCTCCCCTCTGCCCGGATTCCCCGGCCGCGTCAGGTGCGGGCGCCGGTCCCCCGGCCGGCGGCACCGGCCCGAGGGGCGGTCCAGACTCAGGGCTCGTTCCCGAAGACCGGTCAGTGATGGTTTCCGAGGGCCGGTCGCGTCTTGTGGGGCCGGGCTGATGGGGGGCGCGGTCTCGCTCGTCGTCGCCGGGGGCGGAGTCCTCGGTCATGTGGCGTCGTCCCTCAGCTGGTGGGCGCGGTGGGCGAGGTCCTCGGCGAGCCGTGCGGCCACGATGAAGTCGAGGCCCTTGATGGACGACGACCCGGCGTAGGACGCCGTGCGGATCTCCACCGTCGCCAGGCCGAGCAAGCGCTCGAACCAGCCCTGCTCCTTGTCCACCGTCTGGATGCGGCTCACCGGCACGAACACCCACTGCCGGCTGAACCACCCGGAACGGGCGTAGACGACGTCGTCCGCGAGCTCCCAGCGATGCACCGCGTACCGCCACAGCGGCTCGATCACCACGAACGGCAGCTCTATGACGCCGAGCGCCACCGGCACCCACCAGATGTGCTCGCGGATCCACGACGGGATCCACGCCCAGCCGGAAGCGGAGATCCAGGACGCCGCCAGAGCGGTGCCCCCGACGAGGATGACGTACCCGACGAGTGCTTCGAGCAGCCACAGCGTGATCGCGCGGCGCGACACGCGATGAGCGGGATCACGCAGGGGAGCAGTCACGCCCCCAGCCTAACGAGATCACGGCCGCCCGACGACGACGGCCGCCGGGAGAAGCCCGGACCATATTCGGGCGCGTAAGGTGACCGTCCGATCACCATGCACCTCGATATCAGCGATCTGTCAGCCGCTGAGGGACGGGCGGCGCTCAGATCTCAGAGAAATGTCAGTGCCGTACAGCAGACTTCTGGTCAGTCACCCGGGCCGCGAGCCGAGCGTGACCGCCATCCCCCCACCGAGGAGTCGAAGCGATGCGATATGCGGTCCAGGCAGAAGGCCTGGTCAAACACTACGGCGAGACCAAAGCGCTCGACGGGGTCGATCTGGTCGTGCCCGAGGGGCGGCTGCTCGGCGTCCTCGGCCCCAACGGCGCGGGCAAGACCACGGCCGTGCGCATCCTGGCGACCCTGCTCAGAGCCGACGCCGGGCATGCGACGGTCGGCGGTTTCGACGTCGCCCGCGAGGCGCACAAGGTCCGTTCCCTGATCGGGCTGACCGGGCAGTACGCCGCCGTCGACGAGACGTTGACCGGCGTCGAGAACCTCGTGATGATCGGCAGGCTGCTCGGCATGCCCCGCGCGGGCGCCCGTCAGCGGGCCGGCGAGCTGCTGTCGCGGTTCGAGCTGACCGACGCAGGCGGCCGCGCCGCCAAGACGTACTCCGGGGGCATGCGGCGCCGGCTCGACCTGGCCGCCAGTCTCGTGGGGCGTCCGCAGGTGCTCTTCCTGGACGAGCCGACCACCGGCCTCGACCCTCGCAGCCGCACCGAGCTGTGGGGGGTGGTGCGCGGCCTGATGGCCGAGGGCGTCACCGTGCTCCTCACCACGCAATATCTGCAGGAGGCCGACGAACTGGCCGACGACATCGTGGTCTTCGACCACGGCCGCGTCATCGCCTCGGGCACCTCCGACGAGCTCAAGTCGACCACCGGCGCCCAGGTCCTCCAGGTGCGCCCGCTGCTCGGCGAGCACATCCACCTGGTGACCGATGTGATCACCGACGTGATCGGCGTCCGTCCCGAGGTCATCGGCGGCCTGGCGACCGTGAACGTCAACGACCCCAAGGTGGTCCCGGCGATCGTGCGCCGCCTCGACGAGCACGGGGTGGTCGCCTCCGAACTCACCCTGCGCAAGTCCAGCCTCGACGAGGTGTTCCTGGCCCTGACCGGCCATCGCGCCGTGGAGGACGAGACCTCCGTGGAAGACACCAAGGAGAAGGAAGGGGTGTCCGCGTGACCACGCTGACCGGGGCCGTGCCCACGCCCGTCATCCCCAACCGCGTCGGCCCGGCCGCCGCGCTGCGGCACACCATGACGCTCGCCTGGCGGAGCCTGGTGCAGATCAAGCACAACCCGATGGAGCTGCTCGACCTGTCGGTCCAGCCCATCATGTTCCTGCTGCTGTTCACCTACGTCTTCGGCGGGGCGATCTCGGGGTCCACCGGCGAATATCTGCAGTTCTCGCTGCCTGGGCTGGTCGTGCAGAACATGCTGTTCGCCACCCTGACCACCGCCATCGGGCTGAGCACCGACATCAACAAGGGCGTGTTCGACCGGCTCCGCAGCCTGCCGATCGCCCGCACCGCCCCGCTGGCCGGGCGCATCGTCGCCGACACGCTCAAGCAGGTCTGGGCCTTCGCGCTGTTCGTGGGCCTCGGCACCGTGCTCGGGTTCCGCATCCACACCGGCGTGGCCGGGGTGGTGGGCGCGCTGGCGTTGCTGCTCGCGTTCGCCCTCGCGATGTCCTGGCTGTCGGTCCTCATCGGCCTGACCGCGTCCGAACCCGAGAAGGTCCAGATCATCGCGTTCTCGGTGATGATGCCGCTGACCTTCACCTCCAACGCGTTCGTCCCGACCAAGACGCTGCCCGAGTGGTTGCAGCGGTGGGTCGAGGTCAACCCGGTCACGCACCTGGCCGACGCGGTCCGCGGCCTGCTCAGCGGAGGTCCGGTCGCCGGCCACGCGACCATCTCGCTGCTCTGGGGGCTGGGCATCGCCGTGATCTTCGCCCCCCTGTCCCTGCGAGCCTTCCGCGCCCGCGGCTGACCCGTGCCCGGCTGAGCCCGGCGCTCATCACGACGCTGTACGCCCCCATTCGCGGGGCCGGGCTCAGGTGGCCGGCCGGAGAGGGGCGGGGGTGGGAGGACGTTGTGCGGTCAGGGGGCGGACATGCCGGTGCGCGAGGTCGAAGAGCTGGGTGAGAGGCAAGGCGGCGCCGCGTTCGTGGCGGCGCCGGCACTCCTCCGTGCCGAGCGCGGCGACCACCGCTTCGGTGATGCGGACGTGGTCGTATCCGACCACGTCATCGACGCCTCGCACTCCGGCGGCGGCCCCGAGCAGCATCGCGGCGCCGGCGGCGTCGCCCTCGCGGACGGCCAGTCCGGCGAGGGCGATGAGCACCAGGCCGAACGTGCCGCCGTCCCGGGTGTGCCACGCGAGCCGCAGCGCCTCGGCGTGCGCCTCCCGGGCGGCCGCCAGGTCGCCCTTCTGCTCGCTGAGCAACCCCAGCGACGAGTACAGCAGGGCCCTGAACGGCGCGGGAGCGACGTCGTCGGCGGCCAGGGCGAGCGCCCGTTCGTAGTGAAGCCCGGCGCGCCGCAGGTCGCCCTCCTCGCGGGCGAAGTCGCCGCGCACGCTGCGCACCCCGGCCTCCCCCATGCGGTCGCCCGATATGCGGCAGGTGTCCAGCGCCTGGTCGAGCACCGCCTCGGCGCCGCCCCGGTCTCCGGAGGCGTGCAGGGCCAGCGCGAGATGGGTGCGCATGTACGGGGTGTCCTCCACGGCGCCGATCTCCTCCACCAGCGTGAGCGCTTCGCTGATCGTCGCGATGGTGGTGGCGTGGTCCCCGCGCAGTGTGCCGGCCTCCGCGAGGGAGGCCATGGCCGTGCTGACGCCCCACCGGTCGCCCGTGGCGCGGAAGCCTTCCAGCGCGGCCCGTACGTCCGCCTCCCCCTCGGCGATCTGGCCGATCTTGTAGTTGAAGTGCCCGCGCAACAGGTAAGCGGAGGCGACCACCCACGGGTCGGGGTCGTCGAACATGTCGGACAAGATCCGGTCGGGGTCGGGCGCGTAGTCGACGAACAGCGCCAGCACCGGTTCGGCCAGCGACACCAGCACCGGCCAGGGGCGCCCCACCGATGACCTGGCGAGGTCCAGGGCTCGTTCGAGCACGTCCTTCGACTCCCGCCACTGGGTGGTGCCGCCGGCCATGAGGATGCCCTGGACGGTCAGAGCGACCGCCCGCCGACGCGCCCCGACATCGCCGGCATCCCCACCACCCGCGCCCCCGCCGCCGGCACCTCCGACAACCTCGGCACTCGCGACTACCTCGGCACCGGCGACGGCATCCGCAGCGTCGATGGCATCGCCCACGCCGGAATGACCTACGACGGCGTCGGCTCGCCCGGCACCGCCGGCGCTCGTGTCGTCCAGCAGGGCGATCACCTCGGCGGCGCGCTGTGCTCCCTCGGTGCGGCGCCCCATGAGGAACCAGTACCAGCCCAGCGCGCCCACCAGTCTCAACGCGAGGTCGCGGTCACCGGCCTCGACCGCCCAGCGCAGTGCCGCCGTGAGGTTGTCGTTGTCGGCGGACAGGGCGGCCAGCCACTCGACCTGCTCAGGCCGGCGCAGCCGCGGTTCGGCGTCCTCGGCCAATGCGGTGAAGAACCGCGCGTGTGAGAGCCGGACGGCGTGCTCCTCCCCTGACTCGGCCAGCCGCTCGGTCGCGTACACCCGGATGGTCTCCAGCATCCGGTAGCGCTGGTCCTCGTAGACGACGAGCGACTTGTCGACCAGCCTGGCCAGCGTCTCCAGCACCTCCGCACGGGGCAGCAGGCCGGGCGGCAGGCCGTCGGACGACACCGTCTCCACCGCGTCGAGCGTGGCGCCGCCGGCGAACGCGGCGAAGCGGCGGGCGAGCACCCGTTCGCGCTCCTCCAGCAGGTCCCAGCTCCACTCGACCACCGCGCGCAGAGTCTGGTGGCGCGGCAGGGCCGTGCGGCTGCCGCCGGTGAGCAGGCGGAACCTGTCGTCGAGGCGGTCGGCGATCTGCCCGGCGGACAGGGTGCGCAGCCGGGCGGCGGCCAGCTCGATGGCCAGGGGCATGCCGTCCAGTTCACGGCAGATGCGGGCGACCGCCTGCTCGTCGTCGCCGGGCACGTAGCCGGGGCGGGCCGTGGCGGCGCGGTCGGCGAACAGGCTGCGCGCGTGCTCGTCGTCGAGCGGCTGGACGTGCCAGAGCAGTTCGCCGGTGATGCCGAGGGGCTCGCGGCTGGTGGCGAGGATGCGTACCTGCGGGCATTCGGCGAGGATGCGGTCGGCCAGGCGCGCGGCGGCGTCGACCAGGTGCTCGCAGTTGTCGAGGATGATCAGCCGGTCTCCCTGGCCGAGGCCGGAGACCAGGGTCGCGGTCAGGTCCGCCGCCTCGAAGGGTGGCGGGCTCTGCGACAGCACGGGAGTGCGGCCGATGTCGCGCAGGCCGAGCGCGGCGAGCACCGCCCGCGGCACGTCGTCGGGGTCGCGCACCGGCCCCAGCTCGGCCAGCCAGACGCCGGCGGGCATCCGGCCGGCGAGCGCCTCGCCCGCCTCGACGGCGAGGCGGGTCTTGCCGGCCCCGCCGGGTCCGAGCATGGTGACGAGCCGATGGCCGGCCAGCAGGTCGCCGGCGCGTCGCAGGTCTTTCTCCCGGCCGACGAAGCTGGTCAGCCGCGCCCGCAGGTTCCCCTTCCTACCCCCCGCCCCGGCGAACCCGCCCCCGTGACCGGTGGGTGCGGTGGCCGCGCCGCCGTCGGCAGGCGTGTGCGTGACGGACGCCGGGGTCGGGGGAAGGGCGTCGCGGAGTATTGAGAGGTGGAGGTCGGCGAGCGCGGGCGAGGGGTCGGTGCCGAGCCGGTCGGCGAAGGTGTCGCGGGCCGCCTGGTAGGCGGCGAGCGCCTCCACCCGCCGTCCCGCCGCGTACAGCGAACGCATCAGCAGGCCGTGCGGCCGTTCTCGCAGCGGGTGGGCCGCGATGAGCGCGGGCAGTTCGGCCAGGACGTCGGCGTGCCCGCCGAGCAGCAGGTCGGCTTCCGCCCGGTCTTCGACGGCGGCCAGGCGCAGTTCCTCCAGGCGGGCGATCTCGGAATCGGCCGTCCCCGCGCCGGCCAGGTCGGCGAACGCGGGGCCGCGCCACAGCGCCAGGGCCTTTCTGAGGGTGCGCGCGGCGCCGGCCGCGTCGCCCAGGCGCAGTGCCTCGCGGCCATCGGCGGCAAGACGGGCGAACCGGTGGACGTCCACCTGATCCGGAGATATAACCAACCGGTAACCTGACGCTTCGGCGGCCACCAGATCGCTTCCCAGGACGGCGCGCAGGCGCGAGACCAGAGCCTGCAGCGCGTTGCCCACGCCGCTTGGCGGGTCGGCTTCCCACACCGCGGAGACGAGCATGTCGACAGGCACGGTGCGACCCGGGCTGAGCAGCAACGACGCGAGAAGCGCGCGCAGCCGCCGCCCGCCGATCGACAGCGGGGCGCCGTCGTGAACGACCTCCAGCGGGCCGAGCAGCGCGAAGCCCAGGCTCGTCCCCCGCGCCGCCGCATCCATGCCTCGATTCTGGCCGATTCGGCCGTCCCACGGCGCCGCCCATTCCGGCGATGGGGTCAGGCCACTCTCCGAACCCGCGTAGCATCAGCGACCATGGGGCTGCCGATGAACACCGTGCGGGTTGGGCGCATGGGACGCCGACGCATCACCGTCGCCGCGGTGATGGCGGTGATGGCGGCGTCGGCGGGTTGCGGCATCGTGGGCGGCGGCTCGCCCACCGAGAACTCCCTGGACGGGCTCAGCGTCTCGAGCCCGCGGTTCCGCGACGAGGCGCCCCTCCCGGCCGAGTATTCCTGCACCGGGCAGTCCGGCAATCCGCCGCTGCGCTGGTCGGGCGTGCCGGCGAAACAGACCGAGTCGATCGCCCTGGTGGTCGACGCCAACAACGCACAAGGCGCGGCGGAGGTGCACTGGGTGCTGTTCAACATCGACCCGCTCACCACCGAGCTCGCGCAGAACAGCGTGCCCAGAGGCGCCCTGCAGGGGCTGACCTCGACCGGCAAGGCGGGTTACGCCCCCCCGTGCCGTCCTGACGACACCTACCGCTTCAGCGTGTACGCACTGGACGCCATGCTCGTGCTCAAGAACGGCGCCGACCTGCGCAAGACGCTGGAAGAGATCGCCCAGCACACCATCGCGCGGGGACGGCTCTCGGCGGCCCACATCGAGTGACATGCTGAGCACCGCAGGTAGTAATGGATACCGGATCTTCTCGTAGGGTGTGACAACGCTCATAGTGGTCGGACAGAATCAGATGCAATCCTCGAGCGCAGGTGGTCAACGGGGGCAGATCGCGTCGATGGCCGCGCGGTCTCCTCAGCGCCACTGGAAGGCGATGGCCATGAAGGTGGTGCAATGATCGCGGTCATTTTCGGCCTGGTCGCCGTCGTGCTGCTCGTGCTGGTGGTCGTTGCACTCGGCATGCGGTCCATGAACCGCCGTGAGAGCAACCTGCCTCCCGAGCGCCTGGAGAAGCTGGCCAAGCAGGCGGAGGATCCCAACGCCAAGCGTCCCGGCCGCCCCGCCGAGGAGACGTTCTTCGAGAGCTTCCCCGAGGGCTTCGACGCCTTCCAGGAACCCGAGCGCGCCACCGCGCGCCTGCGGCCCGGGGGCGGCAAGCCCGGTTCCCGGCCCGCCGGACGGCCCGGCGGCCGTCCCGCTCCGCGCGGCAAGCAGCATGCCGCGCGCGGCCGGCGCGGCGTCGACGAGTGGGGCGACGCCGACGACTACGACGACGATTACTGGTCCCGCGTGCGCGCGGACGACGGCGCCTTCGGCGGCACGATCGCCGCCCGGGTGGGGGCCAGCCGTCCCGATCTGGACTCTCCGTCGTCTCCCGCCGCCAAGCCGCCCGCGCCTAAGGCCAAGGAAGAGGCCGATCCGAACGCCGCCACCGTCCAGGCGCCCCTTCCTTCCAGGTCACCCGGCATGTCAGGCGTGGCGGAGCCCTCGCGCAACAGCACGCCCGCCTCCCCCGCGGCGGCCACTGAGCGCACGGTCGCCTTCTCGGCCCCGGTCCCCGGGCAGGCGTCCTCTGCGTCCCCGGCGTCTTCGCCCGCCGCCGCATCCGCCCCGTCCGCGGCCGACGTGCTCGGGGCCATCGGCGCCTCGCAGGCGTCCGCCCGCAACCGGCGCGGTTCCCGTCCCGATCCCGCCGACCCGCTGGGCATCACCGACACCGGGCGGTCGAAGGCCCGGCGGCGTCCGGAGTCCGGCGCGGGCGACCCGGGCCGTCCCGCGGCTCCCGGCCGGCCGGCCGACCCGCGCAGGCGCACGGGTGCGGGCAGGCCCGGCGACCCGGGACGGGGGGGCTCCGGCCGCCCCGAGCCCGTACGCGCCGATCCGCCGGTCTCCGGTCCGCGCGCCGATCCGCTGGCCACCGCGCCGCGGGTCGACCCGCTGGCCACCGGGCCGCTCGCCGGCGCGCAGCACCCCACCGGGTCGCTGGCGAACGACCCGCTGTCCAGCGGGCCGCTCTCCGGCGGCGGCGCGCCCCGCGACCCGTTGTCCTCGCGCGATCCCCTGACCTCAGGCAGGGCTTCGTCGGGTGGCGCGGTGTCCGGCGCGGCCGTCTCCCGCGGCCCGCTGCCCGGCGGCGCCGCGCCCGCCGGCTCCCGCCCGGCCGGCCCGCGTGCCAACGGCCCGCAGGACGGCTCCCGCGCGGCCGGGGGCGGCATGTTCGACGCGGGCCGCTCCTCGACCGGCTCGTACGAGACGCCGCGCGCCGCGGGAGCTCCGCGGGGCACCGGCTCGTTCCCGGCGTCCGGCTCCTACGGGGCGGCGGGCGCCGCCCCTGCGAACTCTCCCACCGGCGAGTTCCCCGCCTCCCCGCCCGCGGCGGCGCAGTCGCCCGCGGCGCAGTCGTGGCCGGCCCGTCCCACCTACTCCGCCACCGGCTCCTACGACATCCTGGACGAACCCACCCCGCCGGCGGGTTCGTCGAACGAGACGTGGAAGGCGTCGGACTACCAGTTGCCCGCCTACGACGGGTACACGGCGGCGCCCGCGCCCAGCGCGCCCTCCTACGAGGTGCGTCCGGGCTGGGCGGTGATCGACGACTCCGACACGGTCAACGGGACGACTCCTCCGGCCGGTCTGCCGGCCGACGCCTCCCGCGGCCCGCGCGGGTACGACGCCCAGGCCGGTCGCCCCGCGAGGAACGACGAGGCGCTGCCAGGGCAGGGCGGCCAGGGGCAGGGTTACGGCGGCGCGGCGTACGAGCCCGACCGCACCTCCGCCTCCGGCGCGACGTCCTCGTCGTGGACGCAGCCCCGGCAGAACACCGGCGGCAGCTGGCCGTCGTACGGCGAGCTGTACGGCAACGGGGTCGGCAACCCCGACGATCCCCCCGTCCAGTCGTCGAACGGGACGCCGTCCCGCGGCGGCCACCGCCGCCCGGCCGACACCGACTATCCCGACTATTACCGCTGATCACCCAGCGTTCCACCGGCAGATGTAAAACGCGGCGGCCAAAGCCTTAGGCGCATGGCCGCCGCGTCGTATGGTCACATCATGACCGGGGATACGGAACGTGGCGAAAGCAAGACTCAGCGTATTCAATCGGTGCTCCGGCACGACCTTCCGGCCTCGCTGGTGGTCTTCCTGGTCGCCATACCGCTCTCGCTCGGCATAGCCGTCACCAGCGGCGCGCCGCTCCTCGCGGGGCTGGTCGCGGCCGTGGTCGGCGGCATCGTGGCGGGGCCGCTCGGCGGGTCGGTCGTCCAGGTGAGCGGGCCGGCGGCCGGCCTCGCCCTGGTAGTGGCCGAGTTGGTGCACAGGTACGGCTGGCGGGCCACCTGCATGATCACCCTCATGGCCGGCATCCTGCAGATCGTGCTGGGCACGTTCAAGGTGGCGCGGACGGCGCTCGCGGTCTCGCCCGCGGTGGTCCACGGCATGCTGGCCGGGGTGGGCGTGGTGATCGCCCTCTCGCAGCTCCACGTGGTCCTCGGCGGCCAGCCGCAGAGGTCGGCCGTGGAGAACCTGCTGGAGCTGCCCAAGCAGATCGCCGACAACCACAGCCACGCGGTGGCGGTCGGCGTGCTCACCATCGGTCTTCTGGTGCTGTGGCCGCGTCTGCCGCGCGTCAACGTGGTCCCCGCTCCGCTGGCGGCGCTGTCGATCGCCGCTCTGACGTCCGGCGTGCTGGGGTGGGACGTGGCCCGTGCCGACCTTTCCCGTGGGCTCGCCGACTGGGCGACGCCGGTGCTGCCCGCGGGCGACTGGCACGGCATCGCCGGCGCCGTGCTGCTGGTCGCCCTGCTCGCCGGGGTCGAGTCGCTGCTGTGCTCGGTGGCCGCCGACCGCCTGCACGACGGCCCGCGCGCCGACCTCGACCGCGAGCTGACCGGGCAGGGCGTGGCGAACCTGGTGTCGGGCGCGCTCGGCGGGCTGCCGGTCGCCGGGGTGATCGTCCGTACCACCACGAACGTGCGCGCCGGAGGGCGCAGCCGGTGGTCGGCGACCCTGCACGGCGGCTGGGTGCTGCTGTTCGCGGTGTGCTTCGGCTGGAGCGTCACGCTCATCCCGCTGGAGGCGCTGGCGGCCCTGCTGGTGTTCATCGGCGTCCGCATGGTCAACCTCGGCACCGTACGCGGCCTGCACGGGCACGGCGAGCTGCCGATCTACGTGCTCACCATGGGCGCGGTCGTGGTGATCGGCCTGGCCGAGGGGGTGCTGCTCGGGCTGGGCCTGGCCGCGCTGTTCGCCCTGCGGCGCCTCACCCGGGTGTCGATCCAGGTGCGGCTGGAGCCGGACGACCGCTGGCACGTGGTGGTGACCGGTTCGCTGACGTTCGTGGGCGTTCCGTCGCTGACCTCCTGCCTGCGGGCCATCCCGGCGGGCGCGGCGGTGGACCTCGACCTCAACGTCGACTTCATGGACAACGCCGCGTTCGAGGCCCTGCACGGCTGGCGCCTGGAGCACGAACGCACCGGCGGCACCATCTCCATCGACGAGATCCACGACCAGTGGTACACGACGGCCGCGAGCGGGACGCGCGTGTCGGCCGCCAAGACGCCGCCGCGCGCGCCGGAACGCTGGTGGCTGCCCCGCGCGTACCGGCGGGGCGGCCCGCTGTCGCGGATCCCGGTGCGCCACGGCAAGACGTGGACGCCCTCGCGCGCCGCCGACGACGAGACGGGCGACGGGCGGGGCGCCGTGCCCGATCTGCTGGCCGGCACGGCCGACTTCCAGCGGCGCACGGCTCCCCTGGTGCGTCCCTTCCTGACCCGCATGGCGCGCACGCAGGAGCCCTCCCACCTGTTCATCACCTGCGCCGACTCCCGCGTGGTGCCGAACCTGATCACCGCGAGCGGGCCGGGCGACCTGTTCACGGTGCGCAACATCGGCAACCTGGTGCCTCGGCACGGCGCGGCCCCGCCCGACGACTCGGTGGTGGCGGCGATCGAGTACGCGACCGCGGCGCTGAACGTGTCCACGATCACGGTGTGCGGGCACTCCGGGTGCGGGGCGATGGCCGCGCTGCTCTGCGCGGGCGAGAACATCACCGGGCTGCCGGGCCTGTCGAACTGGCTGCGGCACGGCGACCACACGCTCGCCCGTTACATCCTGTCCGACCCCGCCGTCGCCGATCACGGACCGTTCGACCGGCTGTGCCGGGTGAACGTCGCCCAGCAGTTGGACAACCTGCGCACCCACCCGTCGGTGGCCCGTCTGGAGGACTCCGGGCGGTTGCAGCTCGTCGGCCTGTACTTCGACATCGCCGCGGCCCGCGTGCACGTCCTCGACCAGGAGGGCTTCAGCCCGGTGACGAGCGGCCACCGCTGAGTCCCGGACGCCGCGGCCCGAGACGGCTCCGCCGCCGGTGATGCGTTGCCGCCGGCGGCGGCTCGTTGCCGTCGTGCGTTGCCGTCGGCGACGGTGGCTCGTTGCCGTCGTGCGTTGCCGTCGGCGACGGTGGCTCGTTGCCGACGGCGGCGGGGAGATCGGCGGCAGGACGCCGGCGACAGTGCGCTTTGGGCGAACCGCGGCCCCCCGGCGCCCGGGGTGGATCCGCTGACCGTGAAAACGGGTGGCGCCGGGGCCGTACGGGGCCAGAGTGGTCGCCATGAGGATTCTTGTGATCGGCGGCTCGCTGTACCTCGGCCGGGCCATCGTGGAAGAGGCGCTGCGCAGGGGCCACGACGTCACCACGTTCAACAGGGGCCGCTCGGGCGAGGACCTGCCGGGCGTGACGGCCGTCCGGGGCGACCGCGAGTCACGCGACGACCTGGCCGCCCTCGCGGCGGGCCGCGAGTGGGACGCCGTCGTGGACGTGTGCGGGTACACGCCCAAGGTGGTCGCCGAGTCGGCCCGCGCCCTGTCCGGCCATGCCGGCACCTACACGTTCATCTCCAGCGTCTCGGCGTTCTCCGGCTATCCCGCGCGGCCGGCCGACGAGTCCTCGCCGCGGTGGGAGTGCTCGCCGGACGCCGGCCCGGACGACGGAGACTACGGGGTGCTGAAGGCCGGGTGCGAACGGGCGGTCGAGCGCTACTTCGAAGGCGCCGCGCTGATCGTGCAGCCGGGGCTGATCCTCGGCCCGTGGGAGAACGTCGGCCGCCTGCCGTGGTGGCTGCGCCGCATCGCCCGCGGCGGCCGCGTGCTCGCCCCGGGCGACCCTGAGACGCCCATGCAGCTCATCGACGCCCGTGACATCGCGGCCTTCACCCTCGACCAGGCCGCGAACGGGGTGAGCGATCGCTTCATCACCACCGGCCCGTCCGGGAACACCACCTTCGGGCGGTGGCTGGCCGACTGCGCCGAGGTGACCGGCTCGGACGCCGAGCTCGTGTGGGTCGACGACCGCTTCCTGCTCGACCGGGACGTGCAGCCGTGGACCGAGTTGCCGCTGTGGATGCCGGCCCAGCCCGACGCCGCGGCCGTCTGGCAGATCTCGACCGGCAAGGCGGAGGCCGCAGGGCTGCGGTGCCGCCCGGTGACCGAGACCGTCCACGACACCTGGGAGTGGCTGAAGGACCGCGACCACGACGCCCTAGAGAAGCGATACGCGTCCTGGCGCCGGCACGGCATCGCGCCGGACAAGGAGACGCGCATCCTGGCGGCGTGGGCTAGTGCGGAGGAATGATGTCCCCATAGTCATTCCGCCCCTGTCGAGGGGTTTTGCCGCATGTGATCACTAAGGGCGGTCTACGGGTGTTAGCGTCGGCGACGTGGCAGACGCGGGGACCAGCGGTCCATACCAGCACGAGAAGCCAAGGGCCTTCGCCGGCCCCCCACCGGACATGTCGTATGTGAAGACACTCCGCCCACAGGACTACAACGAGGTCCTGTATGTGGGGCACTTCTTCCGGAAGGGCATGCCCGTGGTCATGGACCTCACCGGCATGTCGGACGCCGACGCCAAGCCGCTGGTCGACTTCGCGGCCGGGCTGGTCTTCGGCCGGCGCGGCGACATGGACCGCATCGCGCACAAGGTCTTCCTGCTGGTGCCCCCCGGCATGGCGATCAACGCCTGAGGCCGCCCCCGCGACGCTCTGGCAACCCTGGTTGCCTGTCCTCAGATTAGTCAACTAGGGTTGCTAGCATGTCCGGTGTTGAGCATCCCGTGTCGCGAGAACCCGCCGACCAGTTGGCCGCCGTGGCCGCGCTCAGGCGGCTCGCCGACCAACTGGAGGACGCCGCCGTCGAACAGGCGATGCGGGTCGGCTGGAGCTGGCCGCAGGTCGCCGAGGCGCTCGGAGTGACGCGCCAGGCGGTCCACAAGAAGCACGCCAAGCGGCTCATCGAGGCCGGCGTCCAGCTGAGGAGGCGCTGAGGATGTCCACCGTGTTCGGCGAATACCTTGCGACGATCATGGAGGAGGGCGCGCGCGAAGCCCGCGCGGCGGGGTCGGCGACCATCGAGGCCGAGCATCTGCTGCTGGCGATCGCCGCCCAGGGCGAACCCACGACCCGTCAGGTCCTCAGCGCGGCCGGCCTGGATCACCAGGCGATCCGCGCCGCACTGAACCGGGAGTTCGAGCACAGCCTGAGCGCGGCGGGAGTGTCCCTGGCGGCCTTCGACCTGCCGCGGCCGAGTCCCTCGCCCAAGGTCCCGTCCCAACTGGGCGCCTCCGCCAAGCTCGCCCTCGACCGCATGGTGTCGGCGTCCCGCAAGAAGGACCTGCGACCGGCGCATCTGCTGCTCGGCATCCTGGGAGCCGAGGCCGGCACCGTGCCGCGGGCGCTCACCCTGGCGGGGGTCGACCACACCGGCCTGGCGGCACGGCTGCGGCGGACGATCGGCGCAGAGGCCGAGTAGAACGGCGCCGGCCGCCGGGACGAGCGCACGGCGATGACCGCCGGACCTCCGTCGGCCGTTCATGAAGACCCCCGGCACGACAGTGCCGCATCCGGGACGGCCCCGGATGCGGCACGCGTTCTCGCTTCGCCGGCCCGCAAGGGCTAGAGCGGCGGGGTGAGGTCCACGAACGAACTGCAGTTGCCCGGCCAGGCCGGGTTGCCGCCGGTGCCGGGCGTGGGGTTGACCGTGCACGCCGTCTGGCGGATCAGGCCGGTCGTGCTGCGTACCGTGACGTGCAGGGTGTTCCCCATCACGGCCAGGCTGACGTCGCTCGCGTTCCCCGGGTATCCGGGCAGCGAGGAGATGTCATGCCAGGGCGGGGTGGTTCGCGGGTCCCGGACGAACGTCGGCCCGTTGCCCTGGGCGAGGCCGACGAACTTGTTGTTGCCCTGGAACGCCGTGTCGATGCCACCGGTCCGACCGGGAGGCCCGGGAGGGCCAGGAGGACAGTGCTTGCAGTTCTTCCTCTTGCCGTCCTCCTCCTCGCCGTCGCCGGCGCGGGTCTTCTTCTTGGCGACGGCGACGAGACCGGCGGCGGAAGCGTGAGCGACGTGGTGCGCCCGGTGCCCCGGGACGCCCCGCACTTCCGTACCGGCCTGGGCCGTGGCCGGGAGCGACAGTGCGACGACCCCACCGGTGATCGCCGTCGCGACCGCCAGAGTGAACGCGCGCTTACCTATGAAAGGACCTGTTTCCCGAGGAATCACTCGGTTCCCCCATATCGCTTGAATTCCGATGAATCGGACCTTTTCCGTGCCACCGCGGCAGCACTGCGACCAGGGAATACCCATTCAGCGAACCAGTGACGCCGCAGCGGCACGCTGATAGGAAAAACAGACGAACACAATAAAGAAAAGAAACCCGACTCCAGGTCACGCCATTCACTAATACCCTTTAGGCGGGAATCCGTCCACTATAGAGGCGTTCGGCGGCTTTCCCGTTATTGGCAGCGATGATCCCGTCCCACATGACGCCCTACGACGAAACGTCGTGACACGCGGACCTGCGCCGGGACCTCCCGTGCCGCCGACCGCCCCCCTCCACACGACCGGGGCCGAACGGCAGGCCATTTCAGCGACCTTCGACTCCACCTCTCCTCGCCCGCCGTTCCGGCGCCGACGACACCGCCGGCGACCTGCCCTGAAGCCGTCCGCGCCAACGACCAGATCTCTTATCCGCGAAGCCGCGAAGTCCGGCATCGCGAATCCCGGTCACTCCCCTTCGAAACCAGAACTACGCCGCTCTCCCGGCGAAATACCCGACACCACCTGATACGCGGCCGCCAAGCAACGCAAGACATCTCCCCCGTCCCGCGACGCGAAAGTGGCCCGCATCGCGGGACAATGACGTATGAGCACCGACATCACCCGCCCCGACGAACCCACAGCCCCCGAGCAAACCCACACGACCGCGACGAAAGGCACCGACCCCACCCGCGCGCCCATGACCGCGAACACCGAACCAACCCGCGCATCCATGATCGCCGGCACCGCACCGCCCCACACGACCGCGATCGGCGGCACCTCCGGCGCACGGCCACCGTTGGACTACTACCTGATCGCCCCGGACCCCCTCCGCTCAGGGGGAGCGGCCCCGGGCGCCGACTTCGCCGGGATCGTGGTCGAGGAGATGGTGCTCGCCGCCGACCACACCGCGATCGGCCTGGACACCGCCGGTCGGACCACGGGCGACGCCTCCTGGTGGAGTTCGGCGGCCTTCGGCCGCGGCATGCGCGCGGACCCGGCCCTGCGCGCCCGCGTCGTACCCGTCCCCCGCCGCGATGCCGAAGTCGCCCACCTGCGGCTGTACGGCTGCGAGTTGCCCGGCGAAACGACGCTGCGCGGCTACTTCACCGACCGCCTGCCGCTGCCCGGCTCGCCTCCCCTGCGGTTCGACGAGCCCCAGGTCCCCGACGGATTCCACGACAGGCGCGTCTACCGCGTCCTCTTCGCCGGTGACCTCGCTCCCGGCCACCTCCCCCGCCTCCAGGCCGCCTGGGAGATGACGCTCGCCGACGACGTCACCGACCCGCGCGCCCGCCTCATCGGCACGGCCCACCGGCGCGTCGCCGACGACGTCTTCACCTGGGAGCTGCGCCGCGTCGGCCCCGGCGCCGCCTGCGCCCTGGACCTCACCGCCTGCCTGTCCACCCCGTCCGACGCCACAGTCGGCCCCCTGCTCCGCGAACTGACGACGACGATGCGCCACCAAGGCCAGATCCCGGTGACCATCGAACGATTCTCCTAGAACAAGCGATCAGGCCGGAAACGCGGACCGCCGGTCAGTCTTTCGCGGTGCCGTGTTCCGCAGGCTGGGGGTCAACGGCCACGGAGGTGACCGGGTGGGAGTCGACGGTCACGGAAGTGATGGTGAGGCCCGCCGCCTCAAGCGTCTTCGCCAAGGCCATGTCGTCCAAGTGCTCAAGCGCCTTCAGCAGATCCGCCTTCTTCTCGGGGGAGAGCCGGCGATTCTTGAGTCTGCCCTGGAGTTCCCTTCTGGCGTCCCTGATGGGCCGCTCTCTCGCTTTCCTCTCAGCTCGCTGCTTGAGCGTCCTCTCGATCTCCGTCTTCACGTAGTTGCTGGTCACTTCACGAAGATACGGGCCGTACGCGGCGATCAGCGCGGACACAGACGGCGCGGAAAGAAGGAGAAGCGTGCTCAGAACGGAATGCGGCCCGACGAGCTGGCTAAGAGATGCGAGGGTCGTTCCCGCTCCGACAGCGCCGATGGCCCCGGATCCCACCCTTCTGGCGCCATGGCTCGACCGCGAGCGCGTTGTCTCGGTGGTCATCGCCCCTCCCCGTTCGAGAGGGTCTCGTCCTGTTTTGCCGCTTCCTCGGCCGCAATCCTGTTCAGCAGCCCGACGATGTCCTTGGCGTCCGACTTCGACGTGGTGATCGACACTTCATCGCCGCTGGAGAGGGTGACCGTAAGCTGGACTTTGGAGCGTCTGGAAACCAGCCATTCTTTGGCCGCGCGGAAGATCAGCGGAACGATAGTGGTGGTGGCAGAGACAATGGCCACCGTTTCGAATAATGCCACGCTCTCAGGCTAGGACTTCGCTCGCCGCCGGATCCCGGAAAGCAGGGCGTCGTGGCTCAATAGTTGTCCGGCACCGGCGGGACCGGCCGGGGCGGGACGTGCCGGTCCTGGTGTGCGTACGGCGACCATCCGCGAGCACTCTTGCATCTAAGGAATCGCCCGCTGCGGACGAGAGCGGATCGCCATGCCCGACGGCTATCCCGGGACGACGGAAAGGGGATGGTCGTCGCCTGACTCGTGCCTTCTTCGCCGCCAGTCGCTCCGGCCGATATAGACCGCGAGCGCCAGCAATGTCGACAATCCGCTGAGTACATAGCTGCCCGTCAGCGACATCAGCCACGTCCCGGCGTGGGACGGATATATCACAAGTGTCGCCAGGGTGATGTAGTCAGGCAGCAGAAAGACGAACCACAGGAACGCCACGCCCATCTTCTCAAGCGTGACGTCCACCCGCTGCGCGCGCTGCGCCCAGAGCACCAGGAGCGGTATGCACCAGACCCAATGGTGCGGCCAGGAAACGGGCGAGACGAGCAGCCCCACGATGGCGCAGGCGGTGATTCCGGCGAGCTCGCCCGCCTTCTTCTCGGTCCATGCGGCGACCAGAAGTCCACCCGTCCCGACCACCGCGCACAGGGCGAGCCAGACGGGCACGACGGGCCAAGAGCCGGACATGAGCATGAGCACGCCGCGAAGCGACTGGTTGAAGACGTCCGGCGCCTGCCCGGCGATCACCCGTTGCGTGTCGAAGAACGCACCACCCCAGTAGTCACGCGAGTCGGCCGGCAACAGCAGGAACCCGAGGATCACGGTGCCCGCAAAACCGAGGCCGGTCATCAGGGCGGCACGGAAACGGCGTGTGATGAGCAGATAGGGGATGAATATCAGGGGAGTGAGTTTGATGCCGGCGGCGATACCCGTCCCTATGCCGCGCCACTTCTCCTTGCCATGCGTCAGATCCACGACCACCGCCAGCAGCAGGATGATGCCTATCTGCCCGTTCCACAGCGTCAGCGTCACCGGATACAGAGGAAGCATCGCGATGACGACCAGTACCGTATGAGCCGCCCGGCGGCCACCGCGCTTCCCCGTGGTACGGCCGACGAGAATCCATGCCACCGCCTCAAGGGCCAGTATGGAGATCAGCACCCACAGGCCGGCGGCGACGTCCATTTCGACCAGCGCGAGCGGCGTGAACAGCATCGCCGCGAACGGCGAATAGGTGAACTGCAGCGATCTTTCACCTACCAGCAGGTCATAGACAGAGGCGCCCCGCAGCACCGCCGCTCCGCCTTCCCGGTAGACCTCCAGATCGATCCAGCCCCTCGCGTATATCGCGTTGAAGACGAATGCCACCAGCGCCCCGCCCAACGCGATCAACACTCCGCATGCCACCTGGAAAGCGCCGCCATCTTTCCCGCCCGAACGAATCCACAGACCGGTCGGCAACGAAGATGGCATGGCGACTCCCTTCTTAGCGGCCGCTCACGCTAACCACACAGGCTTGTCCAAAACTTGTCGCACCCCGCTTGTGCGCACCGTTCCGCATTGAAATAGTTCAACCGGAAATCGCCAGTAAGGGCTCCCCGGCGTGATCAGGCAGAAGCGTCTCCCTGCGGTCAGACGGAGATCACGCGCATCGATCGCCGGTCAACCGATGTACCCGACGACGGCCGACGCCATCACGCCCCGCAACAACTCGATGGCACGGCGAGCGCGCACAGGGACCCCGCCCGATGACCGGAAAGGCACGCCGGGCCCCCACCGTAGGGCGGCGCCGACATTCCCCGTCCACCATCCCGCCGACCCGGCGCCGATGGGAGAACCCATCACACGGACGGGAGAAGCGGTGGACCGCCCGGCGTCGTCGGCGATTCCGTGCTACGTGATCACATCCCGGGGCCGCGATCGGCGGGGCTCTTGGGGTCTCTCAGATCGAGTCTGATGACAAAGTGATGACAGGTCGCAGAGTTCTTGATCTTGTGAAGGGCATTTCCCCTGGTCACAGGATTGACAGCGGGCGAGTCGGCCTGTAGGCCGGGTTTTGTTCTTTGCTGGTGCAAAGAGGCGACCATCCATCTAGGACCGTCGTTGCCGGCGGCCTCAAGCGGTCTACCCGCGCGACTCGGGCGGGTCACCCTCGAACGTCGCGCGCGGGGTCTCCGAGGAGACCCCTTCTTGACCTTGCTCCAGGTGGGGTTTACCTAGCCGCCCACGTCACCGTGGGCGCTGGTGGTCTCTTACACCACCGTTTCACCCTTACCTCCCCCGGAGGAGAGGCGGTTTGTTTTCTGTGGCACTGTCCCGCGGGTCACCCCGGGTCGGCGTTACCGACCACCTTGCCCTGTGGAGCCCGGACCTTCCTCGGCGGGGCTGCGAGAGCCCCGACGCGGTCGCCCGGCCGACTCGTCCGCTGTCGTCCCAGTCTAACGGATCACAAGTCGCCTCCAACCCGGAGACCGGTACGACCAGGCCGAATGGAACGAGCCCGCGCCGCGCCATGTCCCGGGCGGGCGACCGGCGGCTGCCAGGCACCGGGTCCGCCCGATCGGCGGACCCGGTAACTCCCATCAGCGAAGGTGGGCGGTGTCGTTGAAGGATCTGACCAGTTCGGGGCCGTCGGGGAAGTAGTCGACGCTGGAGAGCGACGCCACGTCGAGGTGCATGCGGTAGAGCGCCGCGGACGGCGCGAGGAGCGCGAAGCGCAGCAGCAGCTTGATGGGGGTCACGTGCGAGACGACCAGGACCTTCTTGCCCTTGTGGTCGAGCAGCAGGCGTTCTCTGGCGGCCTGGACGCGCGCCGCCGCCTGGTCGAAGCTCTCGCCGCCGGGCGGCGCCACCGACGGGTCGGCGAGCCAGGCCTCCAGTTCGGCCGGCCAGCGGCGCTGGATCTCGGTGAAGGTGTGCCCTTCCCATGCGCCGAAGTCCACCTCGCGCAGCCCGTCGTCCACGGCGACCTTGAGACCGGCGCGCGCGGCGACGGCCTCGGCGGTGCCCTGGGCGCGCCTGAGCGGGGAACTGACGATGACGTCGAGCTCGTACGGCGGGCGGGACAGCCGGGCGGCGGCCGCCTCCGCCTGGGCGACGCCTTTGGGGGTCAGTTCGGGGTCGCCGGTGCCGGAGAAGCGGCGCTCGACGGAGAACGGCGTCTCGCCGTGCCGCAGGAGCAGGAAGGTGGTGGCCGTGCGGGCCGGCCCCATCCATCCGCTGCCGGTGCCGGACTGGTGGGTCCGGCCGGCGGAGGCGTCCGGCTCGTTCGGGACGGAGACGTCGGACTCGTTCGGGGTGGAGGCGCGGGCTTCTGGGGGGTTCGGGAGGGGGGCGGGGTGCCGGCGTTCGCCGCGGGAGGCGGCGTCCATGGCCTCGTTGGCAAGGCGGTCGGCGTCGCGGTTGCGCTCGCGCGGGATCCACTTCCAGGTCACCCGCAGGCGGCCGGCCAGCTCGGCGGCCTCGCGAGCGAGCGGGCGCAGCCCTTCGTTCTTGATCTTCCAGCGGCCGGCCATCTGCTCGACGACCAGCTTGGAGTCCATGCGGACCTCCACCGTCGCGCCCTCGCCGCCGAGCGCGAGGGCCGACCGCAGGCCGGCGATAAGACCCTGGTACTCGGCGACGTTGTTGGTGGCGACGCCGAGGGAGTCGGCGGCCTCGGCGAGCACCTGGCCGTCCGCGTCCTTCACCACCGCGCCGTACCCGGCGGGGCCGGGGTTGCCGCGGGAGCCGCCGTCCGCCTCGACGACGAGGTTCACAGCCCCGACTCGGGCGTGCGGACCAGGATCCTGCGGCACTCCTCGCAGCGGAGCACCTCGTCGTGGGCGGCGGCCCGGATGCGGTTGATGTCGGCGATCGACAGCGAGACCTTGCAGCCCTGGCAGCGTCCGCCGTGGAGCATGGCGGCGCCGACGCCGTACTGACCGCGCAGCTTCTCGTACAGGGCGAGCAGGTCGGCGGGGATGTCGGCGGTGATGCCTCCGCGCCGGCCCTTGGCGTCCTCGCTCTCCTTGTCGAGCTCGGCGAAGGCGACGTCGCGCTTCTCCTCCAGCGTGGTGAGGCCGGCGCCGATCTCGGTGCGCTCGGCCGACAGGCGGGCCACCTCTGTCTCGGCGGCCTCACGGCGCTCCATGATCTCAAGGACGACGTCCTCCAGGTCGCCCTGGCGGCGCTGGAGCGAGGCGATCTCGGACTGGAGGTTGGACAGGTCCTTGGGCGAGGACACCTGGCCGGAGTCCAGGCGCTTCTGGTCGCGCTCGGCCCGCACCCGTACGGCGTCGACGTCGGACTCGGCCTTGGACTGCTCGCGGGCGAGGTCGCCGGCGCGGGTCTCCGCGGCGATCACCTCGGTGGCGAGCCTGGCGAGCTTGGCGGCGCGCTCGTCGATCTCGGCGAGTTCGGGAAGCGTGCGGCGGCGATGCGCCAGCCGGTCCAGGACGGCGTCGAGCTCGGCGAGCTCGAGCAGGCGCTTCTGTGCTTCAGGGGCAGCTTTCACTTAATCCTCGCACTGTGCTGTTGTCGTCCAGGCGTCGGTGACCGTATCGCAGACGCGCGTCTCCACATTAATCCCCTTGGCGGCCAACCCGGACGTGAGAATCCCGGCGGCCTGCGGCAGCCAGGGCCATTCGGTGGCCCAGTGTGCCGCGTCGATCAAGGCAGGGCCACCGGCGAAGGCCCCGGACTCCACGAACTCGGCGGCCGGGTGGTGCCTGAGGTCGGCGGTGAGGAAGACGTCGACGCCCGCGGCCGCGGCCGTGCCGAGCAAGGAGTCGCCCGCGCCGCCGCTGACGGCGACCGTGCGCACCGGGCGGGAGGGGTCGCCGGCGACCCGCAGGCCCCAGGCGGTGCGCGGCAGGCCGCGCGCGGCCCGGGCGGCGAACTCGCCGAGCGTCGTCGGCGCGGGCGGTTCGCCGACGCGTCCGAGGCCGCGCGCCGGGTCGTCGGGGGACGGCCTGAGGGGGCGCAGCGCTCCGGTGAGCCCGACCGCCCTGGCCAGCGCGTCGGAGACGCCGGGGTCGGCCACGTCGGCGTTGGTGTGCGCGGTGTACAGGGCGATGTCGTTCTTGATCAGCCGGTGGATCAGCGCGCCCTTGACGGTGTCGGCGGCGACGGTGGTCGTCCCGCGCAGGTACAGCGGGTGGTGGGTGACGATGAGATCGGCGCCCCAGGCCACGGCCTCGTCGGCGACGCTCGCCACCGGGTCCACCGCGAACAGGATCTTGCGTACGGGTTGCGCGGGGTCTCCGCAAACCAGGCCTACAGCGTCCCAGGGCTCCGCCCAAGCCGGGTCATAGGTGGATTCAAGTTCCGCGATGATCGCGGACAACGCTGTCGGGGACACGTGCGCAGACTACCGGCACGATCTACCGTAAGTACGTCCTGACACCCGGAGGGCTGGCGAATGGCACCAACGGTAGCGATCATTGGGGCGGGCTTCGGCGGGCTCTGCATGGCGATCCAGCTCCGGAAGGCGGGGATCACCACCTTCACCGTCTTCGAGAAGGCCGGCAACCTCGGCGGCACGTGGCGCGACAACACCTACCCGGGCGCGGCCTGCGACGTGCCCTCCCACCTGTACTCCTACTCGTTCGAGCGGCATCGCGGCTGGTCGCGGCGCTACCCGGCCCAGCCCGAGCTGCTGGCCTACCTGGAGCACTGCGCCGACAAGTACGGCGTCCGCCCGCACCTGCGGCTGAACACCGAGGTCACGGCCGCGGCGTTCGACGAGTCCGCGAACCTGTGGCAGGTGACGACGGCCGACGGGGAGCGGCACGCGTTCGACGTGGTGGTCTCGGGTGTGGGCCAGCTGAACCGGCCACGCCTGCCCGACATTCCCGGCATGTCGTCCTTCGAGGGGACGAGCTTCCATTCGGCCCGCTGGAACCACGGCCACGACCTGCGGGGCCGCCGCGTCGCCGTGATCGGCAACGGCTCCTCGGCGGCGCAGTTCATCCCCCGCATCGCCCCCGTCGCCGGGCACCTGGACGTCTACCAGCGCACGCCGAACTGGGTGATCCCCAAGGTGGGCGAGGTGTACGGCGAGCGCCGGCGACTCGCCTACCGGCACGTGCCGTTCCTGCAGGACGCCGACCGCGAGCGCGTCTTCCGGTTCCTGGAAACCGTCATCTACCCGGTCCTGGTCGACGGCTGGAGCAGGAAGCTCGTCACCAAGCGGGCGCGGGAGCACCTGGAGCGGCAGGTGAAGGACCCCGCGCTGCGCGCCAAGCTGACCCCCGGCCATCCGATCGGCTGCAAGCGCATCGTCATCGACAGCGACTTCTATCCCGCGCTCACCCGGCCGAACGTGGACGTGGTCACCGACCCGATCACCCGCGTCGTCCCGGGCGGCGTCGAGACGGCCGGCGGCACGGTGCGCGAGGCCGACACCCTCATCTACGCGACCGGCTTCCACACCACCGACTTCCTGGCCCCGATCGAGATCACCGGGCGGGGCGGCCACCTGCTGCACGACACGTGGAAGGGCGGCGCGGAGGCGTACCTGGGCATCGCCGTGCCCCGCTTCCCCAACCTGTTCCTGCTGTACGGGCCGAACACCAACCTCGGCCACAACTCGATCATCCTCATGATCGAGTCGCAGGTCCGGTACATCATGGGTTGCCTGCCGCTGCTGCGGGCGCACGGCCCGATGGAGGTGCGGCCGGCCGCCATGGACGGCTGGCGCCGGGCGCTCGACGCCGCCATGGCCCGCACGGCGTGGGTGCGCGACTGCGACAGCTGGTACAAGAACGACGCGGGCCGGGTGACCAACAACTGGCCGCGCCCGACGACGGTGTACCGCAGGATCACCCGCGCGCCGCGCCGCGAGGCCTACCGGTTCGGATGACCCTCCTCGCCCGGCCGCCTGGGCCCGAGTCGTCCCTGCGTGCGTATACGGTCGGGTCGAGAGTGCGGAACAGAGCGGCGGCGCCGGTCGGGGAGGATCCACACGTGTACGCAGACCTGCATCGGGACGCCATCGTGGCGGATGCCCACAACGACCTGTTGATGACCGTGTCGGCCCGGCCGCCCGAGAGGTGGGCGTCGTTCTTCCGCGAGCAGTGGCTGCCGCAGCTGCGCGAGGGCGGTGTGGACGTGCAGGTGCTGCCGGCGTTCATCGACGTCCAGTTCCGCCCGGAGGGCGCGCTCCGCCAGACCCTGCGCATGATCGAGTGCGCCCACGTCCTCGCCGAGGGCAACGGCGACGAGGTGAGCATCTGCCTCGACGGGCGCGAGATCGACCAGGCCCTCGCGGACGGCAAGATCGCGCTGGTCATCGCCCTGGAGAGCATGCCGGGCCTGGACGCCAGCGTGGAGCTGCTGCCCACCTTCCACCGGCTCGGCGTCCGCGTGGCGTCCATCGCCCACTGGGGGCGCACGCCGCTCGCCGACGGCAGCGGCGAGGACGCCACAGGCAGCCGGCTGACCGCCCACGGCGTCGCGGCGCTGCGCGAGATGGAACGGCTCGGCATGGTCTTCGACATCTCCCACCTGGGGGCGTCGGGCGTGGCGCACGTCCTTGAGATCGCCACGCGGCCGGTCATCGCGACGCACTCCTCCGCCCGCGTCCTGCGCGACCACCACCGCAACCTCACCGACGACCAGTTGCGCGCGGTGGCGGCGGGCGGCGGCGTGGTGTGCGTAAACTTCCTGGCCGCGTTCCTGTCGGACAAGCCCGAGGGGTACACCGTCGAACGGCTGGCCGACCACATTCTGCACATCACCGAGGTCGCCGGCGTGGACCACGTCGGCCTCGGGCCCGACTTCATACGGGAGGTGCTGCTCGACGTGACCCCGCCGTGCGAGTCCTACAGCACGACGGGCCTCGACACGCTCGCCACCATTCCCGGCCTGGACGGGCCGCGGGGCATGCCGCTGGTCACCCAGGAGCTGCTCAGGCGCGGTCTGCCCGAGGACGACATCCGCAAGATCCTCGGCGGGAACGTCATGCGGCTGTTCCGCGCCGAGATGGGACGTCCGGCGCCCGCCCAGCCCGTGCGATCCGCCGCACAGGCCGCCGCCGCGCAGCCGTCCCCCTCGCAGCCGTCCTCCTCGGAGCCGTCCCTGTCCGAGCCCGCGCGGTGAGCGAGCCGGGGCCTGCCGCCGCCTCCCCCGGCGCGGCGCCCACCACCGCGCGGCGGCACGCGAGCGCCGCCGCGCAGTACGAGCGGGCCGCACGGCGGTGCGGCGTCCAGGTGCGCGAGCTGCGCGAGATCGCCGAGTTCGAGCGGGTCGTCGAGTTGTTCGACGGCATCTGGGAGACCGAGCCCGGCCACGCCCCGATCAACGTCGAACTCATGGTCGCCCTCTCCCACAGCGGCAACTACGTGAGCGGCGCGTTCGGGGCCGGCGGCGACCTGGTGGGCGCGAGCGTCGGCTTCTTCGCGGCGCCCTCGGGCACGGCGCTGCACTCGCACGTCACCGGCTGCGCGCGCGGCCAGGGCATCGGGTTCGCGCTCAAGCTCCACCAGCGCGCCTGGGCTGTGGACCGGGGTATCGGCGTGATCACCTGGACCTACGATCCGCTGGTGCGCCGCAACGCGTACTTCAACATCGCCAAGCTCGGCGCCCGGCCAGAGCGGTATCTTCGGTCCTTCTACGGAGCCATGGGGGACGCCATCAACGCCGGCGACGAGTCCGACCGGCTGCTCGCGGCGTGGCGGCTGGACGATCCGTCCGTCGAGGCCGCCTGCTCGGGTTCGGCGGGCCGGCCCGCCGCGCCCGCCGGTGCCGTGGTGGCCCTCGCCGAGCAGGACGGCCGTCCGGTCGAGGGCCGCGTCGAGAGCCGTGCCGAGGGTTGTGCCGAAGGCCGGGTGCTGCTGGTCGGCACGCCCAGGGACGTCGAGACGCTGAGGCCGCGCGACCCGGCGACGGCGAAGGCGTGGCGGCACGCCGTGCGCCGCGTGCTCGGCGGCCTGCTGGACGAGGGCGCCGTCGTGATCGGGTTCACCGCCGACGGCCACTACATCGTGGAGCGAACATGAAGATCACCGGCGTGGAGCTGCGCAGGGTGGCGATGCCGCTGGTCGCGCCGTTCCGGACGTCGTTCGGCACCGAGACCGAGCGCGACGTGCTGCTGGTCAGGGTGGTCACCCCCGAGGGCGAGGGGTGGGGCGAGTGCGTGGCCATGTCCGAGCCGCTGTACTCCCCCGAGTACGTCGACGGCGCCGCCGCGGTCATGCGGCGCTTCATGGTGCCGGCGCTGGCCGCGCTGCCGAACGCCGGCGCCCATGCCGTCGAGCGGGCGCTGGCGCCGTTCAAGGGCCACCGCATGGCCAAGGCCGCGCTGGAGACCGCCGTGCTGGACGCCGAGCTGCGCGCGGCGGGCGCCTCGTTCGCCGGGTTCCTCGGCGCCTCCCGCGACCGGGTGCCCTGCGGAGTGTCGGTCGGCATCATGGACACCATCCCCCGGCTGCTGGACGCGGTGGCGGGGTACGTGGACGAGGGCTACGTCCGCGTGAAAATCAAGATCGAGCCCGGCTGGGACGTGGAGCCGGTGCGGGCGGTGCGCGAGCGCTTCGGCGACGCTCTGATGCTCCAGGTGGACGCCAACGCCGCCTACACCCTGGCGGACGCCCCACACCTGGCCAAACTAGACGATTTCGGCCTGCTGCTCATCGAGCAGCCGCTGGCCGAGGACGACATGGTGCAGCACGCGGCCCTGGCCAGGCGGCTCCGCACTCCGATCTGCCTGGACGAGTCGATCGAGTCCGCGCGCGACGCCGCCGCGGCGATCTCGCTCGGCGCGTGCTCGATCGTCAACGTCAAGCCGGGGCGGGTCGGCGGCTACCTGGAGGCCCGGCGCATCCACGACCTGTGCCGGGCGCACGGCGTCGCGGTGTGGTGCGGCGGCATGCTGGAGACGGGCCTCGGCCGGGCGGCGAACGTCGCGCTGGCCGCGCTGCCCGGTTTCACGCTGCCCGGCGACACCTCGGCCTCCCGCCGCTACTACGCCACCGACCTCACCGAGCCCTTCGTCCTGGACGAGGGCCACCTCGCCGTCCCGGCGGGCCCCGGGCTGGGCGTCGACCCGCTGCCCGACGTCCTCGCGCGGATCACCACCTCGACCGAATGGCTGCCCCTCTGAGACCGGCGGCCGCGGTCCGGTACGCATCGCGCGGGACGGCCTCCGCGGCCTCGCTGGAGACGACATAACCCGTGGTCATCGCAGGCGTCGGCCGCTTCGGTGACGGGGATGACGGGGATAAGGCCGTGGACCGATCTTGCAGCACGGAGGCTCGTACCATGACGACTTTCACCCTTCCTCCCGCCGTCCAGCGGGCGGTGGACGCGGCCAACGCCGGTGACATCGACGACTTCCTGGGCTGCTTCGCCGACGAGGGCGCCGTCGACGACTGGGGACGGGTGTTCCGCGGCCCGGCCGCGATCAGGGGCTGGAGCGACAAGGAGTTCATCGGCGTCCGGGTGAGCCTGACGCTCACCGGGGTGCGCCAGACCGGCGACACGGTGGTGGTGTCGGCCATGGTCGGCGGCGACGGCTTCAACGGCCCGTCCGACTTCGCCTTCACCGTCGAGGACGACCTCGTCTCCCTCATGCGCATCACCGGCTGACCGTCACCGGGCTCCCTGGCCGTCATCGCGGCAGGCGGCGGCCGGCCGCACGGTCGTCCTCACGGCAGGAGGCGGCGGACGGCCGCTCGGCCGTTATCGCGACGGGAGGCCGGAGGCGGCGGGAGGCGTTTGCGCCGTCATCGGGGCTCGGCGGGGCGGGAAGACGACCGACAGCTCCAGGCCGCCGCCCTGGTTGGGGGTGGCGTGGACGGTGGCGCCGTGCGCCCTGGCGATCGAGGCGACGATCGACAGCCCGAGGCCACTGCCCTGCTCGCGAGTGGTGTGCAGCCGCCGGAAGGGCGCGAACAGCTCGCCCAGGCGTTCCGCGGGCACCGCGGGGCCGGTGTTCCGGACGGTCAGCGCCCCGCGCGCGAGCGTCACCGCGACCGTGCCGCCGGGACGGTTGTAGCGGAGCGAGTTGTCGACGAGGTTGGTGACGAGCCGGTTCAGCAGTACCGGGTCGCCGTCGACGAGGAGCGGCTCCACGCGCGTCGTCACGGTGACCCGGCCCGGGTCCGCCTCGGCCACGACGAGCCGGACCACCTCGTCCAGGGCCACCGGGCCGCTGCGGTCCAGGCCGTTCTCCGCCTGGGCGAGCACCAGCAGGGCGTCGATGAGGTTCTCGGTACGCCGGTTGTGGAACAGCAACTTGTCGCGGATCTCGCCGACGTCCTCGGGGAGGCCGATCTCGATCGCCGCGCGCTGGACGGCGAGCGGGGTCCGCAACTCGTGGGAGGCGTTGGCGATGAACCGCCGCTGCCCCTCGACGGACCGCTGGAGCCGGTCGAGCATCGCGTCGAAGGTGTCGGCCAGCTCCTTCAGCTCGTCCTCCGGCCCGGTGAGCGCGATCCGTTCGTGCAGGTTCGACACCGACAACCGGCGGGCGGTGGCGGTGATCCGGTGGACGGGCCGCAGGATGCGCCCGGCGACCAGCCAGCCGACGACGACCGAGACCAGCGCGAGGACGCCGACCGTGAGCGTGGCCATCTCCCACTGGTAGTTGACCACGTCGGCCACCAGCCCGGGCAGCTGCGCGGGCCGGTCGTCCGGCGCCAGGCGGCCGATCTCCCCCGGCGCGACGGGCGCGGGGGGCGCCGTGGGGAGCCGGGCGACGCGCGACCGCAGGGCCTGGCTGAGCAGCACGTTGACCGTGACGAGCAGTACGACCGAGGTCAGCAGGAACAGCCCGGAGTAGATCAGCGTGAGCCGCACCCGGACCGTCGCCGCGGCGGACCTCCGGCCCGTCGTCCCGGCGGAGCCCCCGCCCGTCGTCCCGCCGGAGCGCCCGCCCGTCGTCCCGGCGGAGCGCCCGCCGCTCGTCCTCGCCGCCCCGCGGGCCGCCGCCCCTGCGGAGCCCGCGCCGGTCGTACCGGCGGATCCCCGGCCCGTCGTCACAGCAGGTATCCGGCGCCGGGAACCGTCTGGATGCACGGCGGGTCGCCGAGCTTGGCGCGCAGGCGGCTGACCACGACCCGCACCACCGTGGTGAACGGGTCGGCGTGCTCGTCCCACGCCTCTTCGAGCAGCCGTTCCGAGCTCACGACCGCGCCGTCGGCCCTCATCAGGACCTCAAGGACGGCGAACTCCTTCAGCGACAGGTGCAGGTGCCGCCCGTCCCGCGACGCCTGCAGCCGGTGGGGGTCGAGCACGATCCCGTGCCGCGTCAGCACGGGCGGCACCTGCGACCGGCTGCGCCGTCCCAGCGCCAGCACCCGTGCCACCAGCTCGGCGTAGTCGAACGGCTTGGGCAGGTAGTCGTCGGCCCCCATGCCGAGGCCCGCGACCCGCTCCGGCACCGACGCCGCCGCGGTCATCATCAGGATCCGCGTACGGCTGCCGCGCTCCACCAGCGCACGGCACACCTGGTCGCCGTGCGTCTCGGGCAGATCCCGGTCCAGCACGAGGACGTCGTAGTCGTGCACGGCCAGCCGCTCCGCCGCGGCGGCGCCGTCGTACACCACGTCGACGGCCATGGCGTGGCGGCGCAGCCCCACCGCCACGAGATCGGCGAGGTCACGTTCGTCTTCCGCCACCAGTACGCGCATACTGAGGTTCGTAGCCGAACCGGGGTAACAACGGCGTTAACGATTCCGTTCACGGCCGCGCAACCCGCTTCCGGCCACGCTGGTCGCCATGATCAAAGCCTTGTGCGCGACCGCCGTGTCGGCGGCCGTCCTGTTGTCCGCTCCCGCGGCGACCCCGACGCCCGTTCCGAAGCCGTCCGCCCCGAACGCCCCGAACGCCCCGGCGACCCTGTCCTCACCTGCGTCACCGGGATCACCGGCGTCACCGGCGCCGTCCACGTCCCCGCCGGCCACTCCCGCGCCCGGCGGGGGGTGCGCGCCCGCCACGGCGCCGCCACCGGAACCGGCGCCGCCGACCACGGTGAACACCCTCCGGCAGGCGTACTTCTGCGTGCTGGACAACTACTACGGCGGCCCCGTCATGGACCCGAGGACGCTGCTGAAGAGCGCCTTCGCCGCCTACACCCAGAACCTGCTGCGGCGCGGCGCCGATCAGCCCGGCCTGCGGTTACCGGCCCTGACCGGGAACCGCCAGAGCGACTGGACGGCCTTCGCGAAGGTCCTCGGCGCCGGCGACGCCGCCGCGCTGCGCGCCGCGATCGACGGGATGGTCGCGGGGCTGCACGACAACCACGCCCGCTGGATACGGCCGACCCCGCCGCCGGAGGGCGGGCCGACCGGGACGGGCCTGGCGGGCGCCTCCGGCCTGTACGGCCCGGAGCCGGACCCGGCCGCGCGGCCGCCGATGTTCATCACGCGCGTCCTGCCCGGCAGCCCCGCGGCCAGGGCCGACGTCAGGCCCGGTGACATCGTGCTGAAGGCCGGCGGCATGCCGCCGTTCATCGGGGACACCTTCAACCGGGGCATTCTCGCCGTCCTGGACAAAAGCCCGCTACGGCTCACCCTCAAGCGCCCCACGACCGGACGGATCCGCACCGTCACGCTGAAGGACGGCCCCGTCACGCCGGAACCCCGGACGGTGACGTCCAAGGCGCTCGGCGACGGCGTCACCTACGTCCGGCTGCCCGGGTTCTTCTCCGGCGCCGCCGACCAGGTCATCGCCAAGCTGCGGGACAAGCCCGAGGCCGTCGTCCTCGACCTGCGCGGCAACGGCGGCGGGTCGCCCGACGAGGTGACGCGGCTGCTCGGCGCGTTCGCGCACGGCAAGGTGACCAGCTACTTCTGCCCGCCTGAGGGCGAGTGCACCGCCAACCGCACCGACGACGGCGTGCCGCTCCTCGGCGCGCGCCTGGTCGTCCTCACCGACCGCGGATGTGCCTCGGCCTGCGAGGACTTCAGCGGGGCCGTCAAGGACAACGGCATCGGCACCCTCATCGGGACCCGCACCGCCGGGGCCGTCTCCGGGCCCGCCTCCGGTCACCTGCTCGACGACGGCAGCGTCCTGCTCCTGCCGCACGTCCGGCACCTCGGCCCCGCCCGCGAGATCATCGACACCATCGGGGTGCCGGTGGACCACTACGCGCCTCTGACGGCCCTCGACCTCGCCACCGGACGCGACCCGGCCGTGGCCAAGGCCCTCGCCATCCTGTGAGCACCCATGCCGGTGCGGCCGTCCGCCGACCGCGCGCACCTGTGCGGCCCGGGTCCGGGGGGCGGGCTCTGGCGGACCGTCCGGGAGCGGACCCCACCCGGGGTCGGCTCGCGGACGGTCCCGCGCGGGGTCAGCTCGCGGACGGTCCGCGCCGGTGCTTCGGCACCACGGACACGGCCGCGAGCGCGATGCACGCGTGGACGAGCGCCAGGACGAGCAGGAAGACCAGCCCGACGGGCCACAGGCCCTGGCTTTCGCCGTCCGCCCCGCCGCGGAACACGCCCACGACGAACCAGGCCAGGAACGGGACCGGCGCCACCAGGCCCCACCAGAACCCCTTCCGGCCGGCCCACCACTCGACGAGCCCGGTCACCAGCGCGAGGAGGAGGAACATGGGCAGCAGGTAGGAGGAGTCCATCAGATCGGGGGACGCGGTCGCGGAGGCCACCGGGGCGGTCGCCAGGCACACCGCCACGCCGGCGCATCCGGCGAGCAGCAGGACGAGCACCGACAAGACGGTACCGACGGGTCGAGACGGCATGGTTTCCCCTTCATCCCGGCGGACATCGCACCCACCACGCATGGCGGGTACGAGAACGCATCCTCTCCCACCGGACATAAGTTGATCAATAACGCCATCCGGCCGGGGGCCGCCGACCGGCGCTCGCGGGAACGCGACGGCGCAGGACGACGCGACGGGCGGCGGCGGTAACCGGTGAAGGGTGAAAGGTGAAGGGTGACGGGGGCTACGCGATCCAGACGATCCCCTGTCCGTGCGGTCTGGTCCAGGCGAGCGGTGTCCCGTCGAGCGCGAGCACGTTGTACAGCGTCTCGTCCGGCGGTGCCGGCAGCGACTCGTAGGTCAGTACGTCCGGGGTCTCGTTCGTGATCCAGTGTCCGGGCAGCCGGCCCACGACCTCGGCGAACGCCGCCCGCCGCAGCGGCGGCAGCTGGTACAGCGCCGAGCTGTGGAACACCACCAGCGTCGCTCCGGAGGGGGCCTGGGCGGCCAGCGCGGGCAGGTCGTCGACCATGTCGCCCTTCACGAGCAGCGGCGGGTCGGCCGCGGCGACGGCCGCCGCCGCCCTCAGCCGGGAGCGGCGATGCGCGTGCTCCGGCCAGATGAGGGCTTCGAGCCACGCTAGATCGGCGGGGTCGGTCACGTCGAGCGGGTTCAGGTCCAGCCCGGCTCGCCACACCACCTGGGGAAGGCTCGCCGGCGGGTCCATGCCGACGGCGGCGCAGTCGAGGACCGGCCCGCCGGAGCCGACGACGTGGTCGCCGTAACGGTAGGCGTACCGGTCGGGGTACAGGCACAGCCCGGCGGACGCGCCGACCTCCAGCAGCGCCACCGGCTGCGGCAGCGCGGCCAGCACGGGCGCCAGGACCGCGCACCGCCCGGCCTCGTTCGTCTGCGTGACCCGGACGCGGATCTCCGCCTCGATCAGCGGCCAGTTCGCCACCGCGTACGCGTGGAACGCGGCCGGATCGCCGACCGGCCCGCCGAGCGACCGGACGACGCCGAACAGCAGGTTCGGCTGCCGCTTGGCCGGGGGAAGAGCGGCGAGCAGGCCAAGGAGCTCCTCGTCCCGCGACACCGCGGAGGCCAGCCGCTCGTACGTGGGCGACACCCCGCGGGCCTCGCGCACCGCGAACGCGGCGTACATCTCATCGATCGTCATGTCCCCTGCGATACCACTCGGGCCGGCCCGCGGATCGAGCGGGAGCACACGCCCCGAGCCGACCCGCCTCGTGGGTCAGCGGTCGTGGAGGTAGGCGTCGCGGACGCGGGAGCGGGAGAGCTTGCCGGTGGGGGTGCGGGGCAGCTCGTCGCGGTAGCCGATGACGCGGGGGTGCTTGAAGCGGGCGATGCGCGGCTCGCAGTGGGCCAGCAGCTCGGCGGTGAGCTCGGGGCCCGGCGCCGCGCCGGGGGCCGGCTGGACGAGGGCGACGACCTGCTGCCCCCACTCCTCGTCCGGGACGCCGATCACGGCCACGTCGGCGACGGCCGGATGCTCCAGCAGGGCGGCCTCGACCTCGGCCGGGTAGATGTTCACCCCGCCCGAGATGATCAGGTCGGTGCGGCGGTCGCACAGGAACAGGTAGCCGTCCTCGTCCAGGTAGCCGATGTCGCCGGGGGCGTACCACTCGCCGCGCCTGCTCGCGGCGGTGCGAGCGGGGTCCTTGCGGTACTGGAAGGCGCCCATGGAGGACTTGATGTAGATCAGTCCGGGCTGCCCGGCGGGCAGCTCGCCGCCGTCGTCGTCCAGGATCCGGACCTCGAACGAGGGCGCGGGGCGGCCGACGGTGCCCGGGCGGGCGAGCCACTCGCGCGGCTTGACGGCGAAGGCGATGGCGGACTCGGTGGAGCCGTAGTACTCGTACAGCACCGGACCCCACCAGTCCATGATCGCCTTCTTGACGGCCACCGGGCAGGCCGCGCCCGTGTGGACGACCTGCTGGAGCGAGGACAGGTCGTACCGCTTCTTGACCTCGTCGGGCAGCCGCAGCATGCGGTGGAACATCGTGGGCACCATCATCGCGTTGGTCACCCGGTGGCGCTCGATCAGCTCCAGGATGAGCGCCGGGTCGAACCTCGGGGCGATGACCACGGTGTGCCCGAGGTTCAGCGCCATCTGCGTGTGCGCGCACGGCGCCGAGTGGTACATCGGCGAGGTGACCAGGTGGACGGCATCGCCGGGCCGCAGGTCGCAGACCTCGCCCACGAACCACCGGACGATCGGCGCGGACCGCTCGGGCGCCGCGCCGGACAGCGGCCGCTGCACGCCCTTCGGGAACCCGGTGGTGCCGGAGGTGTACCACATGACCGACCCGTTCGACCGGTCCTCCGGCGCGTCCGCCGGCCGCCCTTCCGCGAGGCCCGCGTGGCCGTCGAACGTCGCCTCGGCCGGGATCCCCGCCGCCGCGCAGGCGTCCTTGACGGTGGCCGCGAGCGCGCCGTCGCCGGTGTCGCCGTGCACGACGACGCGGGCGTCGCAGTCGCGCAGGATGTACGCGATCTCGGACGCGGTCAGGTGCCAGTTGACGGGCACGTAGTACAGGCCGATCTGCCCGGTCGCCAGGAGCATGACCACGGGGTCGAGTCCGTTGGGCAGCACGCCCGCCACCACGTCGCCCTTGACCAGCCCGCGACCCCTGAGGCCGTGGGACACCTGGTTGACGCGGGCGAGCAGCTCGCCGTAGGTGGTGACGGCGCCGTCGGCGCCCACGACCGCCCTGCGATCGGGGTCTGCACCGGCGATGGCGTAGAAGCCGGGAAGCTCGCTGATGTCCATGGGCGCTCCTCGTCGCGGGCGGTGGTCGAGGCGTGGGGGGCGGTTCAGGTACTCCGTCCCCAGAACATTGCTCTTCCGAACCCGCCCGGCCGGTCGTACAGAACATGGCTCGGTCCGCGGGGCCGCCGCAGACAGATCACTTCGTCAGTCTGGCGAAGGTGAGCGAAACGTCCAACCCCGTTTTGCGGTCGGAGCGCGGAGGGGCACGATGCGGAGACGTGAGCGAGACGATTCTTTCCCCCGGCGCCTCCGGCGACCTGCTCGACGGCCGCACCTTCGCGATGGTCAGCTCGACCGCGAGCGAGGTGAACGCCGACGAGCCCACGCGCTTCCACTACCAGGAGGCGAACGGGATCGTCTGGGGCGACTACATCGGCGACACCGTCGTCCACGGCCGGTTCGTCGGCACCCGCGACGACGACCGCGTCGAGCTCGCCTACGCGCACGCGCTGAAGACCGGCGGCCGGGCGGCCGGACGCGCCACCAGCCGCATCGAGCCGCTGCCCGACGGACGGCTGCGCCTGATCGAGGAGTTCGCCTTCGACGGCGACGACACCCCGCAGATCAGCGTCTGCGAGGAGATCGAGACCACCTGAGGAGTCGGCCGGTCCGGTTCCCCTCCGTACGACGGCGCCGGATTCACCACACCACATCCCACCGCCGCAGCGCCGAATCCGCTTGCCCAAGGGGCGAGGGATCGAGGAGCCGCAGGTCAGCGGGCGAACTCACGTCCTGGAGGTGGGCGCGGCCTTCGCCGGATCCGCTTGCCCCCAAGGGCGAGGGACCGAGGAGCGGGAGGTCGGCGGGGGTCACGGTTCCTTGTGGAGGTGGGCGCGGCCTTCTGCGGCGCCGACGAAGCGCATTTTGCCCAGGGGGACGTTCGACGGGGGCTGCGGGGGCGGGTCGGCGGCGGCTGCGGGCGGGCGGCGGGCGGGCTGACGGGAGCGGCCGTCGGAGGGCAGGACGTAGGGCCGCCTGAGCACCTCGTCCAGGATGAAGACGGTCTCCGTGGCCTTGACGGCCGGGATGCTCGCCAGCCGTTCGGTGACCAGGGTGTGCACGGAGGCGACGTCGGGCATCCTGACCTGGATCATCGCGTCGTGCTGCCCTGTGGTGATCGCGCAGTACTCCACCTCGGGCATCTGCGCGAGCTGGGCGCGGAACTGCTTCCACATCTGCTGGCGCACGGTCACGAAGACGAGCGCGGTGATGCCGAGCCCGGCGCGCACGTGGTCGACCTCGGCGGTGAACTTCTTGATCACCCCGTCGGCGCGCAGCGCCTCGAACCTGGTGTAGGCGCTCGCCCGGGAGATCCCGACCCGCTCGGCCAGCGCCGCCACCGAGATGCGGCCGTTCTCCCGCAGCACCTCCATGATCTTCATGTGGATGGCGTCGAGCTGCAGGCCGATGCCGATCCGTCCAGGGACCCCGGTCCCGGACGATGGCGTGCCTGACATTTCGGTCATACATCGTCCCCATGCGCTCTATCCGTCTCGGCTCACTGCCATGAGCTGGACGTTTTATCGGACAATCCTGGACCACACGCTAACAATCGTCTACATAGCCCAATTCCGGAGGACACAGAATGGCGACCCGCTCGCGGCGCCGTACGGCTTGGCAGGCGAGGGCGGCTCTGCTGCCGGTCCTGCTCACCGGCGCGCTCTCCCTCGCCGCCTGCTCCGGTGGCACCCCGTCCACCACGTCGTCGCAGGGCGGCGGCAGCACGAGCAAGACCCTGGTGATGGACGCGTCCTTCACCCTCAAGACCGCCGACCCCGGCCGCAACTACGAGCCCACCGGCCTGACCGTCGGCAAGGCGCTCTACGACACCCTGCTGACCTTCGAGGGCTCCGACGTCACCAAGCCGCTCCCCTCGCTCGCCGAGTCCTACGAGCAGTCCCCCGACGGCAGGACGCTGACGCTGAAGCTGCGCCAGGGCGCCACGTTCTCCGACGGCTCCCCGGTCACCGCCGACGACGTCGTGTTCTCCCTCAACCGGGTCCGCGACCTGAAGGGCAACCCGTCCTTCCTGCTGGACGGCGTCGAGGTGGCCAAGACGGACGCGACGACGATCACGCTGACCTCCAAGACGCCACGGCCCGAGCTGCCGTTCGTCCTGCCGAACCCCGCGCTGGGCATCCTGAACTCCAAGGTCGTCAAGGAGCACGGCGGCACGGCCGACTCCTCCGACAAGGCCGAGCAGTACCTCAACAGCGCCTCCGCCGGGTCCGGGCCGTACGAGCTGGAGTCGTTCAACACCTCCTCGCAGGTCGTGCTGAAGGCCAACCCGAAGTACTGGGGCGCCCACAAGCCCGCCTACACCAAGGTCGTCATCCGCAACGTCGAGTCGGCCACCCAGAAGCTGAACGTCCAGCGGGGTGACAGCCAGATCGCGCTGGACCTGTCCGGCGACCAGGTCAAGGGCGTCGGCGGGAACCTGCAGACCCTGAAGACCGCCTCGGCGAACGTCGTGTTCCTGCTGGCCAACCACGACTCGGGCGTCAGCGGGGTCACGAGCAACCCCAAGATCGTCGAGGCCGTCCGCAAGGGCGTCGACTACCAGGGCCTGCTGGAGCTGGCGGGCGAGGGCTCGGTGCAGGCGCCGGGCGTCATCCCGACGATGCTGCTGGGCGCGCTGCCCGCCGACCAGGCCGTCAAGCGGGACGTCGAGGGCGCCAAGGCAGCCGTCGCGGCGAGCGGGGTGAGCAACCCGACGGTGAAGCTGGAGTACCCGAGCGACATCACCCTGCAGGGCCTGTCGTTCCAGCCGTTCGCCGAGCGCGTCCAGGCCAACCTCAAGGAGGTCGGCATCACCGTCGAGCTGGCCCCCGGGCCGGTGGCGACGGCGCTGGACAACTACCGCAACGGCAAGGAGGAGCTGGGCCTGTGGTACTGGGGCCCTGACTACCCGGACCCGACGGACTACCTGGCCTTCCTCCCCGGCAAGACGGTCGGCCTGCGCGCCGGCTGGAAGGCGGGGGCCGACAAGGACCTCGAAGCCCTCGGCGACAAGGCGGCCGCCACCATCGGCGACGACACGCGCAAGCAGCTCTACACCGACATCCAGAACAAGCTGAACGCCTCAGGTCCGTTCATCCCGCTGATCCAGCCGAGCCAGAACATCGTGACGGCGGCCTCGGTCACCGGGCTCCAGTTCCACCCGGTGTGGACGGTCGATGTCGCGGCCCTCGGCGCCAAGTGACGACCGGGCGGGCGGCGCGGCGGCGAGCCGTGCCGCCGGCCCGGGCGACAACGACACCACCACCGGCGGCCCTGCCGTGAACGACGGCGGTCGCCGCCGGCCGCGCGGCAGGGGGCACCGGCGGCATCCGCTGGCGCGGTTCCTGGCCCGCAGGATCGCGATCGCGGTGCTGCTCGGATTCGGGATCACGCTGGTCACCTTCGTCCTGACCAATCTGGTGCCGGGCGACCCGGTGACGGCCAACCTCGGCCAGCGGGCGCTCGGCGACCCGGCGATCGTGGCGCAGTTCCGCGCCGAGCACGGCCTGGACAAGCCGCTGCCGGCGCAGTACCTGACCTACCTCGGCGGCCTGCTGCGGGGCGACCTCGGCATGAGCCAGCAGAGCCACCGTCCCGTGCTGGACGACCTGGCGGAGTTCGTGCCCGCCACGATCGAGCTGGCGGGCGGCGCGATCCTGATCTCGCTGGTGGCGGGCGTCGCGTTCGGCGTGATCGCGGCGCTGCGCCGCGACCGGCTGTCGGACCAGGTACTGCGCGTGGTGAGCCTGGTCGGCATCTCGGTGCCGACCTTCTGGCTCGCCCTGGTGGCGTTCTACGTGTTCTTCTTCCGGTTGCAGATCACCCCCGGCAGCGGCCGGATCGCGCCGGACATGAGCGCCCCGCCCGCGGTCACCGGCCTGTACACCGTCGACGCCGCCCTCGCGGGCCAGTGGGAGGTGTTCTCCTCCGCCGTGGGCCACCTGATCACCCCGGCGCTGGTGCTCGCCGCGTACACCATCGGCCTGCTCACCCGCTTCACGCGGTCGGCGGTGCTGGAGGTGCTCGGGCAGGACTATGTGCGCGCCGCGCGGGCCAAGGGCCTGCCCGGCCGGGTGATCCTGTTCCGGTACGTGCTGCGGTCGGCGCTGGTGCCGATCATCACGGTCGCCGGCCTGGCGTTCGGCAGCCTGCTGTCCGGAACGGTGCTGGTGGAGTCGGTCTTCGCGCGACCCGGCATCGGCCAGTACGCCTACAAGAGCGCCACGACCCTCGACCTGCCCGCCGTCATGGGCGTCGGCCTGGTGGTGGGCTTCGTGTACGTCCTGATCAACCTGGTGGTCGACATCCTGTACGGGATCATCGACCCGAGAGTGAGGCTGTCGTGATCGCCCGCGTCCGCCGCGGAGGGGGGCCGGCGTGAGGATCCTTCCCGGCGCCCCGGACAGGAAGGGCGTGCTGGCGCGCCTGCCGGAGGCGTGGCGGCGGCCGCTCGCCGTCGCGGGCGGGGTGGTCGCGCTCGCCTGGCTGGTCATCGCCGTGGCGGCCCCGCTGCTCGCGCCGCACGACCCGCTGGCCCAGGACCTGCCCAGGCTCGCCTCCCCCGGGCCGGGCCACTGGCTCGGCACCGACCAGCTCGGCCGCGACATCCTGTCCCGCGTCATGTACGGGGCGCGGGTGTCCATCCCGCTGACGTTGCTGCTGGTGGTGCTGTCGCTGCTGATCGGCGGCGCGCTCGGGGCCTGCGCCGGATATTTCGGCAGATGGGTCGGCGAGGGGATCATGCGGCTGGCCGACCTGGTCTTCGCCTTCCCCACCGTCATCCTCGCCATGGTCGTCGCCGCGGCCCTGGGCGCCAGCCTGACCAACGCGGTGCTCGCCGTGCTGGTGGTGGCCTGGCCGTCGTACGCCCGCGTGACGCGCGGCCTGGTGCTCGGCATGCGCGAGCGCGAGTTCGTGCTCAGCGGCCGCCTGCTCGGCTTCTCGGCCTGGCGGTCCCTGCGGGTCGACGTGCTGCCCAACGTGACCGGCCCCATCCTGGTGCTGGCGACGCTGGACATCGGCAGCGCGCTGCTGCTGCTGTCGGGCCTGTCCTTCCTCGGGCTCGGGGCCAAGCCGCCCTCCGCCGAGTGGGGGGCGATGGTCGCCTCCGGCGTGGAGGTCTTCGACAGCTGGTGGGTCGCGACGTTCCCCGGCCTGGCCATTCTCACCGTGGTGCTCGCCTTCAACTTCCTGGGCGACACCCTCCGCGACGCCCTGGACCCGCGCACGGCCCGGGCCATCAAGGAGCGTGCGCTGTGACCGTGAACGACGTCCGGGACGACTCCCCGGTGCTGAGCGTCGAAGGGCTGACGGTCTCGATCGGCGGCCACGAGATCCTGCGCGGGGTGGACCTGCTGCTGCGACCGGGACGCGTGCACGGCCTGGCCGGCGAGAGCGGCTCTGGCAAGACGATGACCGGCCTGGCCGCGCTCGGCCTACTGCCGCACGGCGCCCGTACGGGCGGCCGCATAGCGCTGGACGGGCGCGACCTGCTCGGCCTGTCGCAGCGCGACCTGAACGCCGTGCGCGGACGCGACATCGCCATGGTGTTCCAGGACCCGGCGACCAGCCTGCACCCGATGCTGACCGTCGGCCGCCAGATCACCGAGCACATGCGCCACCATCTGCGCGTCGGCAGGGCCGAGGCGCGGGCGCGGGCGGAGGAGCTGCTCGGGAAGGTGCGCATCCCGGGCCCGTCGGCGGCGTTCGACCGCTACCCGCACCAGTTCTCCGGCGGCATGCGCCAGCGCATCGCGATCGCGATCGCCCTGGCCTGCGGCCCGAAGGTGCTGATCGCCGACGAGCCGACCACCGCGCTGGACGTGACCGTCCAGGCGGGGGTGCTGCGGCTGATCAGAGGCCTGTGCGACGACCTCGGGCTCGCCGTGCTGCTGGTGACGCACGACCTCGGCGTCATGTCGGCGGTCGCCGACGAGGTCAGCGTCATGCGCGAGGGCCTGGTCCTTGAGACCGGGCCGCGCGCCCGGGTGCTGCGCGAACCCGAGCACCCCTACACCCGGGCGCTGCTGGACGCGCTGCCCAAGGAGGGCGCGGCCGTCCGGCCGGACGCCCCGCAGGAGCCGCCGCCGGGCGGCCCGCGGGAACCGTCTCCGGGCGGCCCGCAGGAGCCGTCGCCGGGCGGGCCCGTGCCGCCCGGCGAGGGAACGGACGTGTTGCCGAGGGAGGGGTCATGAGCCTGCTGACCGTGCGGGACCTGGTCGTCGACCACCGGACGCCCGGCAGGCCGGCCGTGCGGGCGGTCGCGGGGGCCAGCCTGGAGGTGGCGGCCGGCGAGGTGGTCGGCCTGGTCGGCGAGTCCGGCTGCGGCAAGTCCACCCTGGCCCGCGCCGTCTGCGGGCTGGTCCCGGCCGGCGGCGGGGCCGTCGCGTTCGAGGGCGGCCCGGTCACGCCCCTCGGCCTGCGCCGCAGGACCCCCGCGCTCACCAAGATCCAGATGGTGTTCCAGGACCCCTACGCCTCGCTCAACCCCCGGCGGCGGGTGGGCGCGCAGATCGCCGACGGCCTGGCGGCGGCCGGCGACCGCGAGACGACCCCCGCCGGCATGCTCGAACGCGTGGGCCTGCCCGGCCGGATGGCCGAGCGCTACCCGCACGAGTTCTCCGGCGGGCAGCGCCAGCGCATCGCGATCGCCCGCGCCCTGGCGGCCCGCCCCTCGCTGCTGATCGGGGACGAGCCGATCTCGGCGCTGGACGCCTCCGCGCAGGCGCAGGTGGCGACGCTGATGCGCAACCTCGCGGTCGAGTCGGGCGCGGGGCTGCTGTTCATCAGCCACGACCTGTCGGTCGTCCGGCTGATCGCCGACCGCATCGCCGTGATGTACCTGGGGAAGATCGTGGAGACCGGGCCGACCGCCGAGATCTGGGCCGAGCCGCGCCACCCGTACACCCAGGCGCTGCTGCGGGCCATCCCGGAGGCGGACGGCCTCGGCCGGCTGCCCGAGGAACTGCCCGGGGACGTGCCCGACCCGGCGGACCCGCCGCCCGGATGCCGTTTCCACCCCCGGTGCCCGGTGGCGATGCAGGTGTGCGCGGACGAGGAGCCCGCGTTCGGGCCGGTGGCCTGCTGGCTGCACCCGCCCGCATGATCGAGGAGGTCATGGCGGCCGTCCAGGCGCGGATGTCGGAGGCGGGCCTGGACGCGCTGGTGCTGCGCCCCTCCCCCGACATGCGCTACGTCGCCGGGCACGACGCGCCGGGGTTCCTCGTGCTGGTGCCCGGCCTGCCGCCCGGGTTCGCCCCGGACGCCGCCGAGGCCGCCGCGCTCATCCCCGCCTCGGCCTCGCGGGTGGGCGTGGACGCGCAGATGCGGGCGCACGAGCTGTTCGTGCTGCGCGTGGACGCCGACCTGGTGCTGGCCTCGGCCGTGCTCGACCCGCTGCGGATGCGCAAGCGCCCCGAGGAGGTCGCCGCGATCGAACGGGCCGCGGCGGCCGCCGACCGCGTCCTCGGCGCGGCGCGGGCGCTGTCGTGGTTCGGCGCCACCGAGGAGGGCATGGCCGCGCGGCTCGCCGCGGAGGCGGGGGACGCCGAGCACCTGTCGGTGGTGGTGGCGAGCGGGGAGAACACGGCGCGGCCGCGGCACGTGCCGTCCGGCCGGGTCATCAACCCCGGCGACGCGGTCACCGTCGAGGTCGCGGCGCGGTCGGGCGGGTATCACGCGCACGCCGCCCGCGCCTTCTTCGTGGCCGAGCCGCCGGAGGACTTCGATGCGCTGTACGCGGTGCTGCTGTCGGCCCGCGACGCCGCCGCGGCGGCCGTGCGGCCCGGCGCGACGGCCGCCGAGGTGGACGCCGCCGCCTGGACCGTGCTGGACGAGAGCGGCTACGGGCCGTACGTCACGCGCGGGACGGGCCAGGGCATCGGGCTGGAGCCGCGTGAGGGCCCCTGGCTCACCGCCGCCGACCGCACGGTGCTCGCCGCGGGCATGACCCTGGCGATCGAACCTGCGATCCACGTACCCGACCTTTACGGAGCCCGAGTCGGAGACGTAGTGGAATGCAGCGAAACCGGGGTGCGGACCATGAACCTGGCGCCCCGCACACTACATGTCCTTGATCCATAGTTTGTGCCATCTTGCCCTTTCACTGCCCCGACCTCGAATGATGCGGATTTAAGGTGATCACGAGGCGGACAGGGGGGCGCTGCGGTGAGGCTCTGGCGCGACTGGTCCGTGCGGACCAGGCTGACGTGGGTCGCCAGCGTCATGACGGCCTTGCTATGCGTAGGCGTGAGCGTGCTCGTTTTCCTGGGAATGTACGGCCTCGCCGAGTCCCGCCAGCGCCAGGAGATCATGGCGAGCCTCATGCACGTCTCGAGAATGATCCATGAGGACAGGCTGCCCCCGACCCTGAAACCGGAGGACCACGCGCGGCACATCCAGGTCGTCGACCCCTCCGGCCGCGTCCTCGCCGCGACCCCCGAGCTCGCCGGCGAGCCGCCGATCGCCCGGTTCACCCCGCCGGACGACGCCGCGGTCGCCAGCAGGAAGCTCTGCTCGCCGCCGGGCATCGCGGACACCTGCGTGGACGTCGTGGCCCTGCGCTTCTACCGGACCGGGGGCGACTACGTCATCTACGGCGCCGGCACGCCCGTCCCGTGGTACGTCCATCCCGCCGTCCTCGCGCTGCTCGGCGTCGCCTCCCTGGCGCTCACGGGCGCCACCGCCGTCGGGACGTACCGCATCGTGCGCCGCGCCCTCGCGCCCGTCGAGAGCGTGTGCGAGGAGCTGGCCGAGATCACCGTGTCCGACCTGGGGCGCCGGGTACCGGTCCCGGCGCAGCGCGACGAGATCGCCGCCCTGACCGTCACCGTCAACTCGACCCTGGACCGCCTGCAGCAGGCGGTGGAGCAGCAGCGGCGCTTCGCCTCCGACGCCGGCCACGACCTGCGCAGCCCCATCACGGCCATGCGGACCCAGGTGGAGGAGGCGCTGCTGCACCCGGAGGACACCGACTGGACGAAGATGGCGGAGGCGGTGGTCGCGAGCCTGGACCGGCTGCAGGCCATCGTCACCGACCTGCTGGTGCTGGCCAAGCTCGACGCGGGCGAGAAGGTCTCGCGCAGCTACATCAACCTCGCCGAGCTGGTGCGCACCGAGGTCGGCCGCCGGCCCCGGCGCAAGCGCGTCGTGCTGCACCTGCGACCCGGCGTCGTCGTCAGCGGCGACCGGCTCCAGCTGCTGCGGCTGCTGACCAACCTGCTGGACAACGCCGAGCGGCACGCCACCTCCACGGTGACCATCCTCGTCGACCGCGACGACGGCCGGGCCGAGCTGCAGGTGATCGACGACGGCGAGGGCATCTCGCCCGACCAGCGGGAGGCCGTCTTCCAGCGCTTCACCCGGCTGCCCTCGGGCCGCGAGAAGGACAAGCAGGGCACCGGCCTCGGGCTGGCGATCGCCCGGGACATCGCCCAGCACCACGAGGGGAACCTCGTCATCGAGGACTCCCCGGTCGGCGCCCGCTTCGTCCTGCGCCTGCCCCTCCTCACCGGTCCCTGAACCGGCCGCCGCGGGTCAGGGAGGGGTGATCCGGTCGCCGACGAGGGCCAGGTTCTGGATGGCCGCCAGCCCGTACAGGGCCGTGGTGTTGGTGGACACCCACGCCGCCTCCTCGGTGGGGTTCAGCGTCGTGGCGACCTTCTCCGACCGCCACGGCAGGTTCGGGGCGTAGCCGTCGCCGGTGTAGAACTCCCGCCACGCCCGGGCGGCCAGGTCGTCGCGGCCGAGCCGCACCGCGGCGTAGGCGGTCAGCCGGGAATGCCCCTGCCGGAGGATGAGGTTGCCGAAGGCGGCGCCGGTCTCGGCCGTCTGCTCGGCGGCGGTGCCGTTGAACAGCCGGCAGTACTGCAGCCACGCCGCCTCGAACTCCGGCATGTCGACCAGGTCGATCAGCTCCGCGCAGATCTCCACCTGGCCGAACATGGCCGACAGGTGCGAGACCGCCACCTTCTTCTGCGCCGGGGCGAACTCTCCGGTGCTCAGGCTGTACGACCCCTCGCCGGTGACGAAGCCGTTGGGCATCGCGGCGATCGTGCGCATGGTCGCCTTCAGCTTCCGCTCGGCGACCGGGTCCCCGCCGCGCTCCCACTCGGTCAGCCAGGCGGCGGCCAGTCCCGACCAGTCGGTGCCGAGACCGATGGCCAGCGCCTCGGGGTCCGGCGTGTACGGCTCGGTGCGGATCTTGCGCAGCGGGTCGAGCGCCATGAACGTCTTGTCGGAGTCGACCAGCGCGCGCATCAGGTCGCCCGCCCGCTCGTCGGCGGTCAGGTAGTAGAAGATCCGCCGGTAGGCCGCCGTGGAGATGCGCTGCTGCTTGGCGCTGCACCCCCAGTGCTGCACGTTGTGCCGGGTGCCGAGCCCCGCCCACGGGCCCGCGTGGTAGACGTCCACCTCGCCGGTGTGCCGGGTCATCGCCTCGGCGAACCGGTAGACGTCCGCCCGGCCCGAGCGCAGGAACGCGTACCACAGCCACAGGTCGGGCGACAGCTCGGAGTTGTCCCAGGCGTACCCGCCGACGTCGTACCGCCAGACCCGCCGGTCGGTGTCGTAGGTGTGCATGATGTCGCCGTGGTTCCAGAACCCGTACCAGTGCCGCTGCTCGACCTGCGACCTGTGGTAGGAGAACAGGAAGTCCAGATGGTCCTCGATCGCGGCGGCCGCCGGGTTCGACCGGTCGGCGGGGGCGAACAGCCCGCCGAAGACCTTCGCCGCGACCAGGTGCCCGACCGGGTTGACGATCTGCGGCGGGGTGCGCACGGCGTCGGCCATCGCGGCCAGCCGGGCGGCGTCCGGGGTGGCGCCGACCGCCCAGAACATCAGCTCGCTGGTGCGCGCGATGCCGTACGGCGTGCCGAACCCGGGCTCGTAGTCCTCGTAGGTGATCTCCAGCCCCTCCAGCTGCTCGGGGTAGGTGTCCTGGCCCATCCCGTCGTGGTAGAAGCGGGTGTCCATCGGGGGCGCCTGCGGGGACCACAGCCAGACGGTGACCTCGGCCTCCTGCGACGCGGCGCCGCGCACGTCGAGCTGGGTGGGGTGGCGCTGCCAGAAGTCGCGCAGCCCGAACGCCAGCCCGCCGGAGACGCCGCCGACGTACCCCAGCCCCGAGGCGCGGCCGCCCTGGTCGACGTCGACCCAGCCGTGGCCCTTCTTGGTCCGTTTGCGCACGGTGAAGCCCTCGGCGGACGGCTGGGCGAGCGTGTAGTCGCCCCAGGCGGGAATGAGGCCGACGCGGCCGCTCACCCGGGTGTCCCAGGTGGAGACGTCGGGCAGCCTGCCGCCCGCGACCTGGGCGGCGCGCACGGCCGCGCCCGGGTCCCTGCGCAGGCCGGTGACGCCCTTGACCGCCTCGGCCAGCATGCCGTGCCCCTCCCCCACGAAGCGCACGTGCCGGTCGTAGGTCTCGTCGCGCATGGGCACCCTGAACCGCACGCCGAGCCCGGCGACGAAGTCGTGCCGGCCGTCGCGGTCGAACACGAACGAGTGCACCATGCGGATGCTCTCGGCGCCCGCGTAGAAGTACAGGCGCACCGTGAACGGCAGCCACGTCCTGCCCCTGGCGCTCTGGTGCCTGCCCTCGACGCGGACCACCGCGCGCACCGGGCCCGACTGCTCCACGGTCACCTGGCGGACGTCGCTCAGGAAGCGCTCGCGCCGCGGCATGTCCTCGTCGTCGTCCTCGGCGATCGCGTCCTGCCGGAGGGCGACGAGCCGGCCCCGGCGCGCGATCTCGGCCCCGCCGCGCCAGACGTGGCTGATGAGCTCCGGGCCGTCCTTGCGGACGCGGACCCTGATCACGCCGGTGTCCACCTCGACGTGGCCCTTGGCGTCCTTCACGGTGACCGGCGCGGCCGGGGCGGCGGGCGTGCCGGCGGCGAGGGTGTAGGCCGCGGCGGGGACGGCGGCGCTGATCGCGTGCGCGGTCCACTTCAGCGATCCGTCGGGCCAGTAGGCGATCGGCCAGCTCTGCACGGGCACGGCCGCTCCGTCCGGGGCGGTCAGCGCGAACGCCTGCCCCTTGGGCACCGTCCCGCGCGGCCAGGGGGTGCCCCAGGTGGAGCCGGCGGCGAGGGACGGCGCCTCCTCCAGCCAGCGCACCGTCACCTCGGGCACCTCGGGCACCCCGGGCACCCCGGCGGCCGTCGCCGCGGCGGGCGCGGCGGCCGGGGGCTGCGGGGCGAGGGGCAGGACGGCGCCGGCGCCGGCCGCCGCCATCCCCTTCAACACATCTCGTCGGGCGATCTCAGGCATGGCTGAACTGCACCTCCGTACGTGGTGGCCGACCTCGCGGACGTGCCTTCCGCTCCGAGGTCAGGCGTGCTGGGCGGGGACCCGCGCGTCGACGGCGACGGCGGCGAGGACGAGCTGGCCGAGGGCCAGCGGCGTGACCAGGGGGAACGTGGAGCAGATGATGGCGGCGGCCGCCGCCGCCATAGCCAGCAGCGCCGTCCCGTGCAGGTCGGCCCGCAGGGCCGCGCGGAAGGCGTCCGGCCAGCCGAGGCCGGGCCGCCAGGCCCCGGCGCAGCGCAGGGCGAGCCCGGCGGCGGCGACGGCCAGCAGCGGCACCAGCACGGCGAAGACCTCGTGCCCGGGCAGCCCGGCGTCCACGGCCGCCCAGTCGAGCGCCAGCACCAGGCACAGCGCCGGCGGCACGGCGAGCGCGAGCGGCCCGGCGCGGGCGACGGCCAGCAGGCGCCGGGCGTACGGCCGCACCCCGACGGCGCTCTCGCCGCGGTCGCGCAGCAGCGCGCAGCCGGCCGCCAGCGCGGCGAAGGCCGTCACCACCGGCAGCGCGGCGAGGAACACCAGCACCCCGAGCAGCAGCGACTCCGACAGGAGCGCCAGGCGGCGGCTCATCCCTTCAGGCCCGAGGTGGCCAGGCCCTGGACCAGGAAGCGCTGGAAGGCGGCGAAGAACAGCAGCACGGGCACCAGCGAGAGCACCGACAGGGCGAACATCGGGCCGAAGGAGGCGGCGCTCTCCTGCAGGTCGACGAACATGCGCAGCGCCAGCGGCACCGTGAGCCGCTCGGGGGACGACAGGTAGATCAGCTGGGTGAAGAAGTCGTTCCAGGTCCAAATGAACGTGAAGATGGCCGTCGTGATCATCGCGGGTTTGATCAGGGGCAGCGTGATGTGGGCGAAGATCCTGACCGGCCCGCAGCCGTCGATGCGGGCCGCCTCGTCCAGCTCGCGGGGCAGCTGCCTGATGAACTGCACCATCAGGAAGACGAAGAACGCGTCGGTGGCCAGGAACTTCGGCAGCACCAGCGGCCAGAACGAGTCCACCATGCCGAGCCGCTGGAAGACGGTGTACTGCGGGATCAGCACCACGTGCTGCGGCAGCATGATCGTGGCGAGCATGAACGCGAACAGCGGGGTGCGCAGCCGGAACCGCAGCCGGGCGAAGGCGTAGGCGGCCAGCGAGCAGGTGACCACGTTGCCGATCACCGCGCCGCCCGCCACCAGCGTGGAGTTGAGGAAGTACCGCCACACCGGGGTGGCGGCGGAGGCGTCGAAAACGGCGGCGTAGTTGCCGAAGGTGAACGACTCCGCCCACAGCCCGACGCTCGCGGCGATGCGCGCGCTCGGCTTCACCGAGCTGGTCACCAGCCACAGCACCGGGTACAGCATCACCGCCAGCGCCGCCAGCACGACCACGTGCCAGACCACCCGGCGCAGCCCGCGGCCGTTCACCGCCCGCCACCTCCCGTGCGGGCCGGGCGGCATTCGTGACCGTTCACCGCTCACCGCCTCCGTAGTGCACCCACGAACGGGCCGACCTGAAGATCAGCGTGGTGACCAGGGCGATGCCCGCCAGCAGGACCCAGGCCATGGCGGAGGCGTAGCCCATCTTGAAGTCGACGAAGCCCTTCTGCCACAGGTAGAGCGTGTAGAACAGGGTGGAGTCGCCGGGGCCGCCGGTGCCGTTGCTGACGACGAACGCGGCGTTGAACACCTGGAAGGCCCTGATCGTGTCCAGCACCAGGTTGAACAGGATCACCGGCGAGAGCATCGGCACCGTGACCGACCAGAACCGCCGCCACCATCCCGCGCCGTCCACCGACGCCGCGTCGTACAGTTCGGCCGGGATCTGCTTCAGCCCGGCCAGGAAGATCACCATCGGGGCGCCGAACTGCCAGACGCCCAGCAGCACGAGCACCAGCAGCGCGAGGTCGGGGTCGGTCACCCAGCCGCCCGTCCTGACGCCGAAGACCGACAGCACCTGGTCGGCGGCGCCGCCGCCGGAGAACATCGCCCGCCACACCAGCGCCACCGCGACGCTCGCGCCGAGCAGCGACGGTGCGTAGAACGCCGAGCGGTACAGCCCCTGCAGGCGGCTCGCCCGGTTGAGCAGCATGGCCACCGCCAGCGCGGCCGCCAGTTGCACCGGGACGGACCACACGACGAACTTGACCGTCGCCTCCACCGCGTTGAGGAAGTGCGCGTCCTGTGTGAACAGCCGGGCGTAGTTGGACAGGCCGACGAACGACGGCGCGGTGAACAGGTCGTAGTCGGTGAACGACAGGTACAGCGAGGCCAGCATGGGCCCCACGGTGAGCAGGACCGCGCCCGCGACCCACGGCGACAGGAACAGGTACGCGACGCCCGGCCGCTCGCCGTAGGCCGTGCGGCGGGGCCGGGCCGCGGCGGGCGCGTCCCGGGGGCGTCCCACCGGGGTCCTCCCCGGGGCGCGTCGCGTCATGGACATCCGCGGTCCCGGTCAGCCGGCGATGATCTGCTGGGCCTCGGCGTAGTACCGCTTGGCGGCGTCGGCCGGGGTCGCCTTGTCGTACATGACGTCCTGGTAGTACTTGTCGAACAGCGTGAACAGCGTGCCGGCGCCCTTCGGCGGGGCGGGCGGGCCGAGCTTGATCTTGCCGGCGATGAGCTCCTCGTAGTCGTAGACCTGTCTCCACGCTCCGGTCAGGGCCGGCGCGATCGCCTCGCGGTTCTTCACGTTGGCGGGCAGGCCGCGCGACATGCCGAGGATCTTGGCGGCCTCGGGGTCGTTGATGATGAAGTCGGCCAGTTTGAGCGCCGCGGCCCGCTGCTTGGTCCTGGCCGACACGCTGAGCAGCATCGGCGGCTCGCCGTACAGGCCGGGATCGTCGCCGACCTGCGGCAGCGGCGCCAGCGCGTAGGGGTTGTCGTAGCCGGCCCAGGCGTCGGGCGCGACGGTGGAGTCCGGCTGGAACTCCGAGGCCGACAGCTTGCGCGCGAGCGGCGAGCCCGCGGGGTTGACGGCGGTGATCTCACCGGGGGTGGCGGCGCCCGCCTTGCGGAACCTCGTGGCCATCTCCCACCACGCGAGGACGTCCTGCTCGGTGTAGCCGAGCCTGCCGTCCGCGGTGTACAGGCCCTTGCCCTGCTGGGACAGCCAGACCTTGAACCACGATTCGATGCCGCCGAAGTCGTCTGCGCCGTAGACCTTGCCGCCGGTGCGCGCGGTCACCTTCTTGGCGGCTTCGAAGTAGTCGTCCCAGGTCCAGCCGAGCTTGGGTTCCTTGGCGCCCGCCTGCTTCCACAGCACCGGGTCGTAGACCATCACGACGGCGGTCTGGCCGAGGGGCAGGCCGTAGAGCTTGCCGCCCAGCGTGCCGAGCCCCATGACCTCCTTCTTGAGGTCGGCGGTGCGGATCTCCTTGCCCTCGTGCGGGCGCAGATCGAGCACGACGTTGCGGTCGGCGTACTCACGCAGGTGGCGGTCGCTCATCTGCATGACGTCGGGGGCGTTGCCGCCGGCGGTCTCGGTGGCCAGCTTCTGGAAGTAGGCGTCGTAGATGGCGGTGCTGGTGACGACCTTGACGCCCGGGTTCTTCTTCATGAACAGCCGGACGGCCTCGTTGGTGATCTTCGCGCGCTGGTCGCTGCCCCACCAGGCGAAGCGGATGGTCACCGTGCCGTCGCCCGCGCCCCCTCCGCCGCCGCCCCCGCACGCCGCCAGGGCGGCCAGCAGACCGGTCGCGACCGCTCCCGTCAGGGCCTTGCGCAACGACATATCGCCTCCTGTGGAAAGCGCTTTCCGGTGACGGCGAAAAACCCGTCCCCGTACATGCGCAGCGCTCACGAGTTCCTGCGAAAGGCGCGCGACGGCCTTTCACCTCGCGGTACGTCAAATGGTTCACAAGAGCTTTACGGGGATTAAAACGTTCTTGACAAGATTGTGCAAGACCCATCGCCGCGCCCGTCCCCCGCCTGAATCCCGCCCGCCGCACCCGGGCCGGGCGGGAGGCTAGAGCGACTCGTACAGGGCGATGTGGCGGGCGGCGGCCTCCGACCAGGTGTGGCGGGCGGCCAGCGCGCGTCCGGCGGCCCGGCGGCCAGGGTCGGGGGCGGTGAGCGCCGCGCGCATCGCCTCGGCGAGCCCGCGCGGGCCGGCCGCGAAGCCGGCCGCCGCTCCGAACACCTCACGGAACACCGGCAGGTCGCGGGTGACCAGCGGCACCCCGGCCGCCAGCGCCTCCATGGCGGCCAGGCCGAACCCCTCTTTGAGCGAGGGGAAGGCGAAGACCGCGGCCGAGGCGACCAGGTCGGGCAGCTCATGGTGGCCGACCCGGCCGAGCACGATCGGCTCCACGCCCAGCGCGGCGGCGCGGCGATCCCACTCGGCCCGGTAGCCGCGGTAGTCGAACAGGGTCTCCCCGCCGGCGACGATCAGGCGCAGATCCAGGTCGGCGAGCAGCGCGTACGCCTCCAGCAGGTCCATCGAGCCCTTGCGCGGCTCGATGCCGCCCACGGTCAGCACGTACGGCCCGAACCGGTCGCGCCAGCGCCGGTCGCCGTCGCACGCGGCCCGCGCGAAGCGCCCGGCGTCGACGCCGTTCGGGATGACCGTCGCGGTGATCCCCCAGTCCTCCGCCAGTTCGCGGGCGACGGCCGCCGAGACGCAGACGTGGGTGTGCGGGCGGACGATCGCCCGCTCGTGACAGGCCGCCAGCTCGGGTGTGGTGAAGTGGTCGATGTGGTGCACGGTGCGCACGCAGTCCTCGACGGCGTTGGCGCTGATGCAGTCCTGGGCGTGCACGACGTCGTAGGGGGCGGGGTCGAACGCCTCGCGCAGCACCGAGATCGAGCGCAGGACGCGATCGCCGACCGTCTCGCCGGGGATGTCGGGGAACGGGACGAGCACCTGCCGCACGGCCGGGTCCACCGCGCGGAAGAACCCTGCGTCCCCGCCCCGGGCGAGCGTCCACACCGTGACCTGCATGCCCGCGGCGGCCAGCGCCTCGGCCAGACTCAGCGTGTGCACCACCCCGCCCCTGGGCTTGGTGGAGTAGGTCAGCAGCGCGATCCTCACCCGTGGCCCCCCTGCCTCATCGACGGCCGCCCTGCCGCACGGCACCGCCCGGCCGCATCGGCTGCTCTTATGCGCGCCACGGCGCCACCCGCCTCTTCCGCTGCACGGAGCCGCCCGGCTTCATCGACGGCTTCCACGCTCCGCGGCGCCACCCGGCCTCATCGGCGACTCTCCCGCGCTCTATGGCGGCGGCCGGTCTCATCGGTAGCTCTCCGGGCGCAGTTCGTCGACGTGCTTGAGCACCCGCCGCGCGGTGGCGATCTCCGCGGCCACGTCGACCTCGGCGACCGCGAGCCCCGCCTTGGACCAGGTGCGGGCGAGGACGTCCCCGCCGGGGCCGACCACCTTGGCCTGCCCCAGGAAGCGCATCCCGCCCATCGCGCCGGTCTGGTTGGAGGAGGCCAGCACGACCTGGTTCTCCGCCGCCCGCGCGCAGTCGTACAGGTCGAACAGGCGGGACTGGCGGTCCTGCGCCATCCGCGGGGCCCGGTTGGTGATGCTGGTCGGCCAGGCGGACAGGCAGGCGAGGATCTCGGCGCCGTCCAGGGCCAGCGACCGCGCCGACTCGGGGAAGGTCTTGTCGTAGTCGATGAGCATGCCGACGCGGCCCACCGGCGTGTCGAAGGCGTCGAACCGGTCGCCGGCGGCGTAGGCGGCGGCCTCCCCGGCCGGCAGGTGCACCTTTCGGTGCCGTCCGAGCACGCCGTCCCCGCTCAGGCACACCGCCGCGTTGTATCGGACCGGCCCCGCGTCCTCGCAGTACCCGACGCACAGCACCATCTCGCCGGCCAGCACGCCGAGCCGCTTGAAGATCGGGTCGTCCTTGTCCAGCGCCGGCGGGAGGGAGTCGGGGTCGGGGTGGCGCAGGTCGGCGAGGTAGCCGCCCAGCGACGCGTCCGGCAGGACCAGCAGCGCGGCGCCGGACGAGCGGGCGTCCGCCACGAGCTTGGCGATGCGCTGGACGTCGAACGCGAGGTCGCGCCCGAAGTGCGCGGACACCGCGGCGATGCGGACCACCGGTCAGCGCCCCACCGCGGCAGCGGACGCCGACGCGCCGTCGTCGCGGGCGTAGGCGTCCGGGCGGCGGTCGCGCAGGTGCCCCATGGAGCGGCGCGCGACGGCGAGCGCCGCCGGCACGTCCAGCTCGGCGACCGCGACGCCGCCGGACACTCCGGTGCGGGCGAGGACCTCCCCGCCCGGGCCGACGATCTTGGCGCTGCCGACGAACCGCAGCGAGCCGAAGGCGCCGGACTGGTTGGCCGACACCCAGACCACCTGGTTCTCCAGGGCCCGCGCCTGGTCGAACAGGTCGAAGCGCCGCGTCCAGCGGTCCTCGGCCAGGTCGGGCGCCGGGTCGGTGCGGCTGGCCGGCCACGCGGACGCGCACACGACGATCTCCGCGCCGTCCAGGGCCAGCGACCGCGCCGACTCGGGGAACGCCTTGTCGTAGCAGATCATCATGCCGAGCCGCCCGACCGGGGTGTCGAACGCCGCGAACCCGTCACCGGCCGCGAACAGGGCGTCCTCGCTCAGCGGCTGGTGGACCTTGCGGTGGTGGCCGAGCACGCCGTCGCCGGTCACGCACACGACGCTGTTGTACCGCCACGGCCCGGCGGCCTCGCAGTAGCCGGCGCAGACCACCATGTCACCCGCCATCGCCGCCAGCCGCCGGATCTGCGGCCCGTCCCGCTCGAACGCGGGCGGGACGTCACCGGCGTCGCCGTCCATGCTGAGCAGGTAGCCGCCCAGGCACGCCTCCGGCAGGGCGAGCAGCCCCAATCCCTGCGCGCGCGCCTCGGCCACCAGGTGCCCGACGCGCGCGAAGCACGCCTCCACGTCACGGTCGAACGGCGCCGCGACGGCGCCCATGCGCACCTTCATGCCCAGCCCTTCTCGCCCGCGGCGCCGAGCCCGGTCACCGGGCCGGCGATCGCCTCGGTCAGTTCGCCGTCCGGCCAGCGCAGCATGACCCCGCGCCCGGACGTCAGCTCGCCGCACGCGGCTCCGGTCGCCGGCCCCGCCGCGAGGCCGGGACGGCCGGGCTCGTCCGCGGTGAGCATCGCGAAGCCGGGGAAGCAGGTGAGCCAGTCGCCCATGGTCGCCGCGCCGGGACGGGGCACCGCGGCGACGTCCAGCACCGCGCCGCACCCCGACGCCTCGGCGAGCATGCCGAGCGTCCCGGCGACTCCGGCCATCGAGACGTCCTTGGCGGCCGCGGGACGGGCCGCCGCCACCGCGCCCAGCATGGCCCGCAGCTCAGGAGTGCGGCGGCGCGTCGTGGAGTCCCACTGCCGCCCGGTGTATCCGGGCCGCCAGCCGCCGCCCAGGTCGGCGGTGAGCCGCACGGCGTGGCCCGGACGGCCGCCGCCGCCCGGGACGGGACGCGGCGTACGGCCGAGCGCGGTGACCGACAGCGCCGCGGGCACGCCGAGCTGGGTGTGCCCGCCGAGCACCGGGACGTCGTACGCGGCGGCCGCGCGGCGCAGCCCGCCGAGCACGAGCTCGGCGGCGGCCACGTCCCGTGCCCCGAGCGCGTCGAGCAGGCCCACGGGAGCGGCGCCCATCGCGGCGAGGTCGTTGAGGTTGACCAGGACCGAGCACCACCCGGCCCAGCCGGGGTCGCGCTCCACCATGGACGGCAGGATCGCGTCGCAGGCCGCGACCAGGTCGCTGCCGGGCACCGGGGCCCCGTCGTCGCCGAGGAACCGCGGGCCTCCCGGGGCCATGCCGGCCAGCAGCGCGCCCAGCGCCCGCTTGGCGCCGTGGGCCAGGGCGGCGATCCGCCCGATCGGCCGGCGCATGAGCAGATGCGGGACGCCCGCCACCGGGGTCGCGCGCACGGTCCGCCAGCCGAGGCGGGTGAACATCCGCTCGGCGTGCGGCTGTACGGCGGCCTCGAAGCGGAGCGCGCCCGCGGCCTCCGCCCGCGCGCTCGCGGCCCGCACGAGCGCGGGCCCGATGCCGGAACCGCCCCGCTCGGCGGGGTCGACGGCCAGGCGTCCGCCCCGCCACCAGCCGATGTCCGGGCCGTCCGCGGCGGGGCCGAGGCGGACGCCGCCGAGCACGGCGCCCGCGCGGTTCCTCGCCACCAGCACCACGGTGCGCGGGTCGAAGTCGTGGTCGTCCAGGTCGTGGCCGTGGAACAGTCCCTGCTCCTCGACGAAGACCTGCTTGCGCAGCGCCCGGTAGGCCGCGAGCCCGGCGCGGTCGGCCTCCTCGACCAGAACGTACGGCCGCCGCCGTCCGAGCAGCACATCACAGACCGGGTCACCGGCCGCCCGCGACGGCGTCCCCGGCGGGCCGCCGGCGAGGTCGCGCGGTCGTACCTGCCGCCGGGACGTGCCGAGCAGCACCTCCCCCAGGCCGGACGCCGTCGTCATCGGCCCCTCGCCCGGGTCACGGAGCCGTGCGAGGACCTCGTCGTCATGGAGTGGTGCGGCGGTCTCATGGGCGCCTCACCCGCCGGCCACGGCGAGGGCGCTGCACGCCCCGCAGGCGGCGCATCCCGCCCGCTGGTCGGCGCCGGCCATGCCGGCGGCGCGCAGCAGCGCCGCCACCCGCTCGGTGACCTGCCGGACGACCTGCGGCGACGGGGCCGGCGAGCCGTCCCGGGCCGCCGGTGAGCCCTTCAGCGGGCGGAAGGGCACGACGAACGGGTAGACGCCGCGCTCGATCAGCTCCGCGGCCCCGGCGACCAGCTCGTCCGGGTCCTCGCCGAGGCCGACGAGCAGGTAGGTGGAGACGCGGTTGCGGCCGAACACGCGCACCGCCTCCGCCCACGCGGCGTCGTACGCCGCCCGGGGAACGCTCGCCTTGCCCGGCGTCCACCGCCGGCGGACCGCCTCGTCCAGCGACTCGATGTGCACGCCGATCGCGGTCGCCCCCGCCTCCCTGAGCGTCGCGATCCACGACAGGTCGGCGGGCGGCTCGCACTGCACCTGGATCGGCAGGCCGGGGACCGCCTCCAGGACGGCCCGGACCGACCGGGCGAGGACCCGCGCGCCCCGGTCGGGTCCGGAGGTGGTGCCGGTGGTCATCACCATCTGCCGCACCCCGTCCAGGCGCACCGCCGCCTCGGCGACCTCGGCGAGCTGCGCCGGGGTCTTGGCGGCGACGGTGGCGCCCGTCCTGAGGGACTCCTCGACGGTGCAGAACCGGCACCGGTCGGCCTCGCCGTACCGGACACAGGTCTGCACGACGGTGGTGGCCAGCACGTCGGCGCCGTGCAACCTGGCGATCTTCTCGTACGGGACGCCGTCGGCGGTGACCAGGTCGTAGAAGCGGGGCCGCGGCACCGGCAGGACCGGCACGCCGAGATCGGTCTCCCCCAGCCACAAGCTGCCGTCGCGGACGATGTACGGACTTTCGGGGTTCAACGGGATCGCCGCGCCGGCGCCACCCATGATCAGGTGGCCGTCGTCGCTCGGCCCCGCCCCGCCGGCGCGGCGTACCGGAGCGTCCGCGCGGACGCCCCTGATCGCCACGTCGACCCTGGTACCGACGCTCACGCGGACCTCCTAGAACATGTAGGTCGAGTTGATGATCGCGCCCTTGCGGCCGTAGTGGATCAGGGCGTCCTGCACGTCCAGCGGGTGCGTGGGGATGACGCCCTCGATCAGGTCCTCCTCGCGGGCGCCGTGCAGGGACAGGCCGAAGCGGCAGCAGTAGACCTTGCCGCCCTCCTGGATGAAGGTCTTGAGCGAGTTGTTGATGTTGTGCTCGCCGGGGAAGGCGGAGTTGCCCGTGGTGGGGAAGCCCCGGGTGGCCAGGCAGTTCAGCGAGCCCGGCCCGTAGAAGTAGATGGCCGACTCGAAGCCCTTCCGCAGCGCCCTGGTGGCCTGCAGGATCGCCACGAAGCTGACCGACGACTCATGGGCGATGCCGTGCACGAGCGTGAAGTAGCACTCGCCGTCCTCCGCCTGGTAGTCGGGGAAGACCTTGGTGCCGCCGTAGAGGCTCGACCCCTCGGGCAGCGAGGGGTGCGGGATCTCCGTCAGGCTCTGCTTCTCGAGGTCGGTCAGGTCGGTCGTTTCCGCCATGGAGGTCTCCTTGTCGAAGGATCGAGGCCGAGGGGCCGGATGTCGGGGCCGGAGGTCGGGGGGCCGGAGGTCGGGGGGGCCGTCTGGTGGATGGGGGCCGTCAGGGCGTTCGCGGTGGTGGGCGGATCGGAGGGCCGGGGACGGGATGGTCAGCCGTAGAGCTTCCCGAAGGTGTCGTGGAAGATCAGCCGGGCCAGCTCGCCGTCGCCGACCGCCGCGCCGAGCCGGGCGCGCTCCCCGGTGAAGTCGCCCCACGGCTCGTCGCTGGCGAACAGCACCCGGTCGTGGCCGACGCCGCGGCGCTCGATCTCGCGGGCCAGCCACCGGGGCGCGAACCCGATCGCCCACGACAGGTCGGTGTAGACGCGCTTGCCCGCCGCGATCCAGTCGAAGAAGCGCGAGCCGGCGAGCTTGATGTGGCCGCTCATCCCACCGCCGAAGTGCACCAGGTGCACCGCGGTCTCGTCGCCGTACCACTCGACCAGGTGGCCGACCTCGTCGATGTCGGAGGCGGCGCCCGGCGAGGTGTGCACGTGGACGACGAGGTCGTGGGCGCGGGCGACCGCGAAGATCCGGTCCAGCGCGGGCCGGCAGGCCGGGTCGGTGGGCCTGCCGCCGAGCAGGAAGCTCAGTTTGAGCGCCCGCACGCCCCGCTCGCCGGCCAGCGCCAGCGCCGCCGCGGTGCGCTCGGCGTCCTGCGGCCGCGGCGAGACCCACAGCCCGCAGCGGACGCGCTCGTCGCGGGCCGCCGCCTCCAGGCACAGCTCGTTGAACCCGAAGGCGACCGCCGGGTCGGGCACCCCGTAGTTCGGCAGCACCAGCGCCCGCTCGGTGCCCTCGGCGTACAGGTCGTCCAGCAGCCCGTCCACGGTCGCCCGCGCGGTCACGTCGGGCCGTACCGGCGGGCCGCCGTAGAACGGGTAGGCGGGGAGCACGCCGAGGTGCCGATGCGCGTCGAAGACCATCGCTCAGCTCCCCAGCAGTTCGGGATGGACGAAGTACCGCCCGGCGTCCGCGGCCTGGTCCGGGCGCCGGCCGGCGGCGACGGGGGCGGCACGCGGGCGGGAGCGGGGCGCGGGGACGGAGCCGATGTGGCGGGCCAGGTGCTCGGCGTCGGCGGCGACGCCGGAGAACCGGCCCGACCCCCAGGTGTGCTGCCAGGGCAGCCCGAGGAAGTACAGCCCGCGCGCAGAGGTGACGCCGCGCTCGTGGACCGGATACCCGGTGCCGTCGAAGACCGGCACCCTGATCCACCGGTGGTCCGCGCGGAATCCGGTGCACCAGATCACCGAGGTGACGCGGCGCGCGTCCAGGCCGTCCGGTTCGCCGGAAGGCTCCCACACCGGCCGGTACCGGGCTTCGGCGGGCGCCTCGATGCCGCGGGCGGCGATGAAGGAGTCGATGGTGTCCTTGATGCTCTCGCACACCGCGTCGGCGTGGTCGAGGTTGCGCCGCAGGTCAGGGGCGAACCTGATCGTCCCGTCCTCGACGCCGGCGAGCCTGCCGTACAGGCGCATGCCGTCGCGGGCGAAGGCCCGCAGGTCGATGTCGCGCCCGCCGTCGCGCCCGGTGACGTAGTGGTTGGCGCGGGCCCGCACCCCGTCGGGGTCGGCGAAGGAGCCGATCGGCCGGTCGTAGTGGCCCATCAGGTCCAGCCACGCCACCACGTCCCTGCCCCGGTAGAACCGGGCGACGCGCGGCGCGGACCCCACGGCGAGATGCACGCGCCGTCCGTCCAGATGCAGGTCCTCGGCGATCTGGCAGCCGGACTGGCCGCTGCCGACGACGAGCACCTCGCCCGGCGGCAGCCGCCGGGAGTTGCGGTACTCGGCGGAGTGGAGCTGCGTCACGTGCGGAGGGAACCGCTCGGCCAGGCGCGGGATCACCGGCGTCTGGTACGGCCCGGTCGCCACCACCACCTGGCCGGCGGTGAACGTCCCCTGGTCGGTGCGGATCTCGAACCCGTCCGCCACGCTCGTCAGCCGGGTGGCGGAGACGCCTTCCAGCACGGGTGGCGCGAACGAGGCCGCGTAGTCCTGGAGGTACCGGACGATCTGGTCGCGTCCCATGAACCCGCCGGGGTCGTCGCCCGCGTACGGGAACCCCGGCAACCGGCACTGCCAGTTCGGCGTGACCAGGCAGAAGGAGTCCCACCTGCGGGAACGCCACTCGTGGCCCACCCGGTGCCGTTCGAGCACGACGTGGTCGACGCCGCGCCGCTTCAGGTGGTGACTCATCGCCAGCCCGGCCTGCCCACCGCCCACGACGACCACCGCATGACGCCCGCCACCCACCTCGGCCCGGCGCTCCCCACTCGCCTCGGCCCGACGCTCTTCGGGCATCTCGGCCCGGCGCTCGTCCGGCGTCCCCGCGGGACGGTCCCCGTTCACCGGCCGGGCCTTGCGGCCGTCACCGGGCCCTCGCCGGGGAACAGCGATCGGCCGGGCCGTCTGACCTGGGGGTACATCTCAGGCACGCGAGCCTCCTGTGAGGGAAGCGGCTCACCGGACCAGCGGTTCGCCACGGGTCCCAGTCCACTCCCCGGAGGTTTCCGACCCGTTCCATCCGGAACAAAGCGGAGTAACCGCGCCTTCACTCGCAGTGATTGTCCGTTATGACACCTCGCATTTCCCCGCGAATCGCTCCGTGAAAGCGCCACCGCGACGCACGCGCGTCCGCACAACCGGGACGCACGCGCGTCCGGCGAGAATCTCCGCCGAACACGACAACGGCCCCGCCGCCACCCGGCAGGGCCGTTCACACGGGCGAGACCCGCCTTCCCGGACGAAGTACGCCATCTCCGGCGAGACGCGCCACCTCAGGCGAGCCTCGCGCGCTTCAGGCGAGGTTCGCCGCGTACACCGACATGTCGGTCTCGCCGACCTGCTCGGCCCCCATGGCGTTCGCCAGCTTGCGGTAGCGCTCGGCCTCGTCGTGGCGGCTGCGGCGCTCCAGCGTCCGGGCCAGGGCCTCGTACGCCCAGCCGTTCGCCGGGTCCAGCTCAAGCAGGCGGCGGAAGGCCTCCTCGGCGCGCCCGAGCTGGGCGCTGTGGAAGTAGGCCCGGGCCAGCAGCTCGGCGGCGGCCCGGTTACCCGGCTCCGCCGCCACCAGCGGCGACAGTATGCGCGCCGCCTCGGGGTAGTCCCTCGCCTCGAAGTACAGACACCCGCGCTGGTACTCCTCGTAGCTCATCAGACCGTCTTCCCTTCCCGGCCCCGGCCGCTCAGCCCGGCGCCGACGCCCCCACAACACCGCCACCCGCTCCTGTCTTCCCCGGAGCCCTCCCGGCCGGCGACGAAGATCGGATAGCGGGAGCGGCGCGATCACAAATCGGGACGGCGCGGTATCCACCGATCGGTGGATTCGAAGGTGCACCGGATACGGCCGCGATGGTGGCCCGTAGGGCGATCCTAGGCGTGAGCTGGAAGAACATGCTTGAGGCATGGCAGTCATCGAGGTCACCGACCTCTCCAAGAGGTACGCGGGCCACACAGTCCTGGACGGCGTCTCGTTCTCCGTCGAGGAGGGCGAGATCTTCGGCCTCCTCGGCCCCAACGGCGCCGGCAAGACCACCACCGTCGAGTGCGTGGAGGGCCTGCGGCGGCCCGACGCCGGGTCGATCAGAGTCCTCGGGCTCGACCCGGTCAAGGACGGCCGCCCGCTGCGCGAGCGCATCGGCGTGCAGCTCCAGCACACGCAGCTACCGGAGAACATCAAGGTCTGGGAGGCGCTGGACCTGTACGCCTCGTTCTACGCCTCGCCGCGCGACTGGCGTGAGCTGCTGGAGCAGTGGGGGCTGTCCGACAAGCGCGACACCCGGTTCGGCCGGCTGTCGGGCGGCCAGAAGCAGCGGCTGTTCATCGCCCTCGCCCTGGTGGGCGGCCCGCGGGTGGCCTTCCTCGACGAGCTCACGACCGGGCTCGACCCGCAGGCCCGGCGGGCCACCTGGGAGCTCATCAAGCGGGTGCGGGCGTCCGGGGTGACCGTGGTCCTGGTCAGCCACTTCATGGACGAGGTCGAGGAGCTCTGCGACCGCGTCGCCGTCTTCGACCGGGGCGGCATCGTCGCGACCGGCACCCCGGCGGAGCTGATCGACGGGGTCGACGCCGACCACCGCATGCGCTTCACGATGATGACGGGGGAAGGCGCCGACCCGGTCGCCCTGCTGAGCGGGCTTCCCGGCGTGTCGGGAGTGACCCGCGACGGCGCCCGGGTGACCGTCACCGGGCGCGGCGACTTCGCCACCGCCGTCACCGCGGTCCTGGCCCGCAACCTCGTCCCGGTCGCCGACCTGCGCATCGACAAGCGCACCTTGGAAGACGCCTTCGTCGCCCTGACCGGCCGCTCCTTCAACCCCTGAGCCCCCGCACCCCCCGCAGCCGCCCCGGCCCCCACCCGCTTCCCGTCCTCAGATGGAGACCCCCCACATGACCGTCGTCACGAAGCTCACCACCGTCGAGCTCAAGCTGCTGGCACGCGAACCCGGCTCGATCTTCTCGATCCTCATCCCGCTGTTCATCCTGGTCGTCTTCGGCAGCTCGATCGCTCCGGGCGACACGGTGCTCCTGCCGATGACGCTGGCGATCGCCGTGGGACTCGTGAGCCTGTACCAGTTGCCGACCACCCTGGCCACCTATCGGGAGCGGGGCATCCTGCGCCGGCTCTCCACCACCCCCGTACGGCCCGCGAGCATGCTGTTCGTGCAGCTCATCCTGCAGTTCGTCCTCGCGCTGGTCTCCTGCGCCCTGCTGGTGGCCGTCGCGGGCGCCTTCCTCGGCGCGAGCATCCCCTCGCGGGCGCTGCCGGCCGCCGCCGCCTTCCTGCTCGGAACCGCCGCGATGTTCGCGATCGGCCTGCTCATCGCGGCCGTGGCCGCGAACGGGCGCACCGCCAACGGGGTGGGCGTGCTGCTGTACTTCCCGATGGCCTACCTCGCCGGGTTGATCCAACCTTCGGACAAAATGCCCGTTATCCTGGCTCGCGTCGGCGAGTTCACCCCCCTGGGCGCTTTCCGGCAGACCCTCCAGGACGTCTGGGCCGGCGCCTCGCCGGCCCCCCTGCCGATGGGCGTCATGGTCGTGTACGCGCTGGTCGTCAGCGTCGCCGCGGCCCGGTTCTTCCGCTGGGAGTGAGCGATGACGACGGAGACGGGCGCACGCCTGGACCGCTGGGAAGATCACATGGACCGCCTTCTGCCGGCCGTGCCGTACCTCCTGCTGGCGATCTCGACGGCGCTGTCCTGGCTCACGGGCGGCGACCGTCCGTGGACGTACCACCTCGTCACGCTCAGCCTCGCCGCGCTGGCCGCGGCGTGGATCCGCCTGACGGCCGCCCGTCACCCGGCCGTCTACGTGACGGGCCTGATGATCCTGATCGCGGTGCTCTGCACGCGCGGTGTGTGGTTCGCCGGCTTCTTCGCCTTCGTCGGATACCTCCACTCCTGGTGGATGCTGAAGGGCTGGTGGAGGTTCGCCGGAGTGGCCGCCACGGCGGCGATCAGCGTGTCGGCGTACACCGGCGGGCCGCCCGAGCCCACGGCGTCCTCGATCCTCGCCCATCTCGTCTTCACCGCCGCGATCGTGGCCGTGGTCAGCCTGTTCAGCATCTTCGGCGACGTGACGGCCGAGCGCAGCGCCGAGCGGAAGTCGATGGTGGCCCGGCTCGAAGAGACGATGCGGGAGAACGCCGGCCTGCACGCCCAGCTCCTCGTCCAGGCCCGCGAGGCGGGGGTGCTGGACGAGCGCCAGCGCATGGCCGAGGAGATCCACGACACGCTCGCCCAGGGCCTGACCGGCATCATCACCCAGCTCCAGGCCGCCGTGCACGCCCAGGCGGATCCCTCGGTTTGGCGGCGGCACGTCGACACCGCGACCCGCCTGGCCCGTGAGAGCCTCGTCGAGGCCCGCAGGTCCGTGCACGCCGTCCGGCCCGGGCCGCTGGAGTCGGCCCCGCTGCCCGCCGCGCTCGCGGAGATCGCCGCCGGCTGGTCGGAGGCGAACGCCGTGCGCGCCGAGGTCACCACGACCGGCACCGCGCGCCCGCTGCACCCCGAGGTGGAGGCCACGCTGCTGCGCGTCGCCCAGGAGGCCCTGGCCAACATCGCCAAGCACGCCGGGGCGTCCCGCGCCGGGCTCACGCTGTCGTACATGGAGGACGTGGTCGGCCTGGACGTGCGCGACGACGGCGCCGGATTCGACCCGGCGCGGGCGGCCGGCGGGGGCGGCTTCGGCCTGGCGTCGATGCGCGGGCGGGTCACCCGCCTGGCGGGCGCCTTCGAGGTGGAGTCCGAGCCCGGCGCCGGCACGGCCATCTCCGCCGTCGTCCCCGCCATCGCCGCCCCACCCGCCACCCCCGAGGAGACCCTCGTCCCCGCCTCCGCTGAGCAGACCCACGTGCCCGCCACCCCCGAGCAGACCCGCGTCCCCGCCTCCGCTGAGCAGACCCGCGTGCCCGCAACCCCCGAGCAGACCCGCGTCCCCGCCGCCGCTGAGGAGACTGCCGTGCCCGCCATCGCTGAGGATGACGTGAACGCGTCCCCTGAGGAGACCCCCGTGCCCGACCGCCCCGTCCGCCCGCCGACGGCCGGCCACCTCTGAGGAGACCCGCGTGCCCGACTCCCCCATCCGGCTGCTGATCGCCGACGACCACCCCGTCGTCAGGGACGGCATCCGCGGCATGTTCACCGGCGATCCCCGCTTCGAGGTGCTCGCCGAGGCCGACGACGGCGTCCAGGCCGTCGAGCTGGCGCGGGCGCTGGAGCCCGACGTGATCCTCATGGACCTGCGGATGCCCAGGATGGACGGGGTCACGGCCATCAGGGAACTCGCCAGGCTGGGCCTGCGGGCGCGCGTGCTCGTCCTCACCACCTACGACACCGACCGCGACGTGCTGCCCGCCATCGAGGCCGGCGCGACCGGCTACCTGCTGAAGGACACCCTGCGGGACGAACTCGTACGCGCCGTGGCCGCGGCCGCCCGGGGCGAGGCCGCGCTCGCGCCGTCGGTGGCCACCCGCCTGCTCGGCCAGGTTCGCGCCCCCGCCGACCAGCTCAGCGCGCGAGAGCTGGAGATCCTGAACCTGGTCGCCCAGGGCACCACGAACCGCGAGGCCGCCACCCGCCTGTTCATCAGCGAGGCCACCGTCAAGACGCACATGCTGCACATCTACGCCAAACTCGACGTCAACGACCGGGCGGCGGCGGTCGCCGTCGCCTACCAGCGCGGCCTCCTCCCCCTGCGACCCCCCACCACCCCATGACACCGCCGCCCATCACAGCGGCGGGCCGAGCTGGATCCTGACGGTGTCGTCGTGGCGGACGACGATCGTCTGCTCCACCCCTGCTTCCACGTCCACAAGACCCGGAGGAGGCGGTCCCCCGAGGTGAGCAGGATCCGGACAGCATGCGCGAAGCCCTCCAACAGGCAGGTTGATGCACAGCCGTCCCAGCGCTCGCTCCGCTAGAAAGTGAGACGGGCGAGGCTGTCGCGGACTCTGATGGTCGCCGGATGGTCGGAGCCGTAAAGGCGGATGAGATCGTCGAGTAGGTCCGAGAGGGTCCGGCGGGCGGAGTCGATGTCGCCCGCGCTCTTCTCCAACTCGCCGATCTGCCGTCGCAGTTCCAGGGTTCGCGGGTCGTCGACCGGATAGGCGTGCATCTCGTCGAACAGCAGGTCGTTCAACATCTGGAGTGCGAGCACGCTGTCACCAAGGTGCGCATGGCAGATGGCCTCCTGCATACGGCATTGGAAAACCCGCTCGTCGTCGGCGGTGTACCGCTTCGCCAGATCATCGGCGAGCCGGTGGAACTCCGGAGCCGCCCGACGGTGGTCGCCCGCCTCGAACAGCACATTGGCGAGATGCGTGCGCAGGCTGAGCACTTCCACGTCCTCAGGGCCGAGAGCCTTGCTCGCGGGCTCGGCCACGGCGGCGAGCACCTCGACGGCCTGGCTGTAGCGGGATTCTCGTACAAGGGACGCCGCCTCGCGCCGGGCCCGTTCGATGTCGCCCCTGCTGAAGTCGGTGCCACCCCACCCCGAAGGCTGCGCGGACAACCGCGCGGCCTGGCCGGCCGTCGCGTCAGGACGGTTCAGCATGCGGCCGACCACCTGCGCGTACATGCGCAGGGGGCTTGGACCTCTCGCCGTCACGCCGAGAAGGGGACCTACTCCTGTCACAAGAGGAAGCAGCAGGTCATGGACGGTGGCGGCATCCGACGGCCGGTCCTCCACCCGCTTCGCCAACATCGACAGGATGAGTTCGTCCAATTCGGGTGGCACGTCGGGACGGAGCGACCGTACCTGGGCCGGCGCGCTCTGGATCTGCTGCTCGAAGACGCTGTATTCGGTCCTGCCCGTGAAGAGCCTGCTGCCGGTGCACAACTCGTACAGCACACACCCGAGGGCATAAAGATCGGTCTGCGGTGCGAGGGTCCCCGCACGGATCTGCTCCGGCGGCATGTAAGAAGCGGTGCCCAGTGTCTGGCCGGAGCGGGTGAGCCGTGACAGCGCCGGGTCATGAAGCACCGCCAGACCGAAGTCGAGCACCTTCAGCGTGCCGTCAGGGCAGAGCATGAGGTTGGCGGGTTTGAGATCTCGATGGAGGATCGATCGGTCATGGGCGGCGCTGAGCACTGCCGCCACCTGAGCTCCGATCGCGGCGACCCAGCCGATCGGCAGCGGCCCCTGCTCGTCGATGAGGTGGTCGAGCGTGACCCCGTCGACGAACTGCATCACGATGAACAGCCGGGGCCCGCGGAGCGGATCGCGGAATGTTCCCGCGTCGTGGATGGCCGGTATTCCGGGGTGGTCCAGCCTGGCCATGATCATCGCTTCGTGCATGAACCTGCGTTCCAGGCCCGCGTCCGGGACGCCGTCGGGAAAACGGACGAACTTGACGGCGACCCGGCGGTCCAGGCGTTTGTCGAAGCCGCCCCATACTTCCCCCATGCCTCCCCTGCCGAGGGGCATCTGGTCCAGCTCATACCGGCCGAGGATCAGCACGCGTTCAGCCACCACGCCTCCGGGCGACAACAAGGGGGTCTACGGGGTAAGGGATCTAGCCGGGCCGCAGCGTGCCTTCGAGAAGACCGTCGACACCCGACCGGATCAGGGCCTCACTGGCCGTTCCGATCTCCCGGACGGCGTCCTCGAAGATCTGGAGCCGGTGGAAGGTCTCCCCGTACACCCGTTGTTCGTCCATGGGCAGCCGGGGCAGCCGGGCGCGACGGGGGTCGATGCGACCCGAGGAACCTGGACGCGTGCTCGTCTCACTGATGCGGCGAAGGCATCCGGCGAGGAACCGCGGGTCGAGCCGCTCGGGGTCGGCACGGAAAAGCAGCAGCTCAGGCCCGAGAAGGGCTCCGCCCTTCGCCATCACGCGGGCGGCGGTGTCGCGCCGATGGACGAGCGGGCAGACGACGTCCCCGGGTTCGATGACGACCCGCTCATGCGCGTCCGTCGTCCTCCTGCTGGCCGCGCGGCCGAGCAGGAGGTCCTTGACCGTCAGAACGGGAACACCGTCCTCTTCGAAGGCCATCTTGAGCGGCCCCTGGAAGACCGTCATCACCCCGGCCCTGACGAGCTCTCCCACCGTGGCCATGGGCAGCTCACGCCGTTCGGTCAACGGTGTCAGGTCCGGAACACCGAGCCGGGCGATCGCCGCCACCGCCTTGTCTCTGATGGCGCTGAACGCGGACGCCTCCGTGAGACCCGGGTCGCTCACTCGATGAGCGGGGGTGAGCGACACCTCCTCGTCGAGCAGGTCGATGATCCGGGCGGTACGGGCGGCGTCCGGCAGTTCACCGCCCTCGATGTAGGCCCGCCAGGCCGCGTCGGCGACGGCCAGGTCCTCACCGGCGTTCACCAGGAGAACATTGGAAGGAGGCTGCTCGTCCTGCTCCGGACGGCGCAGCACCCATAGGTCAGGCGCTCCACTGGACGCGGGCGCGGCGCCGGCCGCCAGCGAGATGATCGCCCGCGTCACCCCCGCGCGCAGCAGGTTGCCACGGATCCGGCGGCCCGAACGACGGCTCGCCGCGACTCCCGGCATCATGATGACCACCAGCCCGCCCGGTCGCACGTGGCTGAGGCAGTGCTGAACCCAGGCCAGTTCGGACTCGCCGCGCGGCGGCAGGCCGTACTGCCAGCGCGGGTCGCCGGCCAGTTCCTCGTATCCCCAGCCCCGGTCGTTGAACGGCGGGTTGCAGACCACCGCGTCCGCCTGCTGCCGGGGAAAGGCGTCTGCCCGGAGTGAATCACCCGCCGTGATGACGGCGTCGGCGCCGTGCAACAGCAGCCGGATCGCGGTCAGCCGTGCCGCGCTCTGATTGATGTCCTGTCCGAGGACGCGGGAGCCCTCAGCGGCGATCAACAGAGTGCCGATGCCGCATGCCGGGTCCAGCACCGTCCTGCCGGACGTCTCTGCCAGCCGGGTCATCAGCCCGGCCACGTCGGGCGGGGTGGCGAGCAGCCGACGGGAGTGCAGGTCGGTGTAGCGGTCGCAGATCTGGTCGAAGGTCTCGACGGGCCCCTGTTCGGCCGCGACATCCGCCAGAGCGCGGATGACGTCCGCTTCGACGCCCGGTGCCTCCGGCGGCCCTCCGGGCAGTTCCGGGACCGCTTCCCCGACGGCCACGGGGAGTCGCCCGAGCAGCTCGCGATCGGTGCAGGTGGACAGCGTGATCCAACCGGACGGGTCGCGCTGGAGGTACAGCAGGAAGGCGCCGGCGTAGCCGACCGCGTCGCCCAGCCGAAGGTCGTCGCCTGCGCCGCGCATCAGTTGCCAGGCCCGTTCCAGCGGCGGCACCTCGACATACCTGTCGTGGCGGCGCAGCCATCGCTCCACTTCCACCAGGGAGAACGCCGGACTCGTCGCCGTGCCGCCGACCGGCTCGGGGAAGTCGTCGAACCGCTTGCGCCAGTTGCTGACGGCCGCGCGTCCGACGTCGGCGAGGCGTGCGATCTCCGCCGCGGTGACGGTGACCTCGTCGCGCATCATCGTCCTTCTTCCGGCAGCCACAGGTCGGGGCCGAGTCGGCGCAGGTGCTCGCGATGACGCTGAAAGTCCGGCATCGCCCGTTCGACCAGCCGCCAGAACTCCTCACCGTGATCGTGCCGGAGCAGATGGGCCAGCTCGTGCGCCAGAACGTAGTCGATCAGCGTGGGAGGCAGTTGCATCGTCGCCCAGTGGATGTTCACCGTGCCCGACGGCGAGCACGAACCCCAGCGGTAGCCGAGCGGCAGCACCCGCAGACCGGAAACCTCGACTCCGAGCCGCTCGGCCCACGGCCGGACGCGGCGCCGCAGCCAGGCCTCCCCCACCCGGCGGTACCAGCGGACCAGCTCCGGCGCCCCGCCACCGCGGCCCAGCTCCAGCCGCCCGCGCACCAGCCGCACATCACCAGGCCGGTCGACGACGCGCAGCCGGTAGGACCTGCCGAGGTAGGGAAACCCCTCGCCGGACACGTACTCGCGCGCGGGCCGCGGCGCACCGAACTCGCGCCGCTCGGCGAGCTTTCCGTACAGCCAGGACCGCTTGGCCCTGACGACCTTGGCCAGTTCGTCCCGTGACACCTCTGGTGGCACGACCGCGGTCACCGAGGAGTCCCGCTCGACGGTGAGGCGCACGCTTCTGCGGCGCTCGCTCACCGACACGCTCACGTCGAGGTCGCCGACGCGCAGGACCCCCGGAAACTCGCTCACGGCCATCAGCATGCCAGGGTCACGCCCGAGGTATGTACTGGCGGTTGCTCCTGACCACGTCGAACAGCAGGCCGGCCAGGTGGTCGAGCTGCCTGGTGTCGCACACCCGCTCGTCGAACAGGATGCGGAAGATGTGCCGGCGGAAGTCCTCCTGGTCCACCTGCTTGCCGGCGGTCCAGAAGTCGGTGAGGTGGATCGTCTCGGCGGCGGTCCGGTGGATCTTCCTGGCCACCTCGGCGAGGTGCTCGTCCTGCGCGCTGTCGGCGGAGGTCGCGGTCTCCTGCAGGATGACCCCGTAGAGCGCGCTCTCCACCTTGCTCAACCCGAACGGATTCCGCGGCTCCTCCTCGGTCATCTCGGTGATCAGGCCGCTCAGCTCGGCGACGAGCTGCTCCCAGTCGGTGGCGTGCTGCCGGAGGATCTCCTCCAGCCGCTCGCTCAATCGCTGGAAGCGGGCCGGGTCCTCGCCCCGGTGCACGGTGATGTGGTGCCGAATGGCGTGTTCCATCTCCGACGCCCTGGCCCGCGGTCCGGGCAGCGCCTCGACCTTCTTGGCGAAGTCGGGGGCGGTGAGCGCGACCGGGGGAAGCTTCTGCTCGATGCCGAGGGCGGTGACGTGCTCGTCGATCAGCTCGCGGATCTTCGCCCCGTACGCCGCCGGGTCGAAGTGCCCGTCGTCGTCGCGGTACCGGCGGGTCGCCGTGATCCGGATGACGGTGAACCGCTTGGCGTCCGCCAGGAACGGCTTGGCCGCGGGATCGGGCAGGACGGCGTTGACGGTCTTGAGGAAGGCGGCCAGCGCGACGTTGAACCGGGCGCGGAGTTCCTCGTCCTCCAGCGTCTGCACGCACCCCTCGATGTCCGCGGGGTCGCGGAACATCAGGCGGAGCCGGTCGCGCTGCGGCTCCAGCTTGGCGATCTCGGTGCTCGGGTCCTTGAGCGCGGACTCCACGTCCTCCGCCTCGGTGCCGTCGAAGTCGCGGGCGTAGACGCGCAGCGCGTCTAGCAGGTTCTTGGCCACGCCCTGGTAGTCGACGACGTACCCGAAGTCCTTGCCCTCGGAGGTGCGGTTCACCCGGGCGACGGCCTGGAGCAGCTCGGCGTCCTGCAGGGAGCGGTCCAGGTACATGACCTGCTCGATCGGCGCGTCGAACCCGGTGAGCAGCATCGACTTGACGATGACGAACCCGATGTCGGACTCGCCGTACGGCTTGGTGAACTCCTCGACCCGCTGCTTACGGCGCACCGGATCGGTCCACTCGGTGTACCGGCTGTCGTCGTTCTCGCCGGCCGAGATGACCGGGACGAAGTCCATGCGCTTGAGCAGGTCGAGGTGGCGGGCGGCGTTCACCAGGAACGCGTCACGCCTCTTGAGCTCGGTGGACGGGGTGTCCAGCAGCTTCGGCGGCAGCGCCTCGATGCGGCGGACCAGCTCGTCCCGGGCGACCAGCAGCGCCTCGCGGTAGCGGATCGTCTCCTCCCGGCCGCGCGCCACGATCTGCGCCTTGAACCCCTCGGGGAGAATCTTGCCGACGTAGTGCCGCAGCATGTGCCGGGCCTTGGCGGCGATCAGCTCCTCGGCGGACAGCACCTGCCCCTTGGTGGCGTAGCGCCGTTGCAGCCGCTCGCGCTCCTCCTCGGTCAGCTCCTCCAGGTCCTCCTCGAAGACCTCGTCGAGGTCCCGGCCGTCCCGGACGGCGCCGGTGACGGTGTGCCCTTCGTAGAGGATCGGGACGATCACCCCGTCCTCCTCGGCCTCCTTGAGCCGGTAGGTGTCGATGAACGGGCCGAACAGCTCGATGCTGGTCTTGCGCTGCCCCTTCCTGGTCATGATGGGGGTGCCGGTGAAGCCGATGCGGGCGGCGTTCGGCAGCGCCTCGCGCAGGTTGGCGCCGAGCGCGGCGGTGTGCGAGCGGTGTGCCTCGTCAATGAGCACGACGATCGACTCGTCGGCGTTCACCTCGCCCAGCGACGTCCCCGCCGCCATCCCCTGGGTCGTCCCGCCGTCCTGACTCTTCTGGATCATGACGAAGACCACGCCGGGCCCGTGCTTGGCGAGGACGGCCCTGGCCTTGGACGCGCTGGCGGCGACGTCCACCTTCTCGCCGCTGAGCTCCATGGTCTCGCTGAGCTGGTCCTGAAGCTGGGTGCGGTCGGTGACCACGACGACCTTGACGTGCTCCAGGTCGCGGGTGGCGCGGAGCTTCCTGACCAGGAAGGTCATCGTCAGGCTCTTGCCGGAGCCCTGGGTGTGCCAGATGATGCCGCCGCGCCGGTCCTGCTTGCCGTCCCGGGCGCGGGTCCTGCCGGTGCGCAGCCGCCGAACCGTCCTGTCCACGGCGCGGTACTGCTGCCACCTGGGGGCGACCTTGATGGTCCTGCCCTGGTCGGTGGTCATGAAGGCCACGTAGTTGTGCACGATGTCGAGTAATCGGCCCGGTTGCAGGACGGCCGCGACCAGGATCTCCTGCCGGCTGAGCTGCCCGGCCGCCGCCTTGCCGCGCCCTTCGGCGAGCTCCTCCTTGGTCAGCGGGTAGGGGTCGCTCCACGGCACGTAGTGTTCGAGCCGGGCGGAGAACGTGCCGAGCTTGGCCTGCTCGCCGCTGGTCACGATCGTGAGCTGCACGGTGTGGAAGAGCTTCTGGTTGCCGGTACGGGTCTGGCTCGGCCGCTGCTCGGCGTAGTCGAGGAGCTGGTCGACGGCCTTGCCCAGGCTGGTGGTCGTGGGCTCCTTGCACTCGATGACGACGAGCGGGATGCCGTTCACGAACAGCACCACATCGGGGATGACCGGCCTGCCCTGCGTGCCGGGGATGTTCACCCGGAACTGGTTGACCACGGTGAACTCGTTGTTCGCCGGCGTCTCCCAGTCGATGAAGTGAACGGTGCGCCCTTTACCGCCCTCCCACCCCGGCACCCCGTCCACCACCGTGCCCTTGATCAGCAGCTCGGTCGCCTTCTGGTTCGCTTCGAGCAGACTGCCGGCCGAAATCCGGGAAAGCTCGTTCACCGCACTGGTGATCCGCCCCTCATCCAGCCACGGCTTCCCGTCCGGCCCCAGGTTGATCCGATGAACAGCGGCCCGAAGCCGGTCGTCGAGCACCACCTCATCAAACATCGACCGCCCAGACGCGAACGGATTGGTCGGAATAACCGCCCCGTACTCGGCCCCTTCGAGATGCGCCCACCCCATGACCTTGAGCTGCTCACATAACGGCCGCTCAACGAGCGAATACTCCAGCCCAGCCATCCCAGCTCCCGTCACTATCCCACATAACCGGAAAATGCGGTCAAGATCGCGCCCTCCGATCTCCGAGTTTATAATCCCTCAAGCACCGTTTCCGCCTCCGACACCCGCACTCGCCCGGTCAACAGATCTTCCGTTAGACCACTTTTAAGGCTTTGCAGCGCTTGCATCTGCCGCCTATAAACTCCCATTTGGCAGACGTATGCGTCATCGAGCTTAACGACCTTTTCCATGGCTTCCGGGTCAGCCCAAGGGATCATCAAACGCCGGATCGATGCTTGAGTGATATTCTTCATGCTTCCACTGGTGCCCGTGGCCGCGATCTGAATCTGACGTCGAACTTCAGTCAATCCCAGACTCAGCTGAATATATTCGGGGGACGACCGTTCTCGATCTACACGCAAGCGCAGAGTTTTGTCGCAAAGCATCAGCCCTTTAGGGCTTTCCCGTACTATGCAGCTCAGCCCAACCAACTCAGAGGTATTCGCTCGAGTGATCAAAAGATCGCCGCGCCTCACACACAACGCCTCTATATGTAGAGATCGATCGTGTGCCACCTTATTTTCCTGCGGCCGAAACCCATCTCTACCAACAGCACTTACCTTGAGAACGCCCCACTCGCCAGGCCCAGCTGGCACATCCTCCACACTCGGACTATGGCCCGCTTCTATACCCAGCAGCGCGCCCCCCAAAGGGGCTATCGACCAGGCGCCGCTGTTTGAGATAGCGACAGCCCCAAGTTCGGAAGCTTCGGCCGACCGGAGCAAATCAAGCCCTTCCGACATCGCGGCACGCACCTGACCGAGCCTGAGTTTGGCGTACTTTTCCAGCACGCTACCGATCAACGCGACTTGTCCGTCTAGAGCCTCAAGAATATCTGCGATCCGCCGCTGCTCCTCGATCGGCGGCAGAGGTATCTTCACCAGACCGAGATCCCGCCAATAGATAGCAGCAACGCTCGTAGTACCCATTGCCAAGCTACGAACCCTTGCAGCAGGCGGGCCGAAAGTGAGCTGCGCAGCAACATAACGCGGGTCTACAGACTTCTCGAACCGTATTATCATAAGATTGTTATCCGGCACAGTGCCGCCATCACCGTCCCGCCACACGCCCACTTTCCCAACAAGACCAGGAGTGTTTCGCGTGTTGAAAAGCAGATCACCGGGATGCAACCTAAGCCTACTTAGATTTGAGATGGCTCTAGACTCAACCGGCTCTATCTGAGTTTTCTCTATTTTTCCGGCTCGCAAGCTACCCATTTTGAGCAGCGTCAGGTCGCCTACTCCATTCTCACCTCGGGAAGCCGTGCCAAGGACTTTTTCGATCGCGAGTTTACCAAGCTCGACAGATCGCCACTCGTCACACATACCCGAGCCCCTTGAGGTCCGCTTCCAGGCGTGCAGCAGCGTCCACTCTCTGCACTTCCAATTCGCGAAGAGTGACGGCATACTTGTCCGCCCACATTATTACGGAATTAATCAAGGCTCGCCGCACGACTTCTGCACGGAAATCCAGACGAGTGCGTAGGGCATCACGAAACACATTGAGGACAAGCTTGATATGGGCGTCCTCGCTAAGGTGATCGACAGCTTGACGGAGGCGGCGAATGAAATCAGTCTGAAGGAGACTCAACTTGCTGCGAGCAGCTGAAATATCGACTCTTAGGCGCTTTAGATCGGCAGGCGAAATAGTCTCTTCAAGTTCGTTGACTTCACCTTCATCCTCGTTCGGCCTGGCCGACACCGCCTTCAAATTCGCATGCAGTTCGTTGTAGTGGGCTTCTGCTTCTTCTAGTTCGACTAAATATTCGGGGATGAGCTTAGGAACGACACGATGGTCGCGGGCCTTGCGTTTTTCGGTGGCGATCTTCTGCTTGTCCCAATATTCGGCTTCTTCTTCGTCCATAGCGAAGGCGCTTTCGATGGTGGTGAGCCAGCCTTCGACGACGCCGTTGAAGCCGTGCAGGGACAGGGTCTTGATGTCGTACTGGGTTTCGCCCCACCAGGCGGCAACAACTCCGGCCAACTCGAAGCGGTCGAGCAGGCCAAGTGGTTTCAGCTCCGCGACGAAGGAGTGCAGGAGCTCGGCGCGGATCTCCATGACCTTGCGGGTCTCGGGGAGCTCGACCAGGCGCTTGCTGTGGCGGGACCACCAGTCGGAGAACGCCTCACGCAGCCGCGTCTCGGCCGGCTCGGCCAGAGACGGCAGGCGTTCGAGCGTTCGCTGCCAGCCTTCCGGCAGGAAGTCGTAGTAGTCGGCGTCCCGCTCGGCGAACAGCGTCGCCGGGGCGATGTTGAACGCGGTGAACAGGTGTGCCTTGTCGCGGACCTCCGCCTTGGGGACGCCGCCGTGCAGATGGGCTCGAACGTCCTGAGGCTCGGGCGGTGGGGTGTTGTCGACGTAGCGGCGGATGTTGAGGTTGAAGTCGTTTTCCGCCAATTCCTTGATGTCGACCACGCGGGCGAATCCGGGGATCTCCCGGTACTCCTCGAACGCCGCCACGATCTTCTCGGCGTGCTGCGGGTCCAGGTAGTTCTGCGCCCGCCCTTGGGTGTACTCGCGGTCGGCGTTGATGAACAGCACCTTGCCGCGCCGTTCCTCCGGCCGCAGAGCCTTGCCGCGCAGGACGAGAACACAGGCCGGGATGCCAGTGCCGTAGAAGAGGTTGGGCGCCAGGCCGATGACGGCCTCCACCCGATTGTCCTTGAGCATGCGCTCGCGGATCTCCTTCTCCTTGCCGCCACGGAACAACACGCCATGCGGCAGGACGATCGCGCCGATCCCGTCCGGCTTCAGCACGGCCAGCACATGCTCGGCGAACATCAGGTCGGCCTTCTTACCCGTCTCGGGGGCGAAGCCGTACTTCGTGAACCGCTCGGGGTGCTCCATGCCGTCACGGCTGTAGTTCTGCGAGAACGGCGGGTTGGTGAGGACCCGGTCGAAGAGGGTGAGGTACCCGCCCTCCTTGTGCAGCGGGTTGGCCAGCGTGTCGTCGTTGCGCAGGTCCGCGTTGAGCACGCCGTGCAGGATCATGTTCATCTTGGAGATGGCCCAGGTGCCGCCGTTGTACTCCTGGCCGCACAGGGTCAGGTCACGATGGTTAAGGCCGTGCTCCTCGACGTACTCCTTGGCGTGGATGAGCATGCCGCCCGAGCCGGAACAGGGGTCGTACACGCGCATGTTCGGGCCGGGCTTGACCAAGCGGACCATCATGCGGACGACGCCTCGCGGCGTGTAGAACTCGCCGCCCTTCTTGCCCGCCGAGTCGGCGAACTGGCCGATCAGGTATTCGTACGCGGCCCCGAGCAGGTCGGGGAACTCGAAGTCGTCGTTGCCAAGGCGGTAGCGGTCGAAGTGGTCGATGAGCTGCTGGAGCCGCTTGTCCGGGATGGTGGACTGGCCGACCTTCCTGGTGAAGTCGATGTGCTCAAGGACACCTTCCAAGGCCCGGGAGTTGGCGAGCTCCAGCTCGTGCAGAGCTTTGTTGAGCAGGTCGCCGACGCCCTTCTTGCGGGAGTTGTCCTTGATGTACTGCCACCGCGCGTTCTCCGGGACGAAGAAGCTGCCGCCCTCGTAGAACATCGGGTTGTCGGCGGCCCGCTCGGCCTCCTCCTGGCTGCGCCCGCCGGCCCGCAGCTCTTGGATGAGCGCGGCGCGTACCACCTCGAACTGGTCGGAGCACCGCTTCAGGAAAAGCATCCCGAAGATGTACTCCTTGAACTCCGAGGCGTCCATCTTGCCGCGGAGGATGTCCGCCGCCCCGAACAGATGGCGCTCCAACTGGGGCAACGTCAGCTTGGCCACGGGGTGACCCTTCTCGTCGACACTTCAGACAGCAGAGCAAGTCTGCCGCCCCTCGGACCCACACGAAGCCCGATCAGCCAAACGAGACCCTACAGCAATACAGTTGTGAGCGCCATACACAGCTATCATCTGCGGCTCTGAAGGTGTCCCCTCAGCCCAGCCGCCCCGCTTTCACTCCGCCGATGAAGGCACGCCATTGCATTGAAGTGAACCTGAGCATCGGGCCCGACGGGTTCTTGCTGTCTCGCACTAACACCCAGCGATCTCTCGTTGGCCCCCCTGGAGCACTTCCCGTCACGGCAATCTCCACACACTCCGACCCGTTGGCACTGCGTGAGCTCTTACGCCACTTGAGCTGCGTCCCATCCATCGCCGCTCCCGCCCTTCCGTCTCTGTCACACGATCGCCTTCATTGCCGCAGTGATGGCGGCCATCGATTCATCCGGTGGCAGCGCAACAGCGCGGAGATGATCGAAAACCAGGGTATATCGCCGCACATCCTTCGGTTTCTCTACATACAGGTTCCCAGCCGGACTTTCCGCGTAAACGACATCAGGATCGTTCGTGCCGGGGAATTCGATGATCGAGAACGGGCCGATCAGTCCGACGTGCGCCCCCTTCGCGAACGGCAGGATCTGAATGGTGACGGTGGGCGAGCCCGCAAGCTGCACAAGGTGCTTCAACTGAGCCCGCATGGCGGCAGCCCCACCGATGGGACGGCACAGAACAGCCTCGTCAAGCACAGCCCATAGCTCAAGTGGAGGGTCACGCACGAGGGCCGACTGCCGCCTCATGCGTAGAGAAACCAGGCGATCCACGCTGTCCTGGCTGTCCATGAGACGGACGGCGCGAAGAAGAGCATGCGCATACTCCTCGGTCTGCAGCAGACCATGGATGAGGTTGGTCTGGTAGGTGCGCAACGACGCGGCTTCGGCTTCGAGCCCTACATATGTCTCGAAGCCGGCAGGCAAGACGTCTTCGTAGTCCGTCCACCATCCCTTCTGCTGCGCCTCTCGCCCCATGGCGAGCAGCAACTCCCGCTGTTGGCCATCCACAACTCCGTACATAGTGAGCATGTCCCGCACATCGCGCAGCCGCGGCACAGTCTTCCCCGTCTCGATACGACTGACGGTCGACGCGGACCGCTCTAGGTGGCGCGCAACCTCCTCGATCGTCTTGTCGGCGGCCTCCCGCAGGCGCCGCAGTTCCATGCCCAGTCGACGTCGCCGAACCGTGGGTCCCTGGTTGACGGACATGCTGCACCTCGGAGCCGTGGAGACGTTTCGGGTGAACCTTAGCGTCACCAGTCGTCACGCCGCCCGCACAATACGCGACGAAAGTTCGACGGATTTGCTTGATGCACTTGCACGACGCAGTTGCGCTCCGCGACACTCCGAGAACAGTCAGTAGTCAAGCGGTTGCCCTGTGTCGATACGGGACGGGCAACCGCAAGCCTGTGGAGGTAGTGGTGGGGCGTGAGGCAGGGCGGGTGGAGTTGCTGGGGGCTGGGGCGCGGGTGCTTCAGGTGTTGGAGCGGGAGGTGGCTCGGGTCGGCGTCCCGCTGTGGGAGGTGGTGCCCGCGCAGCGTGTCGCGGTGGAGAGCGGAGCGGCGACGGCGCAGGGCTGCGAGTCGGTCGAACCGGCTCGGGACTGCGCGACCTCCGGCGAACGGGCGGAACGGGTACCCGGAATGGTCGTCGTAGGCGGCGCCACCGGCCCCAAGGCGGCCGACGACACCGGCCCGGACGTCGGCCGTGACCGGGCCGTGGCGCCGAAGCCACGAACCGTCGCCGGGTTCGTCACGCTCGCCGGACGGGTGGAGCAGGTGGGGGCGGCACGCGCGTTCGCGCGGAAGCTGCTCGACGGGTGCCCGCTCCTGGAGGAGGCGCTGCTGGTGATCTCCGAACTGGTCTCCAACAGCGTCCAGCACTCCCGCTCGTCCCTGCCCGGCGGCACGGTGACGTTGTACGTGCTGCTCGCCGGCGTCCGCGTACGGGTCGAGGTGCGGGACGACGGCGCAGACGGCGTCCCCCGCATGCGCCCCGCCGGTTGCGAGGCGTTCCCGGGGTGGGCCGGGGACCTCGACGACGTTGGCCTCCGAGGTCGGGGCCTGCGCCTGGTGGAGGAGGTGGCGACCTGCTGGGGCTTCGTGATCGGCCACCGCAGGACCACCACCTGGGCCGAACTCTCCCCCGCCCTTACGCCAGGAGCTCCCGCGTGACGGCGGCACCTACCGGTCCCGACCCCGCCACAGCGCGCCAGGACATCGTGGGGGCGCTGGCGCGGCGGTTCACCGGCTGGAGTCTCTGGTACGGCGCCGCCACCGGACGCTGGTGGGCGCTCGCACCGGCCTGCCACCAAGGGCGGCCCAGTCTGATCGAGGCGGCCAGTCCAGAGGAACTCGCTGAGCTGGTGTGGCGGGCGGAGAGGTACGAATCCCAGGCCGACTTGCCTACCCCTGGCACCGCACCACGGGTACGCCCACGTCGCCCCATCCCCCGCTCCGCCCTACGCCCGCCGCCGCGATCTTTCCCTTGAACGTAGATTGTTCAGGACAGACATCACCGCGCAGAGTCTTCGCCCAGGTCGCGACGTACGGCTCGGATTTCCGCCAGGTCCTCCGGATCGTTGGCGAGTTCCTGCGCCTCCGGCCGGGCGACTTCCATGCGCCGCAGGCGATTGGCGATGAGCAGCGCTTCGCGGACCACGTCCGTGGCCAACCTGCCGTCTGTGGTCGGCTCCGCAGGAGCCTTCTCGCGAAGAAGATCAAGCACCGGCGCGAACCGGCACGAATTTCAACTGGCGGAGATGCTCCAGCGCCACGCTGACATGCGACGGCTCGAACAAAGCCCCTTTGCGGGGAGACCATTCGCGGATGTACCGGCTCAGATCTGACGCATCGGCGCTGCTGGTCTCCTTGACCGCCCAGTGCACCGTCGAAAGGAGCTCAAGGCCGTAAGGGGTCTCGAATCCCTCGATCAGGCAGGCCACACGCGCCACACGCGCGGCGGTCTCCGGGTCCTGGGAGAGCACCTGGTCGGCCTCTTCCACCGCTCCGGGCAGCAGGAAGATGCGGGCACCCTGCGTTCGGTCGCCGTAGCCGCGGATGAAGTGGGCCTCAAGCTGCTGCAGCGCATGGTGCAAATTTTCCGCGTATGGGCCGTACTTACCCTTTGTGAACTGCAGACGTAGCGACTGGCCGCACTCCTGCAGAAAGTAGGTCAGTTTCTGCGCTTCGAGAGCGGTCAAGCGATAGTCGGGGAGCAGGTAGCGCCCGAACAGGGCGATGACAGCGGCGCGGTTGACCGTGAGCGACGGGCGTTCAGTGCGGACGATCATCTTCTCGGGATCAGGCGAGCCTTCGGGGCGATAGACGACCACCTCGACATCGGGCAGCTTCGCTGCCGCCCTCTGGATAAGGGGGTAGACGTCACCCCAGTCCAACCCCCCGTTACCGCACCCCAGAGGAGGTATCGCAACCGATCGGATGTCCAGCTCACGGAGAACGCGCACAAGGTCGACCAGGCCCGACTCTATGTCCTCCAGGCGTGAGCCCGCTCGCCAGTGGCGCTTGGTCGGGAAGTTGATCACATAGCGCCCGCTACCCATGCGCCCGTCGTCGTAGACGAACATCTTCCCTGGCACCACTTCGCCGCGCTTGCAGGCTCTGGCATAAGACGTGAAGTTGTCTGGGTATGCCTGCCGAAACTGCAGGGCGATGCCCTTGCCTGCCACACCGACGGTGTTCACGGTGTTGACCAGCGCCTCGACATCCGCGTCGAGGAGGTTGCCGCTACGCAGCGTGAGCATGATGACCTCCCTCCTCTTAGTAGTACCAGTCGCGGCGGACAATTATTTCGGGCTGGTGTTCGACTTCGGCGACGATCGAGCGGACTCGGATGCGGGCTGCCTCGTTCATGACCCCGATCATGGTGATCGATGACCATGGAAACCGCTTGTGGACCAAGAACTCCGCCTGACGCTTCCGTGGCCGCTCACCCGTTCGGTCGGTGTCGTTCCAGTAGCGAGCCCGCATGATGTCCCAATCGACCTTGTCCAGGTCACTCAGGTCATCGTAGAACTCGCTGAACCCCATGATGGCGTGGCCGTCGGTGAATGCGAAGGCCAACCCGGCGGACAGAACGGACTCACAGGTGGAGACGAGGTAGATGATGTCCTCTTGCCGCGCGGTGACGCCGTCGACGTTCTGCCGATACACGGCGTAGAGCATGGGCGACCGCGGCGCGAAGTAGAACGGCACGTAGTCGGCAAGCGTGCCTCCGGCTCCGCAGGGCACTACTCGCCGCGATCTGCGGTCCTTGATGTGCCGGTGCCCGATATTGACCGAACGCATCGCACCAGTCTGCCGGTCATGATCACAAAGGATGCCACGACCGATCATTCCGGCCAGATTCTCCACATGAGTGATGTGGTAGATGGGGGTCACGAGTTGTTCTCCCTACAGCGGCCGAGGACGAGCAGTCTTCCTCGGCCGCCGACGATCGACGTGGAAGAAGCGGCCAAAGCTGCGAGGAGCCGGAAGCTCGACGGTTCAGACGACACGCCACGCTGCGGTGGGCGTGGCGGTGTGGCCGCGGAGGCGGAGGATCTCGCGGAAGTCGGCCTGCCGTCTGGCCAGGCCGTGGACGAGCATCACCTCTCGGGCGCCGACCTCGTCCGCGATGTCGAGCAGGCCCCGCTTGTCGGCGTGCGCGGACAGCCGCATCATCTCCACCCGGGCGCGCAGAGGGATCTTCTTCTCCTCTCCCATGTCGTCGATGACCAACTGCGGCGCCCCGCCCTGGGCGGCGTTCAGCAGCCGTCGCCCCGGTGACTCCTCGTCCTGGTATCCCGACAGGAACAGGGCGCTCTTCGGGTCCGGCAGGATCGAGGCCGCCCAGCGGACCGCGGGGCCGCCCGCGAGCATCCCAGACGTGCTGATCACGACACCGCGGGTGAACTCGTCCAGGTCACCAGGACGGGCGCGGGACACGTTGTCCCCGAAGACCGACAGCGGACGCGGGCCACCGGCGGTGATGGTCTCGAAGGACCGGCCGATCTCCGCGGCCATGCCGTCGAGGAGAACCGGCACGTGCGGGAGCCGGTCGCGCATGATCAGGGCCAGTTCCTGCGCGCGGCCGAGGGCGAACGCCGGGATGAGGACCCGGCCACCTCCGGCGTACACACTCTCGACGGCCTTGACGAGAGTGCTCACCAGGTCGCTCCGCTCCTGGTGGTCCTCGGTGCAGCAGGTGGACTCCATCACCAGCAGGTCGGCGTACCGCGCGGGCTCCGGGAGGGCGTACCCGCCGACGCTGTGCTGCCGGAATCCCGAGATGTCGCCGGTGACCACAACCCTGGAGTCACCCGCCCGGACCACCACTCCGGCGGCGCCGAGGATGTGACCGGCCGGGAACAACTCGACCGTGAGATCACCGATCCGGCGGGGCACGCCGAAGGCCAGCTCCTCGCATCCCTGGGTGGCTCTCGTGATCGCTCCGCGCCCGTACAGCGGCTCGGTTCTGGCGCCCCAGGTGTCGGCCAGCCGGCGCCGCTGCTCCATGATCTTCACGGAGTCGGCCCACATCGCCGGCATGAGCTGCGTGGTCTCCGGAGTGGCGATGATCCGCAGGCCCGGGAGCCGCTCGGCCAGAGCGGGGACGTAGCCGCAGTGGTCGTTGTGGGCGTGTGTCACCACGACGGCGTGGACGGGGCCGTCAAGGGCCTGGTCGATGTCCTGAGGCGGCTCGGACGGGTCCCCCGGCACCAGCCCGGCGTCGACGAGGACCCGCGTCCCGCCGGCCTCGACCAGCAGGCACGAGCCGCCGATCCGCGTCCCGCCGCCCAGAGGCACGACACGCAGGTCACGTTCCCGGACCGCCACCACCGTGGCGGTGTCCGGTGCCACCGGCGGTTCGATGAGCGCCTGGAGTGCCTTGACCAGGCTGTCGGGGCTGATCTCGGCGGCGCGGGCTGCGGAGTCCAGGAGGGAGAGAGGCCGCTCGGTGGGCTCGGTCTTGGGCCGTTGCGGGTCACGAGTGCTCGAATCTCCCTCCGGCTCCGGGACTTCCTCTTGCAGCAGAGCCAAGAGCGCCGAGGTCATGAACTTCGGGTCACGTAACCGCCGGCGCGTCGCCGCGAGCTCGGCGTCCAGCAGGTCGGCCCGTTCGGTCGCCTCGCGCGTCGCCTCGCGGTAGGTCTCGATGTCGACGCCGGCGTTGGCGAGCCGTCCGTTCGCCGTTCGGAGCCTTTCCTTCAACTCCGCTACCTTGTCGGTCAGGCGGCGCAGCCTGCGGTCGGCGGCCGTGTTCGACGATCTCTTGATGACCGCCTCCGCGACCCTCGCCGCGGCCTCCCGCACCACCGGATCGGTGTGCAGCAGAAGGTCGGCGACGTCACGCTCCGTCCGCTGCGAGCGGGGGATCCGCAGCCGTTCCTGCGTGAGCCGCCGCAGCTCCTCCGACTTGATGAGCATGTCGAGCAGATCGCTCCGGTGATCGGCGACGAACCGGTCCGCGTCGTCCTCGTAGCCGGCCAGAGCCGGGCGGGAGAGCGCAACGTCCGCCGCCGCCCTCAGTAAGGGCGACAACACGTCCGTCATCCGTGCTCCTCCATCCGCCCGCTCGCCGCGGCCAGGACCGGCTCGCACGCGAAGGTTCCGTCCGCCTTGGGCTCCAGCGCGCCGAGCGTCCTCAGAATCTCCACCAAGGCGGCATAGGACGGGTAGCCGTGGGCCGTGAGCCGATCTCGGATGAGAGGGCTGGACGGCTCCTCGCCGGCCATCTCCAGATAATCGGCCAATTCGTCAGGGCGGGCGGAGCCGACGTCGAGGATGTGCCGCCAGGCTTGCCACAACGTGGTGTCCCTGCGCACGCCGGTCGACGAGACGAACTCCATGGGATTGTCGTCGATCCAGGTTAGGCACCGTTCAAGGGCCTGTTCCCGGCTCGAGTGGCGATCTCCGATGACCTTGCTGATCAGCAACGGCCAGCCGCCGGTGACCCTTAGCAGGGCCTCCTGCCCGGGTACGTCTCGATAGCCAAGGTCGTCGTCGGTGTCGTTCATCCACTGGCGCACGTCCGGCTGGTCGTAGCGCCGCAGTTCCACGAGCCAGACCTGCTGCGACGGTTCGCCGGTGTTCACGGCGGCGAGCCAGAGAGGGGAGAGTTCGGGCGGCGCCACCAGCGCGACCGCCAGCGTGCCGGCCCCATCCATGGCCACGGCTCCGGCCGCGGCCTCCATACTCTCCATTGCCTGCTCCACCGAGCGGCCCGCGAGATCGACGACCACGACGTTGTGACCGCCCCCGTCTCTGCTGCGCTTCACCGCGCCCTCGAAGGTGCAGACGTCCCGCCGTACCCGCCGGACGTGAGCGACATGCTGCCGCCCTGCCTCCTCCTCTAGAGCCGCACCTACGCGTTCGATGTGCAGCGCCGCGGAACCTGCGATCAGATAGACGCCGTCACGACGATCGAAGAGGCGGCTCACCTGCTCACCGGTGAGCGGAGACCGGTCGGGACCATCCTGGTAGACGGCACGATAGGCGTACGCGTCGAAGGAGTCGGGCTGCTCGAACTCATCGGCCTTGGACAGGACCGTGTACACCTCTTCGGCGCCGCCCAGCAAGGTAAGGACGTGCGGTGTCCGCAACCGATAGCCGCCGGAGTCCGAGGCCAGGACCCCGAGATTGACGCACTCTTCCAGCAGTCCGCGGAAGCCGTCGCTGGTGCAGCTCTCGAAACCGGCGGGCCATACGGCGAGGCATTCGTCACGCAATTCCTGGACACTGAGCGTCTTGTCCGTGTCGTAGGCGAGCGAGTGGAAGGCGACCACGTAAGCGATCACCTTGTAGCGCTTGTCCAGATCCAGCGTCCATTCGAACCGGTCACGGAAGCCCACTTCAAGAGCTCGGTCGTGCCAGACGGCGTCCACGTCGTCAGAGGTGATCTCGTACGGCAGGCCACCCCCCTGAATGGGAATGCGCCGCAGCCGTCGGAGCAGAGCCTCGGCGAAGAGCTGGATGAGCGCCGGGGCGTTGTTCGCTTCCGCGATCACCCTCGCCGCCAGAGTCGGCGGGAAACGGAAGCCGAGCGCCATGAGCGGCCTGGTGAGCAGGTCGAAGGCGTCCTGCGGGTCCAGCGGGCCGATCGGGATGGGGGCTCCGAGGTGCGGGAAAGGCTGGTTGGAAAGGCTCTGGAACCGGGCGGTCTGATGCAGGCCGGCGAAGACCACCTTGACCCGCCGGTCTGTGGCCTGCATCAGGTCGCGCAACGCTTCGACATTGGTGAACTTCGCGTTCCGTGCGTCCTGGTTGAGGAACGCGTCCGCCTCGTCGAGCAGGATCAGCAACTGCCGCCCCGAGCTCTGATTCGCCCAGTGCTTTACCGCGTGACAGATCTCCTCGCGATCCTTGAGCGTCGCTCCCGACTGGGGCAGCACTCCCACCTCTGCCAGCCGGGTGGCGAGACGCGGCCACAGCATGCCCTCCGGGACGACCTTGCCGATCTCCTGGATGGGCTCAAGGATCACCACACGGCCGGGATCACTCCGGCGCAGCGTCCCGGCCGCCTCGCGCAACAGCGCCGACTTGCCGAGTTGGCGCCCGCCGTAGACGATCGACGAGCCTGAAGCACTGATCACGCTGGAGAGCTGGGACGAGCGCCCGTAGAACATCTCCATCGGCACATCACCGGTGGGCGCGTAGGGGTTGGCCGCGCTGAACGGGGCGAGCAGGCTGACGGCAGCGGTCCAACTGGCCTCCGGCAGGGCGGCCAGGTAGCTGATCGCGGCGTCGTCGATCACCGCGGTCACCGGACGAGGCCGCCTGCGGCAGGCCATGGTGAGCTGCTCACGCTGTGCGGGCGAGAGAACGCCGAAGTAGAAGACCAGGATGGTGCGGTCCTGCGGCTCGTCCTTGAGCCACTCGATGAGCTGTTGCGGTCCCGGCCTGCGCCAGACGAACAGCAGGCGCATGCTGTCCCCGGAAGGGCTCATCTTCGATCCGAACTCCGGTAGCAGCGCGTCACCGTATCGCACGTCGTGCAAGGTCACCCAGATTCTGCTCTGGTCCTGACCGGCTGCCTCCTGACGGCCTTCCAGACCGATCACCCGGAGCACGGCCTTGATGGCCGTGCCGAGGTTCCCGGCGGACTTGGGGCCTTGGGCGAGCGACCTCCACAGCCGCAGCCCTTCCTTGGACTCCTCACGCCGACCGGGCGGCATGGCCTGAACGCTCAGCCCTGCCTCGGACAGGACATCGTGCAGGCCGGGGTCGGCGACCTCCCGCCCACTCCGGATCGCCTCCATCAGTTCGGTGACCCACTCGTCGCTCTCCTGCTTGCGAGCCCGTCCTCCGGAGGACTGCAGCGACATGCCCTCGAACGCCTCGGGAAAGCGCGGGAAGAAGAGGTCGAAGTGGTCGACGGTCTTGTGGACGGCGGGCAGCGGCCTACCCGCCTCGGCCTGCTGGAGGAACTCACGGGCCGTGGTCAGATCGCCAATGGCGATGTGCTCCCTGATGCGGGACGCGGCGGCCCGGACGTCGGGGTGAGCCGCGATCTTCTGGTCGAGCAGTCGGTCCACGGCGGCGATGCGGTTCGCGCGGATGGACGCGGCCTCCGACTCCAGAGACGTGATCTCTCCGTCGATGATCCCGAAGTCCTCCCGCGCGGAGCGTTGCAACGACGTGAGCCTGCTCGCGATCCTCGTCGCGTCGGTCTCGGGAACCACGCCGTCCTTGCGCCATCCGGCGAGCCGGTCCAGGACCTCCTCCACTCGCTCGTTGCGCCGCGCCGCAGCCTCCGCGACGAGCGTGTCCCTCATGTGCCGCAACTCGTTCCCCAGGTCGGGGGCAAGACGGCAGACCACCTCCACGATGGCGCGTGTGCCTTCGTGGTCGAGCCGGGCGGCCCGGGCATCGAAGGCGCCGCGCCAGTCATGCGCGTCCTCGGTCGCGATGCGGGCCATCGTCTCGATGCTGGGACGTTCCAGGGGCTGGAGACCATCCGCGTCGAGCAGGATCTCTGGGGCGAAAAGGAGATCCTGGTTGAGCACCGCCGCCACCGACGGCTCTGTTGCGCCGAGCGCCTCGCCGTCGAGCAGATGAAGAGTGTCGTTGATCAGATATGCCGCACCCGCCGCGGCGGCGCCGAGCAGGTGATCTGGCTGTGCGCTCAAGGCGGCGAGTTCGGCGTGGAGTTCGCCCCTCTTGCGGCTGACCATCTGCCGTAGCTCGGCCAGCCCTCTCGCCAGCCACTCGTCCGTGCCGGAGGGACGTCGGATCTGCACCTCCTGAACGGCGGTGGCCCAGTTCGCCACGTTCTCCACCGCTTCGTCGATCATCTCGATGAGCTTCGCGCGCGCCCCTGCAATGATCTTGGTGTTCCTTGTGGTCCGGGAGCGCTTGGCCTCTCCGTCGATCAGCCGGTCGATCGCCCCCGCCTCACGCACTTCGTCGAGTTTGCGAACGGTCTCCTGCAGTAGCCCGATGTCGTCGCGCGCCGCGACCGCGACCAGTTCACCCACCACTCCGTCGGGCTGGATGAGCGACTTCCACACTTCGGTGGCCAGCGGGTACTTGATCCTTCTGTGCGGCCCCTCCTCCAGGAGGTTGGTGCAGGCCGCCACGGCGTGGGCCTGGGCCCGCTCGGCCTGGGCGACGTCGCGCATCTGGCTGGAATGGCCCGGCACGAGGTACACACCGGACCGGAGAGCCTGGCTGAAGGCGGTGCCACAGAAGGTAAGCGCCGGATAGCCCATCACCGCGGAGGAGAACTCTTCCACCAGACGGGAGGACTCCACGGTGGGGTGCACCAGCCCGGCGCGGATGGCCGCGGCCCACGCCAGGAGACGGCCCGTGGGGTCGTCGGCCATGCCGGCGATGGTGATCTGCCGGGACGTCTCGATGAAGGCCGCAGACAATCTGCCGGCGAACGAGCTCATGTCGGCGGCCAGAGCGGCGCAGCGCCGGGCCGCGATCTCGGACGCCGGCCGGCCAGCCACCTCCCGGATCCAGGCCGCGAGCCCGAATCGCTGGACGGCGAGCGCCGCAACCTCCGCCTCGGCGAACGCCGGGCTCTGCGACTCGGATGCGGCCGCCGTGGACGAGTTCTCGGCGGCCGGAGCCGCGAGCGCGTCCGCCAGCACGACCTCCGGCGTGAGGACCCGCTCGGACGACTCAGGGCGGAGCCCGGCGGAAGGCGTCGCGGGGCGACGGCCGAACCTGTCGGCCAACAGGACGTCCAGATCCACGAGCTCCGGCTCCTCCGGTCTGACCGGCTCGGCCATGCTCTGATCGTCCGGAGGCGGGTCATGTGGATCGACATCCGTGAGCGGGGCGCCCCCTTGGCCGCCTCCCTCGTCGTTCTCCTCCTCGCTCCGGGCGATCGGCCGCTCCTCCGCTGCGCGTGACGGTTCATCGCGAGGTTGTCCGTCGTCGGCTTCCACGCCTGGAAGAGGTTCCGCCATCGGCTCCTCTATCGTGAGGCGTCCTTGCACGGCTGCGCGTATCAACGGATGCCACCGTCCAGGAAGCTCTCGCCGCGCCCGCTCCTCGAGATCGTCGGCGAGGATGAGGACGGCGTCCGGATCCTCCGAGGACAGTTCGATGAGTCGGCAGAGCGCGTCCAATCCGCCGGTGGACCCTTCGGCGGCCGCCTTACGGATTTCGGCGAGCTGTTCACTCAGCACCGGCGGTCCCTGGAGGTGGACGAGCCGGGCGACCCTCTCGCCCATGGCCTGTGCGGCCTCCACCTGGTCCAGCGCACGGGTCAGTTCATGCAGCGAGGTCGCCGCCACCTCAACATCGTCCAGGCTCTGGATCCGCTCATGGATTTCGTCGAACTCGTGCAGAACACGCACGATGCATTCGACGTCGGCACCACTGAGGCGACGGCGTTCCTGGAGCGCTCCACGGACCCGTCCCGCGGCCTCCCACGCCTCCGCGTAGCGCCGGTCCAGCAGGTGAAGCGCGTCTCGCAAACCGGCCTGCGAAGGCTCGACATCGTGATGATGCTCTTGCATCGGCGCATGCTCCTCTTCCTCGACCGCGACGGTGTCCTCGTTCGTATCACCCTCGTCGGCCCCATCCATTGGAGCGACGGCCACGGCCAGCGCGGAGAGCGCGTCCACTCCCGCCGGCGTTTCCGGCAGCCCGAAGACCTCCGCCCTGACCTGGCTCCATAGCGCCTCGACAACGCTTCGGGCCTCGTCCCCCATGTCTCGTTCAGAGCCCTTGAACATGCCAAGGGCGAGAGGAGACAGCGGCAGGTCGCTTTGTATGACGGCCGCGAGCATGAGGTCGGCGATGGCTCTGGGCAGCGGCGGCGCCATGACCCGCAGGGCCTGCCGGAGGATCACCGCCTCCTCCAGGACTTTCCCCGCCGTCTCCTTCCCCAGCACCAGACCACAGTCCTCGGCGGTCAGGTCGTCCGCGTTACGGAAAGCGTGTAGAAGCGGCACGCTCAGAATGTGTATAAGGGCCGCTCGTTTTCCGTCCGAACCACGCAGCAGCCGGACGAGATTGGCGGCGACGGTCGGATTCATTCCCTTTTGACTGCGCAGCCCCACCTGCTGAAAGATCAGCCGCCGCCCTTCCGGCGGATAGAGCCGGATACCCGAAGTCAGGTCCTCAGCCGTCACCTTTGCGGCGGCATGGGCAACCACGACCTCCAAATCGTGACACGTCACGTAATCGGCGAGATAGCCCAGCGGCGCCCGAGCTTCAGGCGTACCCTCCTTTTGATGCCGCGCCTTGTGTTGGCCGCATCTGCACCGTTTCACTACCGAGGCACCTCCACCCCTAGCGAGCTCTGGAACCGACATGGAGGAGCGACCCCCCACGAGATCACTCGTGCCGACCTGCCCTCCCCAGCCTCCACAGTCAGCTCTGTGTACGGAACGGTACAGAGACACACCGATTTCAGCAATAGATTCACCTATAGTTGTGAGCGCCGTTCACGCTATACGGTGACATTCCGGACAGCTCGTCACTGCGGCCGGGCTGCGTGGGCGCACGCAAGAGCCGATGTCCCGCGATCACATCTCAGGACCGATAGACCCGACGTCGCCGGCGGCGGGGGCACCCGGCACAAGGCCGACGCGCCCGGCCCGCGCCGTCCGTCATGCCCGCCGGTACGGCCCCGCCTTCTCGGCCAGGGGGTCGCCGCCCTGCTCGCCGTGGGCGTGGCGCTGGGTCCCGGCCTGGCTTATGGACGGCTCCGGCGCACAGCGCCAGATGCGGATGCCGATCGACACCAAGCTCTTCGAGCCCAGTCAGTCCTTCGTATGGACCATCACAGAAACGCCCGGGGGGCAGCAGGAAGACGGTGGGCGAGGTGCTGCGAGAGGTAAGAAGGCGCAGGCTCAAGGTCGCGTTCGCGAACATGGCCATCTCCCGGGCAATCCCGGCGCTTACGGGATCCTTCGCACGCAGGACACCCCCGTCGGCGACGACTGGATCGTGAGGGAGGCCGAGGAGTTCCCCGGGTCCGCGGCGTCGTCCGGCTGCTCGTCACCGACGAGCGCCACGGCGAGAACCTGGGTGCAGGCCCCCGCGACGCCGTCATCTCCAGCTCATCCATCTCCTCGACGGACATGGCATGGCTCATGGTGAGGCGTGCGGCCTGCCGGGCCGGTGTCCGGGTGTCGCCGGACACCGGCCTGGTTCGGGTCGGTCAGTTCCTGTTCCAGCGCTGGTTGGACTGGCCGTTGCAGGTCCAGACGATCACGGGGGTGTTGTTGGCGGTGGCGTTGTTGTAGACGTCCAGGCACAGGTTGCTGTACTGCACATTGCGGATCGTGCCGTCGGAGTTGAGGTTCCACTGCTGGTTGGCGCCGCCGTTGCAGTCCCAGACCTGCACCTTCGAACCGGCCGTGGCGCCGCTCGGCGCGTCAAGGCACTTGCCGAGGGACTGGATGGTCTGCCCGCTGACCGTCCAGCGCTGGTTGGCCTGGCCGTTGCAGTCCCAGATGACCGGCTGGGTGCCGTTGGCGGTGTTGCTGTTCGGCACGTCCAGGCAACGGCCGGACGACACGCTGACCAGCCTGTTCCCGCCAGCCGTCGGGGTCGGGGTCGGCGTGGGGGTCACGGTCGGGGTCGGCGTGGGGGTCGGGTTCGTGCCGCCGCCGCTGACGCGGTACACGACGGTGCCGTGCGCGGGGACGCTGGCCGAGATGGCGCCGGAAGTGCTGCTGGTGGCGTTCGTCCAGGCGTCGCGCAGCGTGAACGAGCCACCCGACAGGCCGATCGCGGAGGCGGTGGTCGAGACGGTGGTGGTGCCGCCGCCCTGGTTGAACAGCGCGACCGCGACATCGCCGTTGGCCAGCCGCTTGGCCAGCACGCGCCGGGTCCCGTCGTTGCTGACCTGGGTCGCCTGCAGCCCGAGCGAGTCCTGGTTGATGGCGATCAGGTTCTGGTTCTTCAGGATCGTCTGCGTCGCCGAATCCATGCTGCGCACGTCGTTGCCCATGATCAGCGGAGAGGCCATGATCGCCCACAGCGCGAAATGGCTGCGCATCTCGGTGTCGTTCATGCCGCCCCGGCCGACCTCCATCATGTCGGGGTCGTTGAACGCCCCCGGCTTGGCGTAGGAGGCGAGCGGGACGGTGACGTTGACGATGTTCTGGATGCCCATCGGGTACCCGTTGGTCTGACCGGTGTCCCACTTGTTGGTGATGTCCTCGGTCGTCCGCCAGATGTTGGCGACATCACCCCAGTTGCGCCGCGGCCCGGTCTTGTCGTGAATGCTGTTGGAGTTGATGCTGTAAAGGATCGGCCGCCCCGTCGCGGCGAGCGCGTCGCGCATCTTCGCGAACGTGCGCACCTGGTCGTCCATGGTGCCATTAGGCGAGCACCAGTCGTACTTCAGATAGTCCACACCCCAGGCCGCGAACTGCCGGGCATCCTGGACCTCATGCCCCTGGCTTCCGGTCGCGCCCGGGTAGCTGCTGAAGTACTGCGCACAGGTCTTGTCCACGGGCACCTGGTAGATGCCGAACTTCAGACCCTTACCGTGCAGGTAGTCGCCGAGCGCCTTCATCCCGCTGGGGAACCGCGACGGGTTGCCCTGCAGGTTCCCCGCCGAATCGCGGGTGGGATTGAACCAGCAGTCGTCGACCACCACGTACTGATAGCCCAGGTCACGCAACCCGGAGTTGACGATCGCATCGGCCATCTGCTTGATCAGCGTCTCACTGATGTTGCAGCCGAAGGTGTTCCAGCTGTTCCACCCCATCGGCGGCGTGCGCCCCACGCCGTTCTCCAGTGCCTGTGCCGGGACGGCGGTGGCCGTGAGCGCAACCGCGCTCGACGCCAGGGCCAGCGCTCCGGCGATGGCGGGGGCCAGGATGGCGCGTAGCCGTTTTCTGTTCACCAAGCTCCTCGGGGGGTGGAGTCCGGCCCGTTCGGGTCGGCCGGGCCGGTAGGGCTGTGACCGGGTCGCCGCGACGATGTGTTAACGCTAACAATCAGTCGCGGGCCGATCCCGTGCACAGGCGCGGGTGGTCCAGTGGAGCGTGCTTCCGTCCCCGGCCGCCGGTCAAGCGTGGGGCCATCCGCGATCATGTGACCTGTGCGGACGCGGCAGCGCGGATGAATATTTCATCCGGACGACGGCGACCGGCGACCGCTCAGCGCTCGGGCAGTGGGAGGTACTCGAACCAGTCGAAGTCGGCGACGTTGCCGGTGGGGTGGCCTTCGCCGCTGAGGTACATGCCGATGTAGGCGCCGATGAAGCCGCCGGCCACGGTGCTGCTGAGGACGCGGCCGTCGACCGGTTCGCCGAGCAGGCGCCATTCGCCGGGCCGGGTGCCGTAGAGCATCTGGTAGTCCTGCCCGTGGGCCTCCACGCCGAGCCACAGGCGGCCGGGTGACACGTCGGCCTGGATCAGGGTGTGGTCGGCGCCGTCCTTCCTCCTGATCACCGTCAGGCCGCCGGTGGTCATGACGAGCAGGATGTGGAAGTCGTCGTTCTGGACCAGGGCCAGCCCGGCGCGTTCGCGGTTCTCCGGGACGAACTCCATCGCGGCGTGCACGGCGAAGTTCGGATGCTCCTGGCGACGGGCGATGAGGCTGGGGTTGGCCCGCTCGGTGATCGACTCGGGGCGGCCGCGCAGCCGCAGGAAGCCGGGGCGCTCGGTGAGGGTCCAGTACGGCTCGCGCGGCGTGCGCAGGTGGTTCCACTGGGGCATCAGCCGCAGGTTGTCGAAGTTGTCGCAGGCGGGCGGGACCGGCCACCGGCAGGTGGCCAGGGCGGGGGCCTCGCCGTCGAGCCGGACGGGGCCGGGGACCGGCCAGCCGTCCTCCCAGCGCACCGACGTCAGGAAGGTCTCCCTGCCGAGGTTGTAGTGGTAGCCGCCGTACGGCCGCATGGCCAGCAGCACCATCCACCAGTCGCCGCCGGGCGTGCGCACCAGGTCGCCGTGGCCGGTGCCGACGATCGGATGGTCGCGGCCGAGGTTGCGGTGGGTGAGGACGGGGTTGCGGGGGCTGCCGGTGTAGGGGCCGGTGACCCGCTCGGCGCGGGCGACGCTGATGGCGTGGTCGTAGTCGGTGCCGCCCTCGGACACCAGCAGATAGTAGGCCCCGTCGACCTTGTAGATGTGCGGTCCCTCGGCCCAGACGGCGCCTTTGACGGCGCCGTCCCACAGCACGTGCTCCTCGCCGACGAGCTTCATGCCGTCCAGGTCGAGTTCGCGGATCCAGACCTCGGTGTGGTTCTCGTGACGCTGCTGCCGGGCGGGGCGCGTGCCGTGCACCCACGCCCGGCCGTCGTCGTCGAAGAACAGCGACGGGTCGAAGCCCTCGGCCTCGGGCAGCCAGTACGGCTCGCTCCACGGCCCGGCCGGGTCGGCGGCGGTGACGATGAAGTTGCCCGACTCCATCAACCCGTCGATCAACGTGGTGATCATGTAGAAGAGGCCGTCGTGGTGGCGCAGCGTGGGCGCGTAGATCCCGCCGCTCGGCCGGACGCCGTCGATGGGGAGCTGCGACGCCCGGTCGAGCACGTGCCCGAGCTGCCGCCAGTGGACCAGATCCTTGCTGTGGAAGATCGGCACGCCGGGGAACCACTCGAAGCTCGACGTCACCAGGTAGTAGTCCTCGCCCACCCGGCAGATCGAGGGGTCCGGATGGAACCCCGGCAGGATCGGGTTGCTGAAGCGCACCACGTACGGCCTTTCTACTCAGGGACGCTACCGTCCCGGCTACCTGCCCAGTTCGAGCACTCCCCATCCCGCCGTGCTCAAATAGGAGACGCCGGAGGAGTCGTTCCAGGTGACGGCCGCGGTGCGCGCGGCGCCCGTCGCGTCGTTGACCTGGACGTCGAACCCGAGCAGGCCGCCCTTGGCCGGGGTGATCGTCGGCAGCGCGATGGACGCCTCGACGACGTACCCGCCCGGCACCGCCTTGGCCGCGCTCACCAGGTTGTCCTTGACGGCGAAGGCGTCGAAGGTGCCGCCGATGGTCTGCCTGCCGGTGAACGAGACGCGGTACTGCCCGTCGTCATCGTCGTATCCCTTGGTCTTGTCGTTGCCGGGGTCGACGAAGATCTCGACGGAGTCCTGTTCCCACGCGTTCTGCGACTCCTCGCTGAGCCGGGGGTCGGTGACGCGCGCGAGCACGTACAGGTGGCCGGCGTCCCACAGGGTTCGCACCTTGGCCGTCGCGCCGGAGCCGCCCTGGATCCAGGTGGCGGTGGTGATCTCCGGAGCCTTGGCCCAGGCGGCGTCGGCGACGCCGTCGACGACCGGGGCGCCCTTGGCGGCCGTGGTGACCTTGACCGGCGCGGTGAGCGTCAGCTCGCCCTTCCACGAGACGTCCTTGCCGGTCTTGCCGTCGCGGGCGACCAGTTCGAACGGCAGTTTCCCGCCGAGGACGGCCGAGGCGGGCAGCAGGGCCTCGGCGCGGTAGCCGTCCTTCAGGGGCGCCGTGCGGTACCAGGGGGCGTGGCCGTCCCGTTTGACCACGCGGTCGGCGCCGCCGAGCCGCAGCGTCACCGTGTCGGTCCTGTCGCACGTGCGGTCGTCGACCTCGGCCCAGACGGCGAGCCCGGCGGGCGACCAGCGGGCCTGGAAGCGGGCGGCCAGGTCTCCCACGCGGGCGATCGGGGTGTCGGGCAGCAGGTTCCACTGCTGCTCGCGCTCGGCGTCGACCTTCACGGCGGCCTGCGGGGCGTCGAGGCGGCGGGTCAGCGGCGGCAGCTCGGCCGGGTCCACGACGCCCCAGTACGCCGGCTTGGCCTGCAGCTCGTCGTCGAACAGCAGCGGCGGGTTGAGCCGGTTGATCGGGAAGGTCGACAGCCAGGTGCCGTCGTCGGCCAGGCCCCACAGGGTGACCGAGGACAGGCGGGACGCCTGGCGGCGGAAGACGTCGAAGATCTCCTTGTACCGGTATCCCTGCTGGACGATCACCTCGGGCGGGACGGTCGTGTAGGAGGAGACGAAGTCGGTGTAGACGCTCACGTCCAGCTCGGTGACCTGCTGGTCCACGCCCAGTCCGGCGAACAGCTCGATCGTCTTCTCGATCTCGGACGCCGCGGGCCGTTCGATGTTGACGTGCAACTGGTGGCCGACGGCGTCGATCGGCACCCCCTCGGCCCTGAGCTTCTTGACCAGGTTGTACACGGCCTGGCGCTTGCGCGGGAACTCGGTGTTGTAGTCGTTGAGCACCAGCTCGGCCGCCGGGTCTACCTCGTGGGCGACGCGGAAGGCGGTGCGGATGAAGTCGTACCCGGTGACGGTGAACCACGGGCTGCGGCGCATGCCGTCCGGCTGGTACTCGTCCACCACCTCGTTGACGACGTCCCACGTCTTGATCTTGCCCTTGTAGCGGCCCACCACGGTCCTGATGTGGTTCTCCAGGCGCTTGAGCAGCAGCGCCTTGTCGGCGGGGGTGGCGGTCAGGTCGCGGTCGCCGTCCTTGAACACCCAGTCGGGGGTCTGGCTGTGCCAGGCGAGCGTGTGGCCGCGGACCTTCATGCCGTTGTCGAGGGCGAAGCCGACCCGGTGGTCGCCCTCCTCGAAGGTGAACTCGCCCTCACGCGGCTCGGTGGCGTCCCACTTGAGGGAGTTGCCGGTGGTCACGCTGTCGAAGTGCTTGGTGAGCAGCTTCCCGTGCTCGCCGAGGGTCTCCCCCCGCTCGATGGCGGCGCCGATGTCGAACGGCAGCACGTCCTTCAGCGACGGGATGTCGGTCTGGACGGGCTTGGCGGGCACGTACGCCAGTGTGAAGTCGTCGATGTAGAACGGGAAGGTCCCGCTCGCCGACTCGACGTACACACTGAGGAAGTCCACGTCGTAGGCCAGGGTGTATGAACCTTTCAACTGCACCCAGCCGCCGGCGGCGATCGCGGTGGGCGCGGCCACCCTGTCGTAGCTCGCGGTCCCGTTCAGCCCGCGCTCGATCGACAGGCCGAGGTCGCCGGAGGTCGTGTCCGGCCCGAGCCGCACCCACACCGACAGCGTGTACTTCGACCCCTTGGTCATCTTGCCGAGGATGCGCAGCGCGGGGCCGTCCCAGGAGGCGCTCCTGGCGGTGGAGAGCAGGCTGGCGGCGCCGCCGTGGGCCTGGTCTGCGGTGACGGTCAGGGACGCCGAGGCGCGCGGCGACCAGCCCTGCGCGGTGCCGGTCTCGAAGTCGCTGGTCACGCCGGACCGGCCGGGGTCGGTGTCCGCGGTGATCGTGATGTCGTCGAGGTAGAAGGCGGCGGTGGCCTCCGAGCTCTCGGCGTAGAGCTGCAGGCCGGGCGAGTCGGCGCTGAAGGAGTAGGTGCCGCTGATCTCGGTCCAGGCGGCGTCGGTGACCGTGGCCGCGCCGACCCGCTCGTAGGTGGTGGTGCCGCCGTCGGGCGTGCGCTGCACGGTGAGCGCGATCGTGTTCGCGGGCGTCCCCGCGGCCAGGCGGGCGTGGGCGGTGACCGAGTAGATCACCCCCTTCTCCAGGGGCGGGGTGATCGAGGCGCCGTGCCAGGTCTCGGTGCGGCCGGTGGTCAGCAGGGACGCGCCGCCGGAGTGGGCGGCGTCGGAGACGGCCGCGACCGACACTCCGTCGCCGCGCGGCGTCCACCCCTGGGCGGTGCCGTTTTCGAAGTCGTACGTCGCTATCGTCACCTGCGCCGCCGCCTGGGCGGTGCCCGCCGCGGCGGGCGGCAGGACGGACAGCGGTAGGCATAACAGGGCGGCCGCCACCCACGAACGCGGGAACCGCATGCTGGTCTCCTCAAGGTCAGGTCGAATAGAGCCAGGTGCAAGACAGCCCGGACAGCGGTGATCGCCGGGACCGGGCACGGTCCCGGCGATCACGTGCCGGACGTCCGGGCGGGCCGGCCCGTCGGAGGAGCCTCCGGGGTCAGGTGCCGGAGGGCGTGACTCCTGGACGGACGGTCCTCCAGGGGCGGGCATCGGAGGACGCGTACCGGCTTGGGACGTGGCCCGGGTGTTTCGGTTGTGCGGGTCGGCCCGGCGCGCCGGTCAGGCGGCGCCGGAGGTGAGGTTGGCGGTGAGCAGTTCGATGAGCGGGTCGCGCCGGACGCAGCCGGCCAGCGCGAAGGAGTCGGCCAGCGCGAGCAGTTCGCCGTCGTCGAGGCCGCCGAACAGCGCCGCGTACTCCGGCACCAGCGCCTGGGCGATGAGGATGTGCCGGACGAGGTCGTCGGTCTGGTACCGGGAGCCCCACGGGTAGGGGTCCCACTGGGGGAACTCCTCTTCGACGAGCCGGTGCAGCGGCGAGAGCGTGTCGGCCGCCTCCTCCATCGTCGAACCCCAGCGGTCGGCGCCGAGCCGCTTCTTCTTGGCCACGAAGTCGCCGAAGCGCCGCAGGTAGGGCCCGTCGGGGTCGGCGTGCACCAGGCCCTGCAGGCCGATGTCCTTGTAGGTCCACAGCGACCAGCCGGCCTGGTGGGCGTCGAAGATCTCCAGCTGGTCGGACAGGATCTGGTAGCGCTGCCGGTCGATCTCCGGGTCGCCGGTGTAGACCGGGCCGAACTCGCCGACCCACAGCGGTGTGCCGGTCTGCCGCTGGAAGGTCGTGCGTTCTTCGAAGGCCCGCTCCAGCTGGCCGCGGTCCACCCACTCGCCGCGGGTGTACCCCGGGTACGGGCCGCCGTGGGCGAAGCCGGCGAGCGCGTAGTCGTGGCACACGAACACCGTGTTCTCGTACACCTCGCGGAAGATGGAGAAGTCGGTGGAGTAGGTGTTGCCGTCGAGGAACAGGACGTGGGCGGGGTCGACCGCGCGCAGCGCCTTGACCAGGCGGTCGTAGAACGGGCCGATGACCCGGCCGCCGACGTCGCCGGGCTCGTTCATCGGGTTGTACCCGGCGACCCACGGGTTGTCCTTGTAGCGGTCGGCGATCGCCTCCCACAGGTGGACGGCGCGGTCCTGGAAGTGCCGGTGCTGCCAGAACGACGCCACGTGGGTGGGGTTGTCGGAGTGCCAGTGCTGGTTCTGCGAGCCGGGCAGGGCGTGCAGGTCGATGACGCTGTAGATGCGCCGCTCGGCCAGCAGCGCGACGACGCGGTCGAGGTGGCGGAAGCCGTCCTCGATCACCTCCAGCGGCCGGTCGTCGGACTCGAAGTGCCGGTAGTTCACCGGTATGCGCACGCAGTTGACACCCATGGCGGCGAGCAGCGCGGCGTCGTCGGGACCGAAGAACGAGGTGAGCAGCCGGTCGAAGAACATCGCCGCCCGCTCCTCCCCCAGCACCTCGCGCACGGCGCCGCGCATGGCCGACTCGTTGGCGGGGTAGCCGGTGATGAAGTTCTCCATGTTCATCCAGCCCCCAAGGCCCACTCCGCGCAGCCGCACCGGGGTGCCGTCGGCGGCGACGAGGTTGGATCCGGACACACGCAGGGTCATCAGCGCTCCTTCAGGGATGGCCTTGTAGGCCGTGGAAGCTCGGTTTACCGTGCAGGCGGATCACCCCTTCGTCGCTCCCGCGGTGAGACCGCCGATGAGCTGGCGCTCCGCCACGGCGTAGAAGGCGAGGGCGGGCACCATCGCGAGAACGATGTAGGCGAGGATCCTGGCGGTGTCGGCGGAGTACTGCCCGGTGAACTGCTGGACGCCCAGCGGGATGGTCCACCAGTTGGGGTCGTTGAAGATCACCAGCGGCAGGAAGAAGTTGTTCCAGCTGGCCACGACGGCCAGCACCGACACCGTGGCCAGGGCGGGCCTTGCCATCGGCAGCAGGATCCGCCAGAAGAAGCCGAACGAGGTGCAGCCGTCGATCGTCGCGGCCTCCTCCACCTCCCGGGGGATGGTGCGGAAGAACGCGCGCAGGATGATGATCGTCATGGGCAGCCCGAAGGCGGCCTGCGGCAGGATCACGCCGAACGGGTTGTCCAGCAGTCCGAGGGTCCGCAGCAGCACGAACAGCGGCAGGATCGCCACGGCGAACGGGAACATCAGCCCCATCGCGAACAGCGTGTACAGCAACTCCCTGCCGCGGAAGGCGAAGCGGGCGAACACGTACGCCGCCATGGCCGACAGGCCGACGACGATGAGCGTCGTGGCGACCGCGACGAAGATGCTGTTGATGAGCTGGCGCCAGAACGAGCCCGAGAAGAGCACGTCGGTGTAGTTCTCCGGGACCCACGGGTCGGGCAGGCCGAAGGGGTTGGTCGACAGCTGGCCGGTGTCCTTGAACCCGCCGATCACGGCGAACAGCAGCGGCACCACGACGAACGCGCCGAGGATGATGACGACCGTCTGCAGCGAGATGGAGCGGAGCCGGCCGAGGCGGGGCCCCGTCTGCTCCCTGGCGTGCGCGGTCATCGCTGGTCTCCCATGGTGGTGATCGCTCCCTGTGTGTCGCGGCGCATGACGAACCGCTGATAGCCGAGCGCGAACACCAGGCTGATCAGGAACATCACGACGCTGATGGCGCTGCCGTAGCCGATCTGGGAGCGCTTGAAGCCGAACTGGAACATCGTGACGGCCATGGTCTCGGAGGAGTGGATGGGCCCGCCGGCGGTGAGCACCCACACCAGGTCGAAGAGCTGGATCGCCCCGATGATGGACAGGAACACGCTGATGCGGATCGTCGGCCCGAGCAGCGGCAGGGTGACGTACCGGAACTGCTTCCAGGGGCCCGCGCCGTCGATCGAGGCCGCCTCGCCGAGCTCTTTGGGGATGGACTGGCGGCCGGCCAAGTAGAGGATCATGTGGAAGCCGAAGTACTTCCAGATCATGACCAGGAACAGCGACATCATGACCGTGTCGGGTTCGGCCAGCCAGCTCGACTGCAGGCTCTCCAGGCCGATGGAGCCGAGGATCTGGTTGGCGAGGCCCGCCTCCGGCGACAGGATCATGGAGAACAGCACACCGGTGATCACTTCGGAGAGCACGTACGGCGCGAAGAACAGCAGCCGGTAGAACGCCCGGCCGCGCATCTTCTGGTTGAGCAGCATCGCGATCGCCAGCGCCAGCGGAAGCTGGATCACCAGCGACAGGATGATCAGGACGGCGCCGCGCCGCAGGTCGCCGAGGAACACCTCGTCCCTGAACATCCGGGTGTAGTTGTCCAGCCCGATCCAGTTGTCCGGCAGGCCGCCGAGCCCGTTCCACTTGTAGAAGCTCGTGTACGCCGCGATGGCGATCGGCGCGAGCACCAGCAGTATGAAGAGCGCGAGCCCCGGCAGCAGGAACAGCGTGATCGTCGCCAGACCCCTGAACCGGCGACGACGTGGGGATGAGGCGGAGCCCGGGCTCGCCCTGCGCGGTACGCCCGCCGCGGTCTTCGGACGGTCGGTCAGCGCGGGTCGTGTCATCGTCTTGTCCCAGCGTGGAGCCCCGGGCGCAGCCCTGGGGAAACGCGGCACGGTGCCGCTCGTTGGCAGGTGGTTGGGCGCCGTCCGCGGGACCGCCCGAGGGAGGGGGCCGCGCGGCGGCGCGCGGAGATGCCGCCTCCGCGGGGAGACCCGGCGAGGGGCTCCCGGCGGCGGATGGAGAAGCGCCCTCCGCGGGGAGGTCCCGAGGAGGACGCCCCGCGGTGGCGGGTGAGATCGTGCGGTCCGCGGAGCCGCCCCGAGCGGGGCGCCCCGCGGTGGCCGGTGAGGCGGTGGACGCGCCGCGGCGGGAACCACGACGCCGCCGGCCCCGTGAGGTGCGCCGCCGGCGAGCACCGGCCCGAGCCGGGCCCGCCGGTCACGGCGCGCGTGGTTCCCACTTCGCTGTCCGCGCCTTCGTTACTCGGTCTTGGCCGTCTCGGTGATGGCCTGGGCGACCTGCTCGGGGGTCTTGGAGCCGGCGATCAGCGCGGCCACGCTGTCGTTGACCTCCTGCCCGACGGCCGGCGGGTAGGCCTGGTCCAGGTAGAGCTGGAACCCGGAGGCGCCGGCGAGCGTCTTGGCGACGACGGCGAGGTTCGGGTCCTTCACCACGCTCTCCTCGCCCTTGAGCACGGGCTGGATGCCGCCGGTCTCCACCGCCTGGCCGTGGATGTCCTTGCTGGACAGGAACTTCAGGAAGTCCACGGCCTCGGCCGGGGCGTTCACGCCGACCGCGTACCCGCCGCCGCCGCCGAAGGCGTCGGTGGCCGAGCCCTTGCCGCCGTCGACGGCCGGGAAGGTGAAGAAGCCGAGCTTGTCGCCCAGGCCCTTCTTGCTCGCGTCCTTCTGGACGGTCGGCGCCCACTGGCCCATCAGCTCCATGGCGGCCTTGCCGTTGCCCATGAGGGCGGCCTGGCCGTCGGGGGTGGAGTAGGCGGCGCCGAGGTAGCCCTTCTGGAACGGCTGCAGGTCGGCCAGTTCCTTGAGCTTCTGACCGGCCGCGATGAAGTCCGGCTTGTTGAAGTCGTCATCGACGGCGGCCTGCTTGAGCGCGTCCAGGCCGGCGATGCGCATGGCGAGGTAGGCCCAGTAGTAGTGACCGGGCCACTTCTCCTTGCCGGCGAGCGCGATCGGGGTGATGCCGGCCGCCTTGATCTTCCTGACGGCGTCGAGGAACTCGGTCCAGGTGGCGGGCGGCTGGGTGACGCCGGCCTTCTCGAACAGCGTCTTGTTGTACCAGAAGCCGACCATGCCGATGTCCTGCGGCACCGCGTAGGTCTTCTGGTCGAACTGGTACGCCGCCAGCGCGGCCGGGGTGAAGTCGGCGAGCCAGGTGGCCGCCTCGGAGGAGAGGTCCTTCACCAGGCCGGCGTCGATCTGCTGCTTCAGCACGCCACCACCCCAGGTGGTGTAGATGTCCGGGGTCTTGCCGGACTGCGTGACCGTGGCGAGCTTGGCCTTGAACGCCTCGTTCTCGATCGGGACGTTCTTGATCGTGACGTTCGGGTGCGCGGTCTGGTACTCCTTGACCTTCTGCTCATAGAAGCTTTTCATAGGTTCGGTGGTGGAGATGTTCCACCACTCGACGGTGACCTTGCCGGCCGACGCGGTCCCCGTCGCCGCCCCGCCCGTGGCCCCCTCTGTGTTGCCCTGCCCGCCGCAGCCTCCCGCTAGCAGCACCGCCGTTGCGGCCAGTAAGACCACACTTCGCCGACTCAACGACATCCTCGTGGTTCCTTCCTCATTTACGCACCCGCTGCGAGACCTACGGACTCAGCCCCGAGAACTTTGAAAGTTTCTTTGGCACCCCCGAATATTTCGTGACCCGGAGAGTACGTAAACCCCCCGTAACACGTCAATAGCCACGCAGGAACGGGTTCGCGGTGCCAAGGACAGCATGGCGGCCGGAAGGGTGCTGAGAACAGTGGCCCCGGCGGGGCAATTCCGAAAGCTTTCGGATACACTCCGTCGCATGTCAGCGAAGAGGCGGGTCACCATCGCACTGATCGCCGAGGAGGCCGGAGTCTCGGTCCCGACGGTGTCCAAGGTCGTCAACGGCCGTCCCGAGGTGGCGCCGGAAACACGCCGCAGGGTCGAGCGGCTGCTCCACGAGCACGGCTATCGGCGCCGCACCGGCCAGGGTGACGGCCCGGTGGGCCTCATCGACCTGGTCTTCGCCGAGATCGAGAGCCCGTGGGCGATGGAGATCATCCGCGGGGCCGAGACGGCGGCCCGCGAGGCCGACGCCGCCGTGGTGGTCTCGGTGCTGCACACCCACTCGGGGCCGGGCCGCGACTGGCTCGACCGCATCGCCGCCCGCCGCACCGACGGCGTGGTCCTGGTCGCCTCGCGGCTCACCCGCCGCCAGCACGGCCAGCTCCTCGCCCGTTCCATACCGTTCGTCATCGTCGACCCCGAGGGCGAGCCCGCGCCCGACGTCGCCTCGGTGGGGGCGACCAACTGGCACGGCGGCCTCGCCGCCACCCGCCACCTGCTGGAGCTCGGCCACCGCCGCATCGGCATGATCGGCGGGCCGCCCGAGATGCTCTGCAGCCGGGCGCGCATCGACGGCTACCGCGCCGCCCTGGAGACCGCCGGGGTGGCCGTCGACCCCGAGCTGATCCGCTACGGCGACTTCCTGGTGGACTCCGGCCACGTCCACGGCAAGGCGTTCCTCGAACTGCCCGACCGGCCGACCGCCATCTTCGCGGGCAGCGACATGCAGGCGTTCGGCGTGTTCGAGGCCGTGCGGCGCGCCGGGCTGCGCGTCCCCGACGACCTCAGCGTGGTCGGGTTCGACGACCTGCCCCTGGCCCGCTCGGCGTGGCCGCCGCTGACCACCGTGCGCCAGCCGCTGGAGGAGATGGCCGCGCTGGCCACCCGCATGGCGCTGGAGATCTCGCGCGGCGACTCCCTGGAGACGAGGCGGGTGGAGCTCGCCACCGACCTGCTCATCCGCGACAGCACGGCGCCGCGGACGCCATAGCGGTCCCGCCTCCGGCCCGCCGGGGCGCGATCTCGCCCTCGCGGCCGGCGGGCGGGCGGTCTTGACGTCCGTCGCCCGCCCGCTTTAGGTTTCTGGCACACGAAAACTCTCGTAAAACTTCTGAAAGTTTCGGAGGGTCCGGGTGCCCAGACGAGCGCGGGTCGCCATCTGCGAGATGGTAAGCGCTGCTCATCAGGCATACGCCGGCGTGCTCACCCGTTTCCGGTTTTCGCCGGACGCGGTCGTTCCCCGCGCCGACGGGCACGCGCGATGATCCGGGTGGCCATCGTCGGCGCCGGAGGCATCGCCGGGTACTCCCACATGCCGGCGCTCGCCGCCGAGCGCCACCGCGCCACGGTGGTGGCCGCCGCCGACGTCGACGGGCCGCGAGCGCGGGCGTTCTGCGCCGAGCACGACATCCCGCGGGCCTACACCGACCTCGGCGAGATGCTGGCCCGCGAGCGTCCCGAACTCGTCCACGTCTGCACCCCGCCGCACCTGCACGCGCGCCAGATCGTCCAGTGTCTGAGCGCCGGTGCGTGGGTGTGGTGCGAGAAGCCGCTGTGCCTGTCACTGGCGGAACACGATCGGATCACGGCGGCGGAGAACGGCACCTACGCCGCCGTGGTCTTCCAGCACCGCTTCGGCTCGGGCGCGCGGCACCTGCGCGAGCTGGCCGCGAGCGGCGTCCTCGGGCCCGCCATGGTGTGCCTGTGCGTCACGGCGTGGTACCGGGACCACGCCTACTACTCGGTGCCCTGGCGAGGCAGGTGGAAGACCGAGGGCGGCGGCCCCACCATGGGGCACGGCATCCACCAGATGGACCTCATGCTGTCGATCCTCGGCGAGTGGGAGGAGATCCGCGCCATGACCGGCCGGATCGACCGCCCGGTGGAGACCGAGGACGTGTCCATGGCCACGGTGCGGTTCGCCGGCGGGGCCATGGCCTCGGTGGTCAACAGCGTGCTGTCCCGCCGTGAGGAGAGCTACCTGCGCTTCGACTTCGGCGCGGCCACCGTCGAGCTGAGGCACCTGTACGGGTACGGCAACCAGAACTGGACGTGCGACCCCCCTGAGCTGTGGCGGCCGGCCGACGACGTGCCGAGCTCGCACGCCGCCCAGCTGTCGGGCCTGCTGGACGCCTACGAGCGCGGCGAGCGGCCGCCGATGAGCGGCGCCGAGGGACGGCAGGCGCTGGAGCTGGCCACCGGCCTGTACGCCTCGGCGTTCACCGGCAGGCCGGTGCTGCGCTCGGAGCTCACGGCGGACCACCCGTTCTACCGCCGTCTCGACGCGGGCGCGGCCTCATGAGCGCCGGCGACGCCGTGACAGTCGACGACACCGGGACCGAACTGGTCGCGACCGCCCGCGGCGTCGAGCTGATGCGGTACGTCTACCGCCCCGACATGCCGGCGACCGAGTCCAGCAAGCCCTACGCCCACCCGCTGCGCACCCTGGCCGGCGACGTGGTCACCGGCTACCGGCCGCACGACCACCGCTGGCACAAGGGCCTGCAGATGACGGTGTCCCACCTGTCGGGCCAGAACTTCTGGGGCGGCGGGACGTACGTGCACGACAGGCGGACCTACGTCGATCTGCCCAACGTCGGCAGCATGCGCCACGAGGAGTTCACCGCCCCCGGCCGCGAACGGCTGAGCTGGCACACGCAGGCGGGCGAGCACTGGGTGGACGAGGTGCGGCGGCTGACCGTCAAAGACGTGGAGGGCACCTCATGGGCGCTCGAGGTGTCCTCCACCATGACCAACACCCGGGCGGAGCCGCTCCGCTTCGGCAGCCCGACGACCCACGGCAGGCCGATGGCCGGGTACTGCGGCCTGTTCTGGCGCGGCCCGAGGGCGTTCGCCGACGGCCGGGTGATCGCCGAGGGAGGCCAGGGCGGGCCGGAGATGATGGGGCGCACCGCGTCCTGGCTGGCCTACACCGGGTGGCACGACGAGGTGGACCGGGCCTCGACGCTGCTGTTCCTCGCCGCGCCGGGCACCACGTGGTTCGTCCGCACCACTCCCTTCGCCGCCGTGAACCCCTCGCTGGCCTTCCACGAGGAGGTCGAGCTGGCCCCGGGCGCGAGCTGGAGCGTGCGCTACCGGGTCGTGGTCGCCGACGGCGCCTGGGACCGCGACGCGCTGGAAAGCTACGTGCGGGACCACCCGCCCGCGCCCTGAGGACAGGAGAGCGGCCATGACCTTCCCCGGCGGCGTCGGCGTCTCCGGACTGCGCGTCTACGACTGGCCCTCGGCCGACGGCGTCCGCGGCGGCACGCCGCACATGCACCTGCTGTGCTCGGAGGCCTACGTCGTGGTGGAGGGCGCAGGCGCGGTGCAGACGCTGACCTGGAACGGGTACGCGGAGACGCCTCTCGCGCCCGGCGCGGTGGTCCGGTTCACCCCCGGCACGATCCACCGGCTGGTCAACGACGACGCCCGCCTGCGCATCGTCGTCGTCATGCAGAACAGCGGCCTGCCCGAGGCGGGCGACGCCGTGTTCACCTTCCCGCCCGCCGTGCTGGACGACCCGGCCAGGTACCACAAGGTCGCGGCGATCACCGACGAGGCGGGGGCGCGGCGGCGCAGGGACCTCGCCGTCGAGGGCTTCGAGAGGCGGTGGCGGGCCGGCGCGCTGCGGGCCGCCGAGGCCACGGGCGTCCACCTGCGGGCCCTGCGCGAAGGAGACACCGAGCACCTCAGGGACGCCGGGATCCTCTCGACGGCCCCCGAGCCGCGCCTCGGCATGTGCGGCCGGCTGGACACCTACCCCCTCGGCGGCTGACGCCCACCGCCTCCCGCCGCCCGGACTCGGGAGGACGCGGCCGTCGTGACCGGCCACGCCAGGCGTGCGGCGCCGGGCGGGGGCGGCGGGCGGAGCGGCGGCTCAGGGGACGGAGCGGATCTTCCACACCAGGCCCGCGCCGAGCAGCGTCAGCGCGGCGGCGGTGAGGTACAGCACCGGGTAGCCGCCCAGCCCCGACACGATGGGGCCGGCGATCACCGGCCCGAGCACCTGCGGGCCCGAGTTGGCGATGTTGATCACACCGAGGTCCTTCGCCCGGCCGGCCGCCGCGGGCAGCACCTGCGTGACCAGGGCGTTGTCCACCGACAGGTAGACGCCGAACCCGATCCCCATGATCACGGCGGCCGCGACGACCACCGTCCACGCGGGCCAGAAGGCCAGCATGACGGCGGGGACGGCGCTGATCACGCCCGCCGCCGTCACGAGCGTCTTCCGCCTGCCCAGGCGGTCGGAGATCACGCCGCCGGCCACCGCGGTGAGCACCACCGCGACGGTGTAGACGAGGATGAGCACCAGCAGGCCGTCCTCGGCCTTGCTCCCGGGGAACAGCCGCTCGTAGCCCACCGCGTCGGTGAGGAAGTACAGCAGGTACAGCAGGGCGATGGCGTTGCCGAGCTGCATCAGGAAGCGGGTCAGCCAGGCCCAGGCGAAGTCGGGATGGGCGCGCGGGCTCACCCAGAAGCTCCGCAGAAAGCTCCCGAGGCCGAACGGGGGCCGGTGCCCGGCGGGCAGCCGGGGGTCGCGCGTGGTCAGGACGAACGGCAGCACCCCGAGCGGCACCAGTGCGCCGATCAGCAGATATCCCGATTCGGTGGTGGTGGCGACCATCGTCACCAGCACGACCGCCAGCACCACCCCGAGCGTCTGCGGGACGCCGATCCACCCGGACACCTCGCCGCGCTGGCCGACCGGGACATGGTCGGGCACGCCGGCCGTGAGCGCGGCCTGCATGGCGTTCAGCCCGGCCTGTGCCAGGCACCAGCCGATCAGGACGCCCGCGACCGACCCCTGGAACGCCAGGAAGGCCAGGCCCAGGCCGCCGGCGACCGCGCCCAGCAGCGTCCACGGGTGACGCCTGCCGAAGCGGCCGGTCGTGCGGTCGGACAGGGCCCCGGCCAGCGGGTTGAAGACCATGGCCACCGCCGCGCCGGCGCCGGTCACCCACGCCAGGGCGCTCTCCTTGCCCGCGGGGGCGGCGAGCGCCATCTGCTGCGGCAGCAGCACCTGGAGCGGGCCGAAGTACCCCATCCACAGGACGAGGTTGGCCAGCGAGATGAACGCGACCCAGCGGGGGCGGACCCGCGCGACGGGCTCGGCGAGGGCGATCGGGAGGTCGTGCGGCGGTGTGACAGGGGGGACGGTGCTCACCAGCGCGGCTCCTAGTGACGAGGCGTGCCCGGATGGTAGTGGCCGCACCCCCCGCCGATAAAGACCCACTTCGACACTCCCCGAAATCGGATGAGGCCGCGAGACGCCGCGAGGAAGGAGTGGTCGTCAGGGTCTGCGCGCGGTGAGGACCTCGGTGGTGAACTCCTCCTGCCAGACGCCGCTCGGGTTGGCCTCGGTCAGCGCGGCGCCGAGGGCCTCGACGAAGTCGGGCAGCCGGTCGCCGAGGCGGGCGGGCGTGGAGTAGGAGAACGAGAACTGCAGGCCGATCACCTGCTCGGTGTCGCGCCGCACCGTGCGGTGGAACGACGCCGCGGAGGTCGCGCTGAACGGCGACTCGGCGAGCACCTCCAGGTGGCGGCGGCCGGACTGCCGGTAGGACTCGCTGTTCATCCGCCACTCCAGCTCGAACCGCCGCCGTACCGCCTGCACCACCGGCTCCCACGGCGGCTCGACGGGGTCGCGGGCCGGGCCGGCCAGCACGACGGCCCCGTCCGGGGGGAGCATGGCGTCGAGGTCGGCGAGCACCTGGGCGCGCTCCATCCAGTGGAACGAACGGCCCATCACGACGTGGTCGACCCGGCCCAGCGGCAGCCGCCTCAGCCGGCTCGAATCGCCCTGGAGCCACTGGATGTTCGACGGCGCTCCGCGCGCCCCCTCGGCCAGCATGTCGTCGCTCGGGTCGACGGCGACGACGGCGCCGGCGAACCGGGACAGCGGGATGGTCAGCGTGCCGGGGCCGCACCCCAGGTCGAGCACCCTGGACCGCCTGCCGAGGGCCAGTTCGCGCGCGATGTGAGCGACGGCCTCATCGCCGTAGCCGGTGCGGTAGCGCCGGTAGTGCTCGGCGGTGCCGTCGTACAGCAGCCTGGGCTCCACCTCGGCAATCCTAGTCGGCGCCGCCGCAGGCCGGGGATGCGGGCGAGGTGGCGGCGGTCGCGCCGGGGCCCCTCGGGACCTCACCGGGGCGCACAGGTGGCACCATGGCAGCGTCTGCTCTGAACGATGGAAAGGTCATGTCCATTGACGTCCTGTCACGGCTGGAGAGCCCAGTGAGACGGCTGCTCACGGTCCTGCTGACCGCCTGCGCGGCGTTGGCCGTGGCGGTCGCGCCCGCCCAGGCGCACAACGTGCTGACCGGCAGCGATCCCAAGGACGGCGCCCGGCTCGCCGCGCTCCCCGGCCGGGTGACGCTGACCTTCGACCAACCGGTGCGTGCCGACTTCGCCCAGGTGGCCGTCACCGGGCCCGACGGGTCGACCTCCAAGGCGGCGATCAAGGTCGTGGACGCCGAGGTAACGGCCGAGTTGCCCGCTCCGCCCTCCGCGGGGGCGGCGGGCGCGTACGTCATCGGTTACCAGATCCTGTCCAACGACGGGCACCCGGTCACCGGCAAGATCGGCTTCACCGTCACCGGGGCGGCCGTTCAGCCGTCGGCCGCACCGCCCTCCGCCGGGGCCGTCCCCACGCCTGGCCCCTCGGCGGCGGGAGCCCCGCCCCAGGCCGCGCCGGACGCCTCCCCGGGTGTGGGCGGCCAGGCGCCCGCGGGCGCCCAGCCGCTCGCCCGGTCGGCGGCGCAGAGCACGGGCGGCGGGGGCTGGGTGTGGGGCCTGCTCGTCGCCGCGCTGCTGCTCTCGGGCCTCGGCATCCTGGTCGTCGCCCGCCACGGCCGCGCGACCGCTGGAGGCGGCGCGTGAGCACCACCGACGAGACCGGCGGCCGGACGGCGACCCGCCCTCCCGGCCCGGACGAGACGCCACCGGCCGCCGGCGACGACGCGGCGCCGGTCACGGAGCACGACGCTGCGCCGAACGGGGCCGGTCGCGACGCGGCGCCGGCCGGCGGGGGCGTGCGGCTGTGGCCGGTGTGGGGGCCGGCGTGGGGCCTGGCGGGGGCGGCGCTGGTGGCGGTGACGGCCGCGACCTGGTGGACCTCCCCGCAGGCCGTTCCAGGGATCACGCTCCCCGGGCCGCTGGTGGCGTACGGCCTGCCGGTCACCCGCCTGGCCATGGAACTGTGCGCCCTGGCCGCCGTCGGGCTCAGCCTGCTGCCCAAGCTGCTCGGCTTCGACGACCCCGCACGCACCGAGCCGGTCCTGACCAGGGCCCGCGCCTGGGCGGTGCTCGCCGCCTTCGGCTGGGCCGTCACGGCGCTGGCCGCCATGGTGCTCAGCGCCGCGGAGGTGACCCCGGGACGGGCGCCCGACCCCGGGGCCTACGTCGAGACGCTCGGCTCGGGACAGGGCCTGGTGATCAGCGCGGCCTGCGCCCTGGCCTTCACGTTCTTCGGCCTGCTGGCCGTGCGCTTCGGCGAGAACGTGCCCGCGGAGATCCGCGTCGTCGTCGCCGTGTTCGGCCTGCTGCCGCTGCCGGTCAGCGGGCACGCCTCGAACTGGTACTGGCACGAGCTGAGCATGGTCTCGATGGAGCTGCACGTCGTCGCGGCCGCGCTGTGGACGGGCGGCCTGGCGGCCATGGTTGTGCTGCTGGCGCGGCACCGCGACCTGCTGGCCCGGGCTCTGCCGAGGTTCTCCCGCCTGGCCACCGTCGCGCTCATCGTCGTCGGCCTGTCCGGGCTGTTCAACGGGCTCGTCGAGCTGGCGCTGTCGCCCATCACCAGCCTGCCGGGGTCGCTGTTCACGACCCACTACGGCCAGCTGGTGCTCGTGAAGATCGCCTGTATGGCCGGCGTGGCGTTGCTGGGCGCCAACATCCGCTGGCGCCTGATGCCGTCCCTCGTCCAGCGCAGGCCGGCGGCATTCGCCGCCTGGGCGGCGCTGGAGGTGGCCGTGATGGGCGTGGCCTACGGCGTGGCCGTCGCCCTCACCCGCGCCCCCGTCGCCTGACGGGAGATACCGGGTCGCCCGATCGGGCGGACCCGGTGCCCGGTGGCCGCTGGTGAGTGAGCACTTCGCTTCCCGGCCCGAGGCCGGCCGTGGGGGGCCCCCAGGGGGGGGGGGGGGGGGGAAGGGGGGGGGGGGGGGGGGGGAGGGGGGGGGGGGGGCCCAAGGGAGGGGGGACGGGGGCTTCCGTTTTCC
>NZ_JBVJHR010000001.1:121640-155557 GCF_055586705.1 Sphaerisporangium sp. NPDC049457 | reverse complement strand
ACCCCACCCCCCCCCCCCCCTTTCCCTCCCCCCCACCCCCCCCCCCCCCCCCCCCCCCCCCCCCCCCCCCCCCCCCCCCCGCCCCCCCCCCGGGCCAGGACAGGGGGCGGAGGGTCAGGTCAAGGGGGCGGGGGCGCCCAAGGAGAGGGCGGCCGGGGCCTCCGGTTCGCCGGAGCGGCGGCGGCGGTACCACTCGGCCCCGTACCAGGCCGCGCCGAGCGCCACGGCCGTCACGGGGGCCGAGGCCAGCAGGTACGGCGGGGCCTCCAGCAGCCGGTCCTGCACGGCGAGGCCGCCGTACACCCCGCCGGTGACCAGGACGGCCCCGAGCGCGGCCCGCGCGGCGAGCGGCCGCACCAGGAACGCCACGTCCACGCAGACGGCGGCGACGATCAGGAAGAACGGGACGGCGGACGGCGGGAAGTCGGCGACGACCAGCAGCGGCCAGATGACGGCGCGGTAGGCGACGTAGACCCCGGCGACGGCGGTGGCGCTCCACCGGCGGCCGATCAGCGCCCGCGCCATGACCAGCACCATCACCGCCGCGACGCCGAACCACATCGGGTACACCCAGTCGGGGACGGGCAGCGAGAACTTCTCGGCCATGGTGAGGTCGATGGGCCGGCCCATCTGCTCGGCCGCGAACCGGAGGAGGTCGTCCTCCGCGTAGGGCGCCCCCCGCACGAAGGACGCCAGTTCGAGCACGCCGTACTCCTGGTGCTCGCTCGGGAAGAGCGTGTTCTCCAGGAAGAAGACGAAGAAGGCGCCGAGCATGACGGTGCGCCGCCGCCCGGCGGGCGCGTAGAGGTACCAGCCGCGGATCACTCCGGCGATCATGAACGCGGTGCCCACGTACAGCAGCATGTGGGAAGGGCTCCACGAGGTGATGTCGACCCCGTTGATGCGGTGGTTGATCAGGTCGATGGGCACCGCGATGAGGAAGGCGCCCGTGCCCCACTGGATCAGCCGCTGCGCGGTGCGGTCGACGCCGTAGCCGGTGTAGCTGTGCACGATCGTGAGCGCGAGGACGATGGCCGTGCCCGCGCTGTTGAGCAGGTGCGGCGGCGCCAGGTCGTCGCGCAGCCACTTGAAGTGCCACGAGACGTCCCACGAGGCCCCGAGGACCTTGAGGACGAAGGCCGCGACCCAGCTCAGGTACAGGACGCGGAGCAGGTCCGGCGGCGTGTCCCGGCCGGCCGCGCCTCGCGTCCAGTACGGGGCCGCCCATTCGAGGGCCTGGACGGCCTTGTCCTTGCCTGATCGCCATGGGGCGAGCGCGCGTCCGCTCGCCCGGACGGTCTCGGCCTCGTTACCTGCGCCTTGCTTCACGCCAAGCATGATGCCGGTCATCGGACATGCTCCGCAATCGGGAGTTTCCCCGAGATAACCAGGTATCCACCTCGGGGTTGGCGTCTCAGCCATCTCTCAGCGGGGGTCAGTAGGCTCTCGGCATGAGGGTTCGGGGGAGACGGCGGGTGGCGCTGATCGCCGTGGTGCTGGCGGCGATCGGCGCCGTGGCGTGGGCCGCCTGGCCCTCGCCGCCGGTTCGGGCGTTCGACCAGGTCATTCCCGTCATGGACGGGCCGGCCGGCGACCAGCGGGTGCTGCTCGACACCACCTTCTTCCCGCCGGCGACCGGCGGGAAGGGCCCGGCCGTGCTGCTGGCGCACGGCTTCGGCGGCAGCAAGCGCAGCGTGCGCGACGAGGCCGTCCGGCTGGCCCACGAGGGGTACGCGGTTCTCACCTGGTCGGCCAGGGGTTTCGGCGCCTCCACCGGTGAGATCGCGCTCAACTCCCCCGACTACGAGGTCAAGGACGTCAAGCAGCTGATCGACTGGGTGGCCCGGCGCCCCGAGGTGCTGCTCGACGCGCCGGGCGACCCCCGTCTCGGCCTGGCGGGCGGCTCGTACGGCGGGGCGATCACGCTGATGGCCGCCGCCTACGACGGCCGCGTCGACGCCATCGTCCCGCAGATCACCTGGTACGACCTGGCCGACGCGCTGTTCCCCGACGCCACGGGCCGGGGTCCCGCGGAGGGCGTCTTCAAGCGCATGTGGGCGGGCCTGTTCTTCAGCCGGGCCGTCGGCTCCCCGCTCGCCCCGGGCGCGGACGCCCAGAGCCTGCTCTCCGGCGACGCGCAGAGGGGCGGCGCGGGCGGGCAGGTCGCGGGCGGCCCGGTCGCGGGGGCGCGCGAGGTGCAGTGCGGGCGGTTCCTGCCGGCGATCTGCGACATGTACCAGCAGGTGGCGCAGACCGGCCGTGCCACTCCGGACGCCGTCGAGACCCTCCGCAGGTCGAGCCCGATCTCGGTGCCCGGCAGGATCCGCGTGCCGGCCCTGCTCATCCAGGGCAAGTACGACTCGCTGTTCCCGCTGTCGCACGCCGACGCCAACGCCCGGGCGATCGCCGCGACCGGCGCTCCCGTCCAGGTGGCCTGGTTCGACGGCGGCCACGACGGCGGCAACGGCGAGCTCGACTGGGTGACCGACCGCACGGTCTCCTGGTTCGGCCACTGGCTCAAGAAGGACGGCACGCCGCTCGGCGACGCCTTCACCGTGACCCGCGACGGCGGGCGCGACCCGGGCACGCGCCGCCCCGTCCTGCTGCACGCCGCCGCCGGCCGCTACCCCGGCCTGGCGGGCGCGGCGCGCTCGTCCATCCCGCTCTCGGGCCCCGAACAGCAGGTGGCCGGCCCGCCGGGCGGCTCCCCCGCGTCGATCTCCACGGTGCCCGGCATGGGCTCCTTGCTGAGCAATCTCGGCGGGGCCGGCGTGGCGATCGACATGCCGGGCCAGGCCGCCGCGTTCGAGTCCGCGCCGCTCGCCGCTCCGCTGGAGATCACCGGCACGCCCACGGCGGGGGTGAAGGTGTACGGGAAGGGCGAGGTCACCCTGTTCGCCAAGCTGTACGACGTGGGCGGGCAGCGCCCGGTGCTGCCGCAGGGCCTGGTGGCGCCGATCCGGGTCACCTCGTCACCGGCGGGCACGCCGGTCACCTTCACCCTGCCGGCCATCGACCACCGCTTCGACCCCGGGCACCGGCTGCGCCTCGTGCTGACCACCACCGACATGGGGTACGCCTCCCCCGCCGCGCCGGCCGTCCACCGCGTCGCGCTGGCCTCACCCGCGCTGACCGCGCCCACCGACCCGGCGCTGCGCACCACCGGCGGCGGCCTGAGCTGGTGGACCCTGGCCCTGCCGCTCGCCGCGCTGGTCGTCGCCGCGGTCATCGTGCTCCTCGGACGGGGCCGGCGCGCGGACGACGCCGACGCCGCGCTGGCCGGGGTGCCGCTGCGCATCACCGGCCTGAGCAAGAGGTACCGCGACGGCGAGCCGGCCGTGGACGGCCTGTCGTTCCAGGTCGACCAGGGGCAGGTGCTCGGCCTGCTCGGGCCGAACGGCGCGGGCAAGACGACGACCATGCGCATGATGATGGGGCTGATCCGCCCGGACGCCGGCGAGATCCGCATCTTCGGTCACCGCGTGACACCCGGCGCGCCGGTGCTGTCCCGCCTGGGCTCCTTCGTCGAGGGGCCGGGCTTCCTGCCCCACCTGTCCGGCAGGGAGAACCTCGACCTCTACTGGCGGGCCACCGGGCGGCCGAGGGAGCACGCGCACATGGAGGAGGCGCTGGAGATCGCGGGTCTCGGCGCGGCCCTCGACCGGGCGGTGCGCACCTACTCGCAGGGCATGCGCCAGCGCCTGGCCATCGCCCAGGCGATGCTGGGCCTGCCCGACCTGCTGGTGCTGGACGAGCCCACCAACGGCCTGGACCCGCCGCAGATCGCCGAGATGCGCCGCGTCCTGATCCGCTACGCGGCGGCCGGGCGCACGGTGATCGTCTCCAGCCACCTGCTGGCCGAGGTCGAGCAGACCTGCGACCACGTGGTGGTGATGCACCGTGGCAGGCTGGTCACCGCGGGACCGGTCAGCGGCCTGCTCGACGGCCCTGCGGCGGCCAACGGCGCAAGGGGACGTCTTGAGGACGTCTTCCTCGACCTGATCGGAGACAAGGCATGACCAGGCCGGAGGCCGAGTCCGCCGAAGCCCGCGACGTCCCCGCGGCCGCCGCGTACGCGCCGGAGCGCACGCTGCCGCTGCGGGTCGAGGTCGTGCGCCAGCTCAAGCGGCGCCGCACGGCCGTCATGTTCGGGCTGCTGCTGGGCCTGCCGTGGGTGCTGGTCGTGGCGTTCGCGCTCGGCCCGGCGCCGGCGCAGCAGAACACGCTGCGGCTGTCCGACCTGGCCACGCAGGGCGGGCTGAACTTCGCGGCGTTCACGCTGTCGGTGTCGGCCACGCTGCTGCTGACGGTGTCGGTGGCGTTGTTCTGCGGCGACACCGTGGCCAGCGAGGCGAGCTGGTCGTCCCTGCGCTACCTGCTCGCCGCCCCGGTGCCGCGCGGCCGGCTACTGCGCCAGAAGCTGGTCGTCGCCCTCGGGTTCTCGGCCGCGGCGGTCATCACGGTGCCGGTGATGGCGCTGATCGCGGGCACGGTGACCTTCGGCTGGAACGACGTGCGGCTGCCGTCCACCGGGGAGGTCATCCCGGCCACCGCGGTGCTGCCGCGGTTCGCCATCGTCGTCGGCTACGCCCTGGTGAGCCAGCTCGTCGTGGCCGCGCTGGCGTTCCTGCTGTCGGTGAGCACCGACTCGCCGCTGGGCGCCGTCGGCGGCGCGGTCGGGGTCGTCATCGTCAGCAGCATCCTGCAGGCGGTGGAGGCGCTCGGCGCGCTGCGGGAGTTCCTGCCGACGTTCTGGAACACCGCCTGGCTGGACGCCCTGGTGCCCGAGCTCGACTGGAGCGGCATGGCGAAGGGGGCGTCGTTGTCGGTGACCTACGCGTCGATCCTCATGGCGCTGGCCTTCCGCCGTTTCCGCCGCAAGGACATCGTCTCCTGACCTGCCGCGAGGACATCGTCTCCTGACCTGAGGGCCCCGCCCTCCTCGGGCCGCCCGTGCCCTTCCACCAGCGCCCCTTCGGAGCCGCGCCCGCGGCCGCCCTGTGGGGTCCGCCGCAACCGCGGGCGTGCGGGCCGCGGTTTCTCGTCACCGCCCCTTGCCCCGGCGACGCCTCTCCCCGTACTATCAACATAGTCGTTGACAAAGAAGTTGGTTGATAAAGATGTCGGTTGATGACACGGACGACCGCCTGGACAGGGCGTTCGCCGCACTGGGCGATCCGATCCGGCGCGCGCTGATCGCCCGGTTGTCGCGGGGCGAGGCCACCGTGAACGAGCTCGCCGAACCGTTCGCGATCACCAAGCAGGCCGTCTCGCGGCACATCCAGGTGCTGGAGGCCGCAGGGCTCATCACGCGAAGCCGCGACGGCCAGCGCCGTCCATGTCACCTGAACGCGGCGGCGCTCGAAGAGCTGACGAGCTGGATCGACACCTATCGCCTGACGCACGAGAGGCGGTTCCGGCGCCTCGACGACGTACTCGAAGAGATGAGAGAGCAGGAGCGATGATCGAGAACCCGACCACCATCACGTCCCGGCCCGGCAGCCCGTTCATCGAGGTCGTCCGCGACTTCGACGCGACACCCGCGCTGCTCTTCCGCGCGTACACCGATGCAGAGCTGTTCGCCCGCTGGCTCGGCCCGCGCGGGGTCGAGATGCGCGTCATCGAGCACGACGCGCGCCCAGGCGGGGCGTACCGCTACGCGCACCGCGACGCCGAGGGCAATGAGCACGTCTTCCACGGCGTCTTCCACACCGTCACCCCCGACGAGCGGATCGTCCAGACCTTCGAGTACGAGGGCACGCCCGATGTCGTCAGCCTCGACTTCACGACGTTCGAGGACCTCGGCGGGCGTACCAGGCTGCGGGCCCGTTCGGTGTTCCCGACCGTCGAGGCGCGGGACGCCATGATCGCCAGCGGGATGGAGCACGGCATCCTCGACTCGATGGACCGCCTCGACGAGCTGGCCCACGGCGCGGCCGAGGGCCGTCCCGAGGTGAGCCAGGTCGTCCTCGACATCTCGATGTCGCTGGACGGCTACGTCACCGCGCCGGGCGCCGACCTCGAACACGGCCTGGGGGTGGGCGGCGAGCCGCTGCACGCCTGGGTGACCGACGAACGTACGCCGCGCGACGCCGAGATCCTCCAGAGGTCCTTCACCGACACCGGAGCCGTCATCATGGGCCGGCGCACCTTCGACGTCATCGACGGGCCGCACGGCTGGAACGAGGAGGTCGGCTACGGCTACGACCAGGACCAGAGCGCCCTCCCGCCCGTCTTCGTCGTCACCCACGCACGGCCCGAGAAGGTACGGCTGGGCGACCGGTTCGGCTTCGTCACCGACGGCCCCGGCAGCGCCGTCGAGAAGGCGCGCGCCGCCGCCGGCGGCAAAGAGGTCGTGATCATGGGCGGCGGCGCGATCGCGCAGGAGTTCCTGCGCGCCGGCCTGGTGGACATCCTGCGCATCCACCTCGCCCCGATCATCCTCGGCGCCGGCACGCCGCTGTTCCCCGAGGGCATCCCGGACTCACTGCGGCTGGAGCCGCTCGGCTCGGTGTCCACCCCGGCCGCCGAACACCTGACCTACCGCGTGATCAGGTGAGAAACGGCCCTCACCGTCACCCCGGCTCACCGCCGCGACGCCAGGTCCGCGGGGGCCGGGGCCGGACGTGACGGGTGGGGCCGGTGGGGGTGGTGACTTTCCGGAGACGAATGTTCGTTAGCGTGAACAACCCGGCCATATTCTGGAATGATCCTCTGGGTAATCCTGTCGGACATCGAGAATGACGGACAGAGACTGATGCCCCCCATCGAGCAGATATCTACGTTCGCAGCCGAACATCCGGGTCAAACGGCCATCATCTGTGTGTCCACCCTGATCGTTCTGGTGCTGGCTTTCTTCATCGTCCGCGCCGCCTGGCGCGCGGGCGCTCGCGCCTTCCGCAAGTTCGCCGAGAACCGTCCGGCGGAGGACATCCTCACCATCGTCGCCGCGAGCATCGCCACCGGCGTGTCCGCGCAGGGCATGTGGCGCTTCTCCGGCGACGTGCTCGGCTTCGACGGGCCGCTGCGGCTGCTGCTGTTCGCGTTCATCGAGGTGGCGGTGATCACCAGCGCGGTGCGCGCCCGCCGCAACATGCGGGAGAACTTCTCCGCGGGCATCGACGGCATCGCCGTGTGGGCGCTCACCAGCCTGTCGGCGGTGCTGTCCAGCCTGGACGCCCGCAGCATGGCCGAGGCCATCTTCCGGCTCGCCGCCCCGCTGGTCGCCGCCTGGCTGTGGGAGCGCGGCATGGCCATCGAACGGCACCGCATCACCGGCCGTTCGCGCATCAAGTGGCGGCTGACGCCCGAGCGGGCCATGGTGCGGCTCGGGCTGGCCGAGGTCAGCGACCGCACCGCCAGCGAGGTCGACGCCCACCGCAGGCTCACCCGCGTCGCGCTGGCCGCCAAGCGCGCCCGCGCGCTGCGCGAGGCCGGCGCCTCCGACCGCAAGATGCGCACGGCGCTCGCCAGGCTCGACCGCATGATGGACCAGGCCGTGGAGCACACCGGCCTGGCGGTGGACTCCGGCCGCCAGGAGGCCCTGCTGCAGCAGATCGGCGCCCTGTACAACACCAGCGCGCTCATCGATCTTCGTCCCCCGGTGCCGTGGGCCCCGGAGCCCGAGGAGGAGCGGCGGCAGGCCCTGCCGGTGGCCTCCTCCCCCGTCGCGGCGTACATCGCCGACGACGACGAGGAAGCCGAGATCATGGACTCCGAGCCGGCCCCGCCGGTGGACACCGCCCAGCGGGCGGCCCTGCTGCGCGCGGCCCGGTCGTACTGGGACAACCAGATCGAACGCAAGATCGTCCCGCGAGCGGCCGACATCGCCAAGGAGATCGGCATCTCGCTCGCGACGGCCAGGGAGTACCGCGCGCTGTGGAAGCTGGAGCCGCGCGCCCACGCCCTGATCGAGATCGCCTACAACGAGCACGGCATCGTCGACACCGGCACCTTCCCCGCGATCGTGGTGCCCGACACCCCCGAGCGCCCCGAGCGCGAGCGCGTGCTCAGCATGAACGGCTCGGCCCCGACGGCCGGCCCCGTCGGCGCCTGACGACGCCCGGGAAGCAAGCGGCCGAGAGGCGACGGCTTCGAAGCCGGCCGCTGAGAGAAACGTCAGAAAGGTAACGGCCCGAAGGCCTGTCGGGTCTTCGGGCCGTGACGGACATGTGAAGGGCTCCGCGGGAACGCGGAGCCCGGGCGACGGGTGTCAGTCCCAGTGCGGCGGGCGCTCTTCCAGGAGATATGACACGTCGTCGGACGAACGCCACTCTCCCCAACCGGAGTCGGTGTCGTCGCTCGTCTGGTCAGGCAGCACCGGCAGCCCCTCATCGAAGAGGTCCACCGGACGCAGGTCATCCGGCTCATGCACAGTCACGGCACAATGCTACGCGCCCGGCGGCCGGTCCGATCGCCACCCCCACCGGCACCACCGGCCCCTCCCTCCTAGATCACAACGCCGATGTACATCTGCGGCGCAAGGACAGCCAACCGCTCGTACAGGTACGATGCGGATGCAGGCAGCACGCCGGAACGACCCCCGTGAGGCGGCCCATGGCACCCCCGGCAGGATGGCGCAGAGAGGGAAATCTGCCCGCGGAGCTCACCAGCTTCGTCGGCAGGGAACGCCTGCTGGCCACCATCAGGCAGCGCCTCCAGGAGTCCCGCCTCGTCACGGTGACCGGCATCGGAGGCGTCGGCAAGTCGCGCACCGCCCTGCGCATCGCCCACCAGGTGAGCCCCCAGTTCACCGACGGCGTCTGGTACGTCGACCTGTCCAGGCTGCAGGACCCCTCGATGGTGCCGCACGCCGTCAACGCCGCGCTCGGCATCGCCGACCAGTCCGCCCGTCCCGAGGTCGACACCCTCACCGAGTGGATGTCGCCGCGCGACCTGCTGGTCGTCCTCGACTCCTGCGAGCACCTGCTCGACCCGTGCGCCGAGCTGGTCGAGCAGCTGCTGCGCGAGGCCCCGAACGTGCGGGTGCTGGCCACCAGCAGGCAGTCGCTCAGCGTGCAGGGCGAGCAGACGATCCCGGTGGCCCCCCTGCTGGTGCCGGGCGACGACGGCGGCGAGAGCCCGTTCGTCAACGAGTCCATCCAGTTGTTCGCCGAGCGCGCCTCCGCGGTCGTCCCCGGCTTCACCGTCGACGAGGACAACATCGCGGCGGTGTCGGAGCTGTGCCGGCGGCTCGACGGCATCCCGCTGGCCATCGAGCTGGCCTCGGTCCGCCTGCGCGCGCTGTCGGTGGAGCAGATCCTGGCGCTGCTGACCGACCGCTTCAGCCTGCTCGCCGGCGCCAGCCGCACGGCGCTGCCCCGCCACCAGACGCTGCGCGCCGCCATCGGCTGGAGCCACGAGCTGTGCGAGCCGGCCGAGCGGCTGCTGTGGGCGCGGCTGTCGATCTTCTCCGGCGACTTCGAGCTGGAGGCCGCGCGCTACGTCTGCGCCAGCGAGGACCTCCCGGCCGAGAACGTCATGGACCTGATCAGCGGCCTGGTCGAGAAGTCGATCCTGCTCAGCGGCACCGAACGCTCGGGGGCCCGCTACCGCCTCATCGACACGCTGCGGCACTACGGCAAAGAGTGGCTGGACAAGCTCGGCGAGAGCGACCGGATCCGGCGCCGCCACCGCGACTACTATCTGCAGCTCGCCGAGCGGGGAGAGCACGCCTGGTCGGGGCCGCGGCAGGTCTACTGGTTCGGGCGGATGCGGCAGGAGCACGACAACATCCGCGCCGCGCTCGACTACTGCCTCGGCGACCCGGCCGAGGCGCGCACCGGCCTGGAGCTGCTGTCGTCCCTGTGGTTCATGTGGGTCGCCTGCGGGTTCGCCCGCGAGGGCCGGCTGTACCTCGAGCGGGCGCTGCACGCCAGCCCCCAGCCGTGCAAGGAACGCTGCAAGGCGCTGTGGGTGCTCGCCTACGTCCGAAGCGCCCAGGGCGACACGACGGGCGCGCTGGACGCCGCCGAGAAGTGCGCCGCCGACGCCGTTCGCGTGGGCGACTCCATCGCGGTGATCCTGGCGACGAAGATGCAGGGCTCGGCCGCCTTCCTGCAGGGCGACCTGCACAAGGCGACGGCCCTGCTCGGCGTGGCGATCGAGTTCCACCGCAGCGGGCGCGAGCTGAACCCCGGCCTGCTGCCCGCCATCGTCGAACTGGCGGTCGTGCTCACCCAGCAGAACGAGCTGACCGAGGCCGAGTCGCTGCTGCGCGACTGCCGCCAGCTGTGCACCGAGCGGGGCGAGCTGTGGCTGCGCTCCTACGCCGTGTGGGCGACCTCGGCGATCCAGCGGATGACCGGCCGCACGACCGAGGCCGTGCGCAGCGCCCAGGAGTCGCTGCGCATCAAGCGGCACTTCCACGACGTGCTCGGCGCCGTCCTGGCGATGGAGACGCTGTCCCAGCTCGCCGTCGACCAGGGCGAACCGGCGCGGGCGGCGCGCATCCTCGGCGCCGCCCAGGCGAACTGGCGGCTGTTCGGCCTGCCGCAGTTCGGCTCGCCGTTCTTCAGCACCGAGCACGAGCGGTGCGTCAAAGAGTGCAAGCGCGTGCTCGGCGAGGACGTCTACCTTGAGCACTACCAGCAGGGCTCCCGGATGAACTTCGAGGAGGCCGTCAGCTACGCCATGGGCGAGATCGACCCCGCCGAGGCCCGCCCGTAGCGGTCGGATGCCCGTAATGCCCGGGTGCCCGTGGCGCCGATCCGCCGCCACGGGCCATCCCCGATCGCTCGTGTCGCGCCCCCGGCGGGGCTCTCAGTTGCGTTGGGAGTGACCGGCGCCGACCGGCATCATCCCCTGCCACGCCTTGGTGTACCTGCTGCTGGTGAGCGAGTAGGCGACGCTGCCGCTGATCCAGTGCTCCAGGCCGCGGACGTAGGCCGACACGGCGACCGAGCCGAGCGAGTCCAGCGCGGCGCGCAGGGCGACCATCCGCATGACGGCCGCGTCCCGCATCCTGCCGATCTGGTTCATCGACTGCTGGATGGAACGGTGCCGGTGGCGGGCCAGCACGTTGACCAGGTTGTTGCGGGCGTTCACCCCGCGCCGCTCCTTGGCGTACGACAGCAGGTCGTTGTCCCAGACCACCACGTCGTTGGCGTTCTCGGTGATCGCCCGCAGGTCCTGCTGCCGCCACTCGTCGGGGGTGAGCGGGTGCCCGGTGGCGAGGTCGATCAGCGCGAAGACCGTCAGCATGGCGCCCGTCCTGCGGCGCATGAAGATGTAGTCGCCGTAGGTGGGGACCACGGCGTCCTCCCGGTTCGCGGCCTCCCAGACCTGGGCGAACAGGTAGTCCTTGGTGACGGTGCGCCAGCGGTCGAGCTGGTCGGCGCTGCCCGCGGCGCGCACGCGGCCCTTGACGTCCAGCATGGCCCGCGCGAAGGCGTTCTCCACGGGCGTGGCCGGCTCGGGGTCCTCGTCCAGGACGGCGAGCAGCTGCGGCAGCGCGCGGGCGATCTCCGCGGCGCGGCGGTCGGACTCGCAGAAGGCGTCGTCGAAGGCGAACAGCCAGACGCACCAGTCGGTCACCAGCCGGAGCATGTCGCGGGCGGCGTAGGGATAGGTGCGGGCGCCCAGCCAGCCGTATCCGGCCTCGCGATAGCGGTCCAGCTCGGCGGGATCGTCGATCATCCGGCTCTCGACGAGCCAGGAGAACGTCTCGGCGTCGATCCGTTCGGCGTGCGGGCTGACCAGGCTGGGGAACGGGCACGACAAAGACGGAAGCAGCAGCTTGGACGGCGCAAAATCAGCCATCCCCACATCATGACAACAAAGACGCCATATAACTACACGGCGATTGCATCGAACACGAACGGTTAATTCGCTTCGCGGGCGAACCAATCGAGGAATTCCGCATGCCCGAAAAGCCGGGCGGTCTCCTGAGCGGACGGCGTGCCCTGCGCCGGGTCGGCCCCCGCCTCCAGCAGGGCGCGCACCACCTCGGGCTCCTTCTTGAACACCGCGCCCGCGAGCGGCGTCTGGCCGCGGTCGTTCACCCGCGCGGGGTCGGCGCCCCGCGCGAGCAGCGCGCGGACGGTGGCCGCGTGGCCGTGGTAGGCGGCCAGCATCAGCAGAGTGTCGCCCTTGTCGTTGTGGAGGTCGGCCGGAACGCCCGCGTCCACGTAGGCGCACAGCCGGTCGGTCTGCCCCGCCCTGGCCATGTGGAACAGCCGGGTGGCGAGTTCCTCCACCTCCGCGTCCTCTGCCACGCCTCCATTGTGCACCGGCCCGGCGAGCCCAGGTCACGGCGCGGCCGGTCAGCGGGCGACTCCCCAGCGGAATCGTCAGCGCATCCCATAGGTTCTGTGTTGAGAGAACGATAGAAAGGCTGGGACCCAAGGTGTTCGACCCGACGGATCTTTACCGGCTCAGCGGTGACGTCCCTGAGCTGACCGATCCGGTGCTGCTCTACCACTTCGAGGGGTTCGTGGACGCCGGAGGGGCCGGTCGGCTCGCCGTGGGTCACCTGCTCGCCGAGCTGGAGCACCGGGTCGTGGCGACATTCGACGTCGACCGTCTTCTCGACTACCGCTCGCGCCGCCCGCTGATGACCTTCGACACCGACCGCTGGGTCGACTGCGAGTCGCCCGAGCTGGTGGTGCACCTCACGCAGGACGCGTCCGGCACGCCGTTCCTGCTGATGACCGGCCCCGAGCCCGACCGCGAGTGGGAGCTGTTCGTCGAGGCGGTCGGCACCCTGGCCACCCGGCTCAACGTCGGCAAGCTGGTCACCGTGCACGGCATCCCGATGGCCGCGCCGCACACGCGCCCCCTCGGCCTGACCGCGCACGGCACCCGGCCCGGCCTGACCACCGGCCCGGGAAGCCCGTTCGGCAAGATCCAGGTGCCGGGCAGCGCCACCGCGCTGGTCGAGCTGCGCCTAGGCGCCCGGGGGCACGACGCGCTCGGCTACGCCATCCACGTCCCGCACTACCTCGCCCAGGCCGAGTACCCTCGGGCGGCGGTGACGGCGCTGGAGGCCGTCAGCCGCAGCACCGGGCTGGTGTTCCCGCTGGACGGCCTGCGCGACGCCGCCGAGAAGACCACCGCCGAGATCGAAGAGCAGATCATCGCCTCGGCCGAGCTGTCGACGGCCATCCAGGGCCTTGAGCAGCAGTACGACGCCTTCAACGCGGGCGCCGAGCACGAGAATCTCATGGCCGAGAGCACGCCGATGCCGACCGGCGACGAACTGGCCGCCCAGTTCGAGCGCTTCCTGGCCGAACGCGACGAGAAAGACTCATGATCGACGTCGGCCTGGTCGGCTACGGCCCGGCGGGGGCGTTCTTCCACGCGCCGCTGATCGCGGCCACGCCGGGCCTCCGCCTGTCCGCCGTGGTGACGCGCAGCGCGGAAAGGGCGGCCCAGATCGCGCGCGAGCATCCCGGCGCCGAGGTCGTCCCCTCGGCCGACGACCTGCTCGGCCGCGGTCCCGGCCTGGTCGTCATCGCCTCCCCCAACAGCACCCACGTGCCGCTCGCGCGGCAGGCCCTGACGGCCGGGATCCCCGTGGTGGTGGACAAGCCCATGGCGGCCACCGCCGCGCAGGCGATGGAGCTGGCGGAGCTGGCGCACGGGCGCGGCCTGATGCTCACGGTGTTCCAGAACCGCCGCTGGGACGGCGACTTCCGCACATTGCGCACGCTCGACCTCGGCGAGGTGCGCCGCTTCGAGTCTCGGTTCGAGCGCTGGCGTCCGGAGCCCAAGGGCGGCTGGCGCGAGAACGGCGGCCCTGACGAGCTGGGCGGCCTGCTGTACGACCTCGGCAGCCACCTGGTCGACCAGGCCCTGCGCTTCCTCGGTCCGGTCACCGACGTGTACGCCGAGGCCGACGTCCGGCGGGCCGGGGTCGGCGCCGACGACGACGCGTTCATCGCGCTCACCCACGAGGGCGGCGCCCGGTCCCATCTGTGGATGAGCGCGGTCGCCGCGCAGCTCGGGCCGAGGTTCCGGGTGCTCGGCGCGCGCGGCGCCTACGTCAAGTGGGGGCTGGACCCGCAGGAGGACCGCCTGCGGGCCGGCGAGCGCCCGGGCGGCCCCGGATGGGGCGCCGAGCCCGCCGGCCGCTGGGGCCTGCTCGGCGTCGACGGCGACACCCGCGAGGTCGAGACGCTGCCGGGCGCCTACCAGGAGTTCTACGCCGGCGTCGTGGCCTCGCTGACCGAGGGCGCTCCCCCGCCGGTGGACCCGGTGGAGGTGGCCGAGGCCCTCGCGGTCCTCGGCGCGGCGAAGGTCTCCGCCGCCGAACGCCGCGTGGTCGCCCTCGGGCCGCCGGCCGCCCGCCCGCCGGAGGTCACGCCCGGTTGACCCGGACGCCCGGCCGCCGCCGGAGGTCACGCCCGGTCGACCCGGGCGCGACCCGGCGGCGCTCAGCCGGCGTCGGGGATCAGCCCGTTCCGCATGGCGAGCACGACGGCCTGCGTGCGATTGGGCGAATTCAGTTTCAGCAGGATATTGCCGACGAGGCGTTTCGCTCCGTGCACGGATATGTACAGCCGACGGGCGATCTCCTTGTTGCTCAGCCCGTCGGCGAGCAATTCCAGGGCCTGCCGCTCCCTGGGCGTCAGTTCCACGAAAGGCGGATGCGAATCGCGCAGGACGCGGGTGGCCGAGTCGAACACCCGGGAAAGGATCGTCGACGGCATGGGCGTCTCGTTGCGGACCGTCCTGACCAGCGCGTCCTCCAGCGCGTCCCGGGTAAGTCCGCTGCCCAGGAGATAGCCGTCCGGCCGGATGGCCAAAAGCTTTTCCGTGTCCTTGACGCTGTCGTCGTCCACGAAGGCCAGCACGCGGACGTTCGCGTCGCGCGCGACGCCCATGACCGTGCGGGCGACGTCCCAGTCCGCGTAGCTGACGATGACGACGTCCAGGTGGGCGAGCCCTCGCGGGTCCAGCGCGGCACGGGCGGGAACCTCGGTGACGGCCCTGACGGCCGGCGACCCGTCCAGGGCGGCCTTGAGCCCGTAGCGCAATATCTCATTTCTGCAGGCGATTCCGACATTGACCTGGACGGCCAGTGCGCGGTCCGCCGTATTGCTACTTGGTTGTTTCACTCAATCCCCCGGTGGCTGAGGAGTTCCAAGTGCCGATAAGATCGTCGCGGGACCGACGTTCACACCTTGCCACCACCTCCCATTTCCACGTCAGCGCCATTAGCCGCCGGATATCCGGCGCACCGCATTCTGTACATCTTAACAGCATCGTTACGATCCAGCGAGGCGGCATAAAGTGTTATCCCCCGCGCCGTTTCGCGCGCGTGCGAATGTCCTGGTGCCGGCCCGTTTCCAGGCCGGCGCCAGGACACAGGCGTCGGGACACAGGCCGACGGCGGCCCGCGCGGGCCGCCGTCGTCTCAGCGAGCGTGACTACCCGAGCGGCGTCTCCGCCCGCGCGGTCGGCCGCCCGAAGTCACGGTCCACGACAGACCGCAGGCCTCCGACGGCGGCCCCCGCCGCGATCGCGACGTTGAGGGCGAAGTGGATCGCGGCGAACTTCGGCAGGAACCGCACCCCGCGCCGGCGGGCGACGAACCGGTAGAGCGCCGGATTGGCGCAGCAGAAGACCGCCGCGGACAGCGCCGGAAGCGCGGCCAGCTTCGGGGAGAGCAGCGCCGCCGGCAGGCCGGCCACCGTGAGGGAGGCCATCGCCACGCCCAGGGTGCTGTTGGGGCGCAGCGCCCCCGGGCGGTTACGGTGCCGGGCCACGAAGGGGATCATCAGCTGCGAGCGCCGGTACTGCTCCGACAGCAGAGCCGTCAGCCGGTCCTCGTCGTCGTGGTAGACCACCACCCGATCGGACAGGCAGATGCGGTGCGCGGCGGCCAGGCGCTCGCTGTACTCGACGTCCTCGAAGTCGCGCAGCTTCTCGTCGAACGGCCCCACCTCATCGAACACCGACCGCGGCATCGCCGCGGCCTGGAACATCGCGGTCACCGTGGGGCCGGCCGCGCGCTTGCGGGCGTGGTGGGCCAGCATCGTCATCACCCACTCGACGGGGCCGTCGTCGATCATCGGCTCGGGGGCGACGACGCCGTGCACGAACCCGTAGCCCTCGCCGCCGCGGAGCACCGCGACCGCGTTCTCGAGCGCGTCCGGCGCGAGGGCCTGGTCGGAGTCCATGAAGAACAGGATGTCCCCGCTGCTCGCCGCCACCCCGGCGTTGCGCGCGGCCGACACCCCGCGGTTGCGCGGCGCCCGCACCACCTCGCACGGGAACCGCGCGGCGATCTCCAGCGAGTCGTCCGTGCTGGCGTCGTCGGAGACGATCACCTCGTAGGGCGGCAGCGTCTGGGCGAACACCGACGCGAGACACCCGGCGAGCGTCTTGCCGTAGTTGTAGTTGGGAATGACGACCGACACCCGCGGCGGCCGTCCGGGCGGCGAGGTCTCAGGTCGTCCGGACGGACGGGACGACGATTCACGCGGTGACTGTTCGCGCAGTGCGGATCCCACGGTGTTCCTCCGGCGGTCGGTCGGGCGGACGGGTGAGCGATCGGGCGGGTGAGCGGACGGGCGGGTGAGCGGACGGGCGGGTGTCGCGGTGGGCGACGAGCAGCGTCCTGGCCGCCGGGCGGGGCGGCCGGCGGCGTCAGGCGGTCTTCTTGAGCGTGCGTCCCCGGGGCCGCCCCGCCGTCCGGCGCCGGGCTCCGAGCTCGCGGAACAGCTCCTCGTAGGCGTCGAGGCAGGACTCCAGGCCGAACGCGGCGCGCGCCTTCCGCGCCCCGGCGGCGCGGCGTTCCGGCGACATGGCGCGAAGCTCGCCGATCGCCTCGGTGATCGCCGCCGGGTCGCCGGGCGGCACGAGGCGCCCGAAGCCGGTGGAGGTCACCGGGAACCGCCCGCCGGGGATGTCCGTGGTGACGGAGGGCACCCCCGTCATCATCGCCTCGGCCTGGACGATGCCGAACGACTCCGAGATCGAGGGAAGGGCGAACACGTCGATGGAGGCGTAGAAGTCCCGCATCCGCGCGCCGTCCAGCAGGCCGAGCAGCCGTACCCGCCGGTCGTCGCCGATGGCCTCCCTGACCCGGTCGATGTCGCTGCCCCCGGCCACCTTCTCGTGGTCGCCGGCCAGCAGCAACCGCGCGTCGGGGTCGGGCAGCGCGCGGAAGGCCCGCACCAGGTACCCCAGGCCCTTCTCCGCGGCGATGCGGCCGGCGAACCCGACATGCAGGCCGGGTCCCTCGCGGAAGGACGGGCGGCCGCCGCCGCGGTCATGGCAGGGCGCGGGGATCGCCCGCAGGTCGGTGCGCCGGAGCGACGGCCACAGCCGCGAGTGCCTGGCCTGGTCGTCGCTGTTGGTGACCACCGCGGCGGAGTTGCGCATCGCCAGCCGCGCGGAGGCGTCCACCCCGCCGATCACCGCACGGCTCATCGCGCTCGGCCGCAGCCACAGGTCGATGTGGTAGGTGGTCACCACGGGCGTCGGGGCGCACAGCCGGGCGATGGGCCCGGCCTCCAGCATGGGAATGTGCAGGTTCGCCACCGAGGACGCCCGGGCGACCCGGGCCGCCACGAACGGGAGCGACGCGCTCACCGGACCCCGGCTGATCGTCGCCATCACCGGGCAGCGGAAGATCTCCACTCCCGCGCGGTTCTCCCGGCGCGGCAGCGACCGGTCGTGCTGCGCGGCCACCACCGCCACGCGCCACCCCCGTCCGGCGAGGCCCTCGGCGATCGCGCGCGCCGAGTCGGTCAGCCCACTGACGTAGGGCGAGTAGTAGTTGAGGACGACTGCGAGGTCGAAATCGGCCACGATGACCCCTCTTGTTGACGTTGGTATAGGTAGATGCGTAGTTGTGCGACCAGCAGGGCGGAGCCGGCCACGGCGATCTCCGTCACCGTGCACAGCAGCCGACTCGCCATCACCGCGACGCCGGCGGCGGGCAGCGGCAGCACCGAGGTCAGCGCCACCAGCAGCACCGCCTCGCGGACGCCGAGGCCGTCGGGCACCAGGACCATGAGATAGCCGAGGACCGCGGCCACCCCGAACGCGCCGACGCACACCGGCAGCGACGCCGCCGGCGAGGCGCCGAGCGCGACGGCCAGCAGCCACAGCTGCACGCCCGACAGCAGCCACGACATGGTCTGGAGGGCGATCGCCCACCGCACGCTCGCGTCGGGCGCCCGGGTGGCCGGCTCCGGACGGCGCAGCAGCCGCGCGGCCGCGCCCGCCAGGCGGTGCGCCAGGCCCGGCCGGACGAAGCACGCCACGACCGGCACGGCCGCCATCGCCATCACCGCCGGCCACAGGGCCGGGGCGCCCGGAAGCCCCGGCACGCCGGATGCGCCGTCGCCGCCGAACAGGGCGGGCGCGGCCACCAGGCCGGTCATCACGCCGGTGAGCGAGGTGACGGCGAGGTTGAGCACGTACAGCGTCGCCATCCGGGACGCGGACAGCCCCAGCCTGCCGCCCATGCGGAGGTTGGCCAGCAGCGTCCAGACCCGGCCGGGCACGAACTTGGCCAGGAAGCCGACGAAGAACACCCGCGCCGCGTCCCACAGGCCGGCCCGGGACCCGAACCCGGCGGCCAGCGCCCGCCAGGCCAGCATGCCGAACCACAGGCCCGCGGCGTTGGTGACCACCGCGGCCGCGATCAGCCACAGCGCCCGCGGCTCGGCCAGCCGCGCCAGCGACGACCAGGGCTGGTCCCTGAGCGCGAGCACCACGAACGCGGCCACGATCAGCGCCGCCGCGGCCGTCGCGGCCCTGCGGAGCCGGCGGGCCATCATGCGACCGCCACCGAGAACGCCTGCCCCATGTGGTCCGACAGCCCCGCCGGGCCGACGAACCGGTAGCCGTCCACCCGCGCCCCGCCGCGCGACATCACCCAGTCCAGCCGCCACAGCGGCCACGGCACCGGGCCGAGGCCCTGGACCGGCCAGCTCAGCGGCAGCGGCGCCGGGGAGGCGGGGTCCTGGCAGCTCGCCACCGCGCACATGCCGCGCAGGTCGCGCATCGCCGAGGTGGAGTTGAAGTCGCCCGCGACCACCGACGGGCGGGCGTTGCCCGACACCTCGGCCCTCAGCGTGCGCAGCTCGGCCCGTCTGCGGCCGTACTGGTCGTGGACCACCCGGTAGAACCCCGCCGACAGCGGTCCGCGCCGGATGTCCACCTGCACGGCCAGGTGGACGTTGTAGAACGACACCACCGCGCCGCCCACGCGGAGGTCGATCCTCAGCGCCTTGGTCGTGTAGTAGTCGCGCCACGGCGCCCCGGGCGGCGGGGCGCTGCCGTCCGCCGGCGACATCAGGGCCGAGGCGTCCACCGGGTGCGACGCCACGACGGGCAGCCGCGAGATGGTGATCAGCTCGCTCGCCGCCACGACGTGGTAGCCGGGGAACGCCTCCCGCACCCGCCGCAGGTCGTCGATCCTGATCGGGTCGTCGCCGAAGTTGAGGTACTCCTGCAGCAGGTACACGTCGGCGTGCTGGGCCCGCAGGTAGGCGTAGAACGCCCGGGGGTCCTCCCCCTGGTGCCAGTAGCCGGTGTTCCAGGAGAACACCTTCACCGTGCCCGCCGGCCCGGCCGCGCCGGAGGCGCGCGCGGCCGGGGAGGCGCCGGGCAGGGTGACGCCCGACAGGGCGGCGCCGAGCAGCAGGGCCATGACCTGCACCGTCGCGATGGGCAGCCGGACGGGCCGCGCCGCCAGCGGGGTGAGCAGTAGCAGGGCCAGCGGAACGGCCGGCAGGGCGATCGGCGGGATGAGCTCGGCCGGCAGCCAGAGCCACCACCGCCCGCTAAGCAGGGCGTGCGCCACGAGGAACGCCGCCCAGGCCATCGTCGCCGCCACGACCAGCCGCGTCCCGAGGCACCAGCGCGCCCGAGGCCGGGTGCCCTGCGGCGTCCCGGGGACCCCGGACGCCCCGGGGACCCCGGCCGGCCCGGTCGCCGTGACGGGGTGTCCGGCGCCGCGGCCGCCCGGGGAGCCGGTGACGGCCGTCACGATGGCCACCCCGCGCCGCTGATCACGCCCAGCCGGGCGAGCAGCGCCAGCGTCACCAGCACCACGGCGCACAGGGCCCCGGTGACCAGGATCGCCCGGTCGCGCAGCAGCGCCCGGACGGGGTCTCCGCCCGTGCCGCGCAACGCGAGCATCTGCATGTACCGGAACAGCCCGAACAGCCCGAGCGGCGCCATCGACAGCAGCGCCGCGCTCTCGGACAGGCCGCCCGCGGGTGTCCCTCCGGTGCCCCGGCTGAGGAACAGCAGGAACACCACCGTGGTCAGGCCCGCGCTGATGGTCAGCATCTGGTCGAGCAGGCCGGAGGAGTACCCCGCGAGTGACGGCCGGTGCGCCGCGCCCGCGTCGTCCAGCTCTCTGCGCCGCTTGCCGAGGATCAGGGTCATGCACAGGAAGAACAGGCACAGCAGCAGCCAGGCCGAGGGCACCGAGCCCACCGCCAGGTACCCGGCGACGACGCGGGCCTCGAAGCCGCCGACCACGATGAACATGTCGACCAGCGGCACGTGCTTGAGACGGACGCTGTACAGCACGTTCAGCGTCAGGTAGATCAGGACCGGCGCGGCGAGCCCGGGCGCCGCCAGCACCAGCGCCGCGACCAGCGCCGCCAGCAGCGCTCCCCCGAGCACGGCCGCCGCCTCGACCGACACCCGGCCGGCCGCGATCGGGCGGTGGCGCTTGACCGGGTGGCGGCGGTCCCGCTCCCGGTCGGCGATGTCGTTGCCGACGTACACCAGCGACGACGCCAGGATGAACACCACCACGGCGAGCAGCAGGTTCGCGGCCGACGTCCACCGCCACACCGCCGGGTCCACCAGCGGCAACGGCACCACGAGAAGGTTCTTGGCCCACTGGTGGGGCCGGAGCAGGGCCAGCAGGTCGCGGGGACGCGCGCCCGGCGGGCGGCCGCGCCGGTCCGAGGGGACCGTGGCGGGCGGCGGTGGCAGCCCTAACGAAGTGCCTGACACATCTCACCTCCGGAAGGGCGGGTCAGAAGAGGACCTTGGCGAGCGCCAGCGCACCCTGGCGCCACGGTTCGCGGCTGGTGCGGCCGGCGCTCCCGGCCGCGGCGTCATGACGGTGCTCGCGCCACCAGCGGTAGGTGGACAAGATCGCGTCCTGGTTGGACAGCCTCGGCGTGAAGCCGAGCCGCTCGCGCGCCTTGTCGATGCTCACGTAGGAGTCGGCCAGCAGCTTGTGCAGCAGCCGGCCGTACACCGGGGACCAGCCGCGGCTCTCCAGCGCCGCCAGCACCCGCACCGCCGTGCGCGCCGGGACCGACACCACGCGCCCGCCGTGGCCGGCCGCGTCGAGCACCGCCTGGAAGTCCTCGCGGATCGTCTCGAACCGGGCCGCGCCCAGGTTGTAGGTGTCGCCGGCCAGCTCGGCGGGCGCCGCGAGGACCGTGGTGACCGCGTCGACCAGGTCGTCCAGCCCGAGCATCTGGATGCGGACGTCGCCCCGGCCCAGCACGGGGAAGTTGCGCCCCTCCTCGGCCCATTCGAACAGCATCGAGAACAGGCCCATGCGGCCGGGCCCGAGGAAGGTCTTGGGGCGCAGCACGCTCACGCACATCCCGTCGGCGCGGTGCTCGTCCACCACCTCTTCCGCCTCGGCCTTGGCCGCGCTGTAGGTGTCCACCGGTTCGCGAGGATGCTCCTCGGTGGTCGGCACGGTCTTCGGCAGCCCGTACACGGCGGTGGAGGAGATGTGCACGACCCGCTCCACGTCCGCCTGCCGGGCGGCGTCCAGCACCGAGCGGGTGCCGTCCACGATGATCGACCTGATCTGCTCGGCGGGGTAACTGGGCAGCGCCGCCGCGCAGTGCACCACCATCCGGGCCCCGGAGAACGCCCGCACCATGGCCCGGACGTCGCGGACGTCGGCGGCGTGCGAGGTCAGCCCCGGCGCGGCGGCGGGCTCACGGAGCTCGCGGAGGTCGACGCCGGTCACCTCGCCTCCGCCGTCCAGCAGCCGGGACACCAGGTTCGATCCCAGGATGCCGGCGGCGCCGGTCACGGCGACCCGGCCGGGCACGATCGTCTCCCGGGCGGCGGAGCCGGTAAGCGGGCCGGCGGCGACGCCGCCGGGAAAGCCGGTGTTCACCAAAGCGAGCTCACCTTCTGTCGCAGGAACCGGGACAGCAGGCGCGGCATGCCCTGCGCGAGGGTCGCGTCCAGCGCCGTGAGGACGTGTTCCATCTCCGCCGGCTCGGCCACCAGCGGTGGCGCGATCACCATGGGACTGCTGCCGTTGAGCGTGTAGTAGGCGTAGATGTCGTGGTCCCGGTAGAGCGCGTCGATCACCGAGCAGGCGATCAGCTTGGTGCGCAGCATCGGGTCCTTCAGCGGAGGCAGCCGTCCGGCGAGGTCGAGGATCTTCGGACCGCCGGACAGGAACACCCCCCACAGCGCGCCGCAGCCGGCGACGTCGGAGATCTCGTCGGGGTAGGTCTTGTGCAGGCGTTCCAGCCCAGGGCGCAGCACCCGGTCCAGCGCGCGGGCGCGGGCGGGGTAGTCGTCCTGCACCGCGATGTTGACCGCCTCGATCGCGGTGGCCGCCTCTTCGCCGAACCCGTAGTACGTGGTGCTGGTGCTCTGGATCAGCGCGTCCGCCATGTTGTCGTACGCCTTGCGGAACAGCGGCTCGCGGGCGACGAAGGCCGAGATCGAGGATTTGCCGCCGCCGAAGGACTTCGAGGTCGTCAGCACGTCGGGGATGAGATCGGGGTAGCGCATGAAGTAGAACAGCGTGCCGGTCTTGCCCCACCCGGTGTAGATCTCGTCGAAGAGCAGCACGATGTCGTTCTCCGTGCAGATCTCCCGGACGCCGCGCAGGAACTCCTCGGAGCACCACCGCATCGTCGAGGCGCTGAACGGCTCGATGAGCAGGGCGTACACGTCCCCCTTGTGCGCCCGCACCGCCGCGCGCACCGAGTCGAGGTCGTCGTAGCGGAAGGTCGCGATGCCGGGGATCGTGGGGAAGGCGGTCCGGTTCTGGGTGCTGCCGGTGAGGCCGCCCGAGCCGAGCAGCTTGCCGTGGAAGCTGATGTCCGAGCGCAGGACCGTGCCGCGCCGGCCGCGGTGGTACTTGTACGCCAGCTTGACCGCGCCCTCCACCGCCTCGGCTCCGGAGTTGGGGAAGAACGACATGTTCAGGTCGCCCGGCAGCACCTCGGCCAGGTTGTTCCCCAGCGCCGCCAGGTAGGGGGAGAAATAGGTCTTGTGCACCTCCATGCGCCGCCGCTCCTGGAAGCGGGTGCGCGCGGCGAGGATGCGCGGGTGGTTGTGGCCATGGTTGAGGACGCCGACCCCGCCGGTCACGTCCAGCACCCGGCGGCCGTCCCGCAGGTACAGATAGGCGCCCTCGGCGTGGTCGACCATCTCCCGGCCGAAGCCGAAGGAGGTCATCAGCGACACCTGGCTGCGGTTGACGTACCGCCGGTACATCTCGTGCACCTGGCTCATGTCCAGTTGTTCGGCCTGTTCGACGGAAAGGAGTTCGGACATGTCTTCCTCTCTGTGGTCGCCGCACGGCCGGCGCGACGCGCACGGCATGGCCCGCACCGCCGGAGGCGGCCGGGAGCGGGCGTGACGAAGCCGGGCATGCTGGTGCATCCCGGTCCGGCGCCGAGGCCGGGGAGACCTGTCAGGGGGTCAGGACCTACCGCGGACGCGCGGACGCGCCGTGTCCATCGGCCGGCGCGTCGGGCGCGGGCGGCGCGGCCGGTGGTCTCGCATGATCTCCACCTCCGCGCCGGGGTCGGTCACTGCACAGATGATCTGTCGATGCTTTTTCCAGCCACGGAAAAGCATCACCCGTGGGCGCGGGGAAGCGGGAGAGGCGAACGCCCGCCCGATGGACCTCCCCATTCCCTCCTCATGGGGACCCCGGCGGGCCTGCCCGTACGGCCTTCCGCGCGCGCCCCGTCCGGGCATGCCCGAACGGTCACCCCCCCCGCGCGGGTGGGAGAACGGGCCACGTCGTCCAGGACGCCGAGGTGGGAGAACCACCTCCCGCGCGGGTGGGAGAACGCGAACGGCCACCCCCGCGCGCGGGAGTGGCCGTCCGGGAACGCCGGCGAGGGTCAGCCGGCCTCGTCCAGTCTGCGGCGGTGCTCCTCGGGCAGCACCAGCGCCACCCCGGCCAGCGCCTCGTCGAGCTGGCTCACGCTGCTGACCCCCACGACCGGCGTGACGGCCGGCGTGCCGCCGGTGAGCCATGCCAGCACCACCTGGTTGCGCGTGACGCCGAGTTCCGCGGCCACCTCCGACAGCGCCGCCATGCGAAGCGCCCTGCCGGGATGGTCGTACGCCTTCGGCAGGGGCCGGTCGTCACGGGCGTAGTAGCCGTTCAGCAGGGTGGTGTAGCCCCACAGCTCCATGTCCGCGTGGCCGTCCACGTAGTCCAGGACCTCTTCCGTCACCCACCCGAAGCGGTGGTTCTGGTCGGGCACCTGCGAGTCCGGCCGCGGCCGCAGGTAGGAGTGGCGCAGTTGCAGCGCCGTGTACCGCGCCCAGCCGTGGTCCTCGGCGATGCGCCGGGCGCGCTCCACGCGCCAGACGGCGTGGTTCGACGCCCCGAGCCGGCCGGCCGCCCCGGACTCCACCAGCTCGGCGAACGCCCGCGCGGTCTCCTCCAGCTCGACCGATCGGTCCTCCATGTGGGCCCACAGCATGTCGACCCGCTCGACGCCCAGGCGCCGCAGGCTGCCCTCGGCCGCCCTCTTGATCGCCGGCGCGGAGAGGCCTTCGCGGTTGGCGGGCCAGTCACCTCCGTCCGAGGGCTCCGCGCCCACCTTCGTGCTGATGGACACCCGGTCGCGCGCGCCGGGACGGGCCGCCAGCCAGGCGCCGACCATCCGCTCGCTCTGCCCGCCGAAGCCACTGGGGTCCGCCCAGAACGAGTAGCAGTCGGCCGTGTCGACCAGCGTGCCGCCGGCCGCCACGAAGCGGTCCAGCAGCTCGAACGAGCCCTGCTCGTCGAGGCGGGTGCCGAAGTACATCGTTCCCAGCGCCAGGTTCACCTGCGGCATGAGACGCTCCTCACTCGGTCGTGACTCGAAGTCAGGTTCGTCAGGCGAGTCTGTCAGCCCATGCCGGGGATGTCGATCGACGAAACAGGCCCGCGCCGCGGCGATCGGGCCCTGAGCAGCGCGAACGGCCGGGGGTACAAAGCCGTGGCGCGCGCCTCAGTCGAGCAGGCGCGAGCGCAGGGCGGCGGCCTCCTCGGGGGTCCAGCCGTTGCGGGCCAGCCAGCCGAGCGGGCCGTCGTCCCTGGTCTCCAGCATCCGCAGGAAGTGGTCCATGTACTCCGGGCGGGGCAGGTGGCTGTCGGCCGGGCGGGAGTCCAGGTCGTCGCGGTAGGTGTCGCTGGCGCGCAGGCGGGCGAGGACGGCCTCCATGCGGTCGCCGGTCGCCGCGTAGTCGGCCACGATAGCCTCGCGGGTCACCCCTGCCACCGACAGCGTCAGGGCGCACACCACTCCGGTGCGGTCCTTGCCGGCCGCGCAGTGGACGACGGCCGCGCCGTCGCCGTACGCGAGGACGCGCAGGGCGGCGAGCACCGAGTCCGGCCGGTCGAGCAGGTAGGCGTAGTAGAAACCGAGCACCCTGACCTCGGCGCGCTGCTCGTTCCTGGTCTGCCAGGGCAGCACGCGGTCGCCCTCGATGCGGGGACGCGCGCGGCCGCGCCGCCCGTTTCCCGCACCCTGCCCGTTCCCCCCTATCTGCCCGTTCCCCGCGCCCGGCGCCGGCGCGGGGGTGTCGGCTTCGACGTCGGTGTGGCGGCCGCCCTCGGGGAACAGGGTGAGATGGTGGATGCTCACCTCGGGCACCCCGATCAGCGGGCCGGGGCCTTCCAGCTCGACCTCGGCGTGGGAGCGCAGGTCCACCACGTCGCGCAGCCTCAGTCCCCCCACGAGCCTGCGCACGTCGGCTTCCGTGAGTCCCTGGAGGTTGTCCGAGCGCATCACCCGCCCGAACCTCGTCGTCCGGCCGTCGAGCGTGGGCAGACCTCCGAGGTCTCGCACGTTCACGGCGCCGTCAAGAGCTATCCACCTCGTTAGATCATTCATCACATCCAACCCTATATGCGCTATATGTCCGTGCGAAGGAGGCGGCAGGGGCGGAAGCCGGCCCTGCCGCCCATCGAGGCGCCGAGCGGACGGGCGCACGAGGTGGAGCGCGTCTTCCGCGCGGGCGTCGACGAGGCTCGGCGAGCCGGCGCCCACCTGCCACTCTCGGCCGCCTGCGGGATATCCGCCGAAACATCCCATAGTTCGTAATAAACCCAGAAACATGCTGATCGTCCGTAATGGAAACCGTCCCGTAACCGCCCAGCGGCCCCGGTTTCCGCGCACGTAATCCAACTGCCCGAAACTCTATGATTCGGCCAGCACATCGAATCACGGCCTTTCACCGGTAATTGCGCAAGACAATGCATCTCCCCTTTAATCTCCTCTGGACCGAGATCCGGCACGCGCTGACCGGCGCCCGGAGAGCCGGAAGGAGACGAGGCATCCGTCATGACCGCGCTCATCGAGGTCCGGGACGCGAGCGTCCGGTACCTCTCGACCGGTCAGACCGCACTCAAGGCGACCGGCCTCACCGTCGGCCCCGGTGACCTGACGCTGGTCAGCGGCCCGTCGGGATGCGGCAAGAGCACGCTGCTCCGCCTGCTCAACGGCCTCATCCCGCACTCCTACCGGGCCGAGGTGACCGGCGAGGTCCTCGTCGGCGGCCTGCCCGTCACCGGGCGCACCATACGTGAACTGTCCACCGTCGTCGGCACGATGCTCCAGGATCCGCGCAAGCAGATCGTCGGCACCACCGTGGCCGCCGAGATCGCCTTCGGCCCGGAGAACCTCGGCCTGCCCCGCGCCGAGATCCGCGAGCGCATCGCCGAGGTGGCCGGTCGCGTCGGCATCGACCACCTGCTCGACCGCGCGACCGCCGCGCTCAGCGGCGGCGAGCTGCAGATGGTCGCCTTCGCCGGCGTGCTGGCGATGCGGCCGAAGGTCGTCGTCGTGGACGAGCCGCTGGCCAACCTCGACCCGGCGGCCGGACTGCGCCTGATGCGCGAACTGCGCAGGTTCGCCGACGAGGGCGGCGCCGTCGTCGTCGTCGAGCACCGCGTCGAGGAGATCCTGGAGTTCTCCCCCACCGAGGTGCTCTACCTGGAGGACGGCGCGCCCCGCTTCCAGGGCCCGGCCGAGGAGTTCCTCCGCGTGGCCCCCGTCGGGCACGTCAAGCTGCCGTTCTCCACCCTCGTCTCCCGCGCCGCCGAGCTGCCCGCCGTGCCCGCACCGGCCGCGCGCGTCCCCGCGACCACCACGCCGCGGCTCGAATACCGCGGGGTGAGCCTCGGGTACGCCGACCGCACCGTGCTGTCGGGCGTCGACCTCGCCCTCGGCCCCGGCGAGCGGGTGGCCGTCCTCGGCCCGAACGGCGCCGGCAAGTCGACGCTGCTGCGCGCCGCCGTGGCGCTGATCGCCGCCTCGCGCGGCGAGGTGCTGGTCGACGGCGCCCCCATCGCCGCGCGTTCGGTGGCCGACCTGGCCACCACCTTCGGGTACGTGTTCCAGAATCCCGGCCAGGCCCTGTTCAGCGCGACCGTCGGCCAGGAGCTGGCGTTCGGCCCGCGCAACCTCGGCCACGCCCCCGAGGAGATCGCCGTCCGGTCGCGCGAGGCGCTGCGGGCCGTGCTGCTGGACGACGAGAAGGACGTCATGGACCGGCCGCCGCGCACGCTGTCGTTCGGCCAGCAGCGCCGCCTCACCGTGGCCCTCGCCCTCGCGATGCGACCGCGCACGCTGATCCTGGACGAGCCCACCGCCGGTCAGGACCTGCGGACCACGACCGAGTTCATGGCGCACGCCCTGGCCGTGCCGAGCATCGAGAGCGTGTACTTCATCACCCACGACGTCGACCTCGCCCTGACCCACGCCGACCGGATCATCGTCGTGGACGAGGGCGGCATCGCCGCGGACGCCTCCCCGGCCGAGCTCGCCAGGGAGGGCGGCGTCTGGTCGCGGGACGGCCTGGCGGCCACCAGCCTGGCGCGCGCGGTCCGCGACCACCTGCCCGACGCGGGGCCCGTCCCTCATCCGTTCGACCTGGCCCGCCGCGTCGCCCTTCTCGCCCCTTCCACCTCTTCCCCGAAGGAAGGAACCACCCCCTCATGAGCACAGACGCAACCACTCCCCGAGAGCCCGTCTTATCCCTCTCCTCCCGGACCGTCGTGTTCGGCGCGGTCGGCGCGGCGCTGTACGGCGTGCTCGGCCTGTTCAGCTTCCTGATCCCCGGCACGCAGGCGGTCACGGTCCGCCCCGCCTTCGCCCTGGTGCCGTTCTTCGGCAAGCGGTTCGGCGTCATCGCCGGCTTCTTCGTCGGCCTGGTCGGCAACGCCATCATCGACCTGATCTCCGGCTACGGCCTGACGTACTGGAACTGGAGCGTCGCCAACGGGCTGGTCGGCGCGATCGCCGGCCTGTTCTTCGCCTACCTGCCGCCCATCGCCGGCGAGGCGCTGCGCCTGGTCGTCACCGCCCTCGGCGCGGTGCTGGCCACCGCCATCGGCCTGCTGTTCGTGTTCACCGACATCTGGGTGCAGAACATCGACGTGACGACCGTCATCTCGATCAACTACATCCCCGCGCTGATCGCCGACGCCATCGCCGTCGTCATCCTCACCCCGGCGCTGGACGCGATCTGGGAGCCGTTGTCCAAGCGGACCGGACGGTAACCAGGTGGACGTCACGCCGCGCTATCTGGGCGCGGGTTCTTTCCTGAGCCGCCGCGATCCGCGGGTGCTCCTGCTGGTCCCCGTGCTCTACATCGTGGCCGTGGCGGGGGTCGACGACCTGCGCGCCGTCCTCGCGTGCACCCTGGCCGCCCTGGTCTACTACCGCGCCGCGGGCATCCCGTGGCGCGGTGTGCGGGCCAACTGGGCGTTCATGCTGACCCTCACCACGATCCTGGTCGTGGTGAACAGCATCCTGACCTCGTCCATCAGCCGCGGCGGCGGGAACGGCGAGGTGCTGTTCACCGCCCCGCTCACCCACACCCCGATCACCCTGGCCACCCTGTCGTACGCGGCCACCGTCCTGGTGCGCTACATCTCGCTGGCCATGGTCAGCTTCCCGGTGGCGTTCAACATCGCGCCCTCGGACCTCGGGGTGGCGTTCGCGCGGCTCGGGCTGTCGCAGCGGCTCGCCTACGGGGTGGACCTCACCTTCCGCTTCCTGCCCTCCACCTGGGCGAGCCTGCACGAGACCATGGACGCCCAGCGCATACGGGGGTACGAGCACTCCCGCAGCCGCAACCCGGTCAAGCGGCTGCTGTCGCTGCGGCCGGTGGTCATCCCGCTGACGGTGAACGCGCTGATCGACGCGGAGGACACGGTGAACGCCATGGACCTGCGGGGGTTCGGCGGGCGGCACCGCACCTGGATGCGCGAGCTGGCGTTCGACCGCGCCGACCTGCTGATCCTCGCGGGCTTCGCCGCGATGACGGCGGTCATGGTCGCCGCCAAGATCCTCGGCCTGACGGACGCCGTATGGGTGCCGTGATCCACTCGGCGCCGCTCCTGCTCCCCATATCCCGCCCGCCGATCCGCGACGGCGCCGTCGCCGTGCGGGACGGCCGGGTGCTCGCGGTCGGCCACCGGCGGGAGATCCTGACCGACCACCCCGGCGGGCAGGAGCTGCGCTGGCCGGGCATGGTGGTGGCGGGGCTGGTCAACGCGCACACCCACCTGCAGTTCACCCGCATGGCCAAGGTGGGGGCGCGGGTGTACGGCTCCTTCGAGGAGTGGTCGAACACCTTCGACGCGGTCTACTTCTCCTCCGGCGGGGCCGACTGGGCGGCCAGCGCGCGGGAGGGGGCGCGGCTCGCCCTGCGCCACGGCACCACGGCGGTCGCGGACGTGGTGACCGACATCGAGGCGATGCCCGTGTCGCACCAGGCGGGACTGGCCGGCATCTCCTACCTGGAGGTGCTCGGCGACACCGACGCGAGCTGGGCCGAGACCGGGCGCGACCACCTGACCTCCACGGTGCGCGAGCTGCGCGGCGCCGGCGACGCCACGGGCGCGGGGATCATCGGCATCGCCCCGCACGCTCCCTACACGCTGGACACCGGCGTGCTGGCCGACCTCGGCGTCCTGGCCCGCAGGCTCGGCCTGCGCCAGCACATCCACCTGCTGGAGTCGGCCCACGAGCGCGAGTACACCGTCTCGGGCACAGGGCCGCTCGCCCGTCTGGTGCGCGACCTGGGGTTCGACTTCGAGATCCTCCGCGCGGGCGGCACCGGCCACGGGCCGGTCGACTTCCTGGACACCCTCGGCCTGCTCGGGTCGCGCTGCCACGTCGCGCACGGAGTCCACCTGGACGCCACGGAACGGTCGCTGCTGCGCGCGCGGGGGGTGAGCGTGGCGCTGTGCCCGCGGTCCAACCGCACGCTCGGCCTGGAGGGCCCGCCGGTCGCGGCCCTGCTGGAGGAGGGCAGCCCGATCGCCGTGGGCACCGACTCGCTGGCCTCCAGCCCGTCGCTCGACCTGCTGGAGGACGTGCGGCTGCTGCACACCCTCGCCCGGCGGCAGGGGTACCGGGGCCAGGACCTGCCACGCCGCCTGATGGAGGCCGCCACCGCCGGCGGCGCCCGCGCGCTCGGCCTGCACACGGGCCCCGGCCGGATCGGCGTCCTGGAGGAGGGCGCGCGGTGCGACTTCGCCGTCTTCCCGCTGGACGCCGGCGAGCGCGACCCGTACCAGGCGCTGGTCCACGACGGGGCGGGAAGATGCGTCGCCACGGTGACCGGCGGCGACCAGGCCACCTGGGTGCACCTGCCGAACTCGGCCCCGAGGCGGCGCCATGGGTGTTAACCTCGCTGCGATCTTCACGAAAGTGCGCGCGGCATCCCCCCGAAGGACCTCACGTAGGCCCCACGCAAGGCGCGGAGACATGGCTTCTCAAAATCGCACTATTCGGTTCAAGTTATATTCGCTGCTCAGCCTGCCGATCGTCGCGCTCATCATGCTCTGGACCATCATGACCGGGCACCTCGTGGGCGTCTTCTTCGACCTGCGCAGGGCGGTCACGCTGTTCGACCAGGTGGCCACCCCGGCCGGGGTGCTGGCCGCCCATCTGCAGCAGGAGCGCCAGATGTCGGCCATCTACCTGAGCGGCACCGCGCCCGACGGCGGGCGCCTGTCGGCCGCGCGCGAGGAGACCGACCGTGCCGTGACGCTGCTCCACCAGCGGGCCACCTCGCTGGAGGGGCAGACGGCGACCGGCCCCGAGGTGGTGCAGAGCCTGGCCGAGCTGGAAAGACGGCTGCACCGGCTGAGCGTGCTGCGCGAGGACGTGGACGGCCGCACGCTGAACCGCCTGGCCTCCATCCAGGAGTACACGAAGATCCAGGACGCGCTGTACCAGATGTACGACCAGCTCGTCACCGTGCCCGACCTGACGCTCTACCGCAAGTCGAACGGGCTGCAGACCATCGTCAGGTCCCGCGAGCTGCTGTCCCAGGAGGACGCCCTGCTGTCGGGCGCCATCCAGCAGAACTCGCTGAGCCAGGAGGAGCAGCACACCTTCGCCGACATCGCGGCGGGACGCCGCCTGCTGCTCGCCCGCGGCCTTGAGGCCCTCGACCCCGAGCTGCGCCGGCCCTACGACGAACTGGTGGCCTCGGCCGACTACAAGCGGCTGACCACCATGGAGAACCAGGTGAGCTCGCAGGGCCGGCCGCCGGCGCAGGCGGCCGCCTGGCAGCCGCTCGCCGGCACGCTGGGCTCCCGGCTCGACCAGCTCGCCACCGACCGCGCCGTACTGCTCAACACCCGCACCGACGCCACCGCCTCGGGCATCATCGCGCAGATCGTGGCCGCCGCCGGTCTCGGCCTCGTCGCCATCCTGCTGGCCGTGGTGCTGTCGGCCCGCTTCGGCCGCGGGCTCGCCCAGGAGCTGGCCCACCTGCGCAGCGCGGCCATCGACCTGGCGGACGTGCGGCTGCCGCGCGTCGTGGCCAAGCTGCGCGACAGCCAGCCGGTCGACGTCGAGAGCGAGGCGCCGCCGATCCTGGTCACCGGCACCACCATGGAGGTGCAGGACGTCGCCCAGGCGTTCACGACCGTGCGCCGCACCGCGGTGGAGGCCGCCGTCGGCCAGGCCGAGCTGCGCAAGGGGGTCAGCCTGGTCTTCCGCAACCTGGCACGGCGCAACCAGTCGCTGCTGCACCGCCAGCTCACCCAGCTCGACGGCATGCAGCGCAAGACGAGCGCGCCCGACGCGCTGGCCGACCTGTTCCGGCTGGACCACCTGACCACCCGGATGCGCCGCCAGGCGGAGGGCCTGATCATCCTGTCCGGCGCGCCCGCGGGCCGTGCCTGGCGCAAGCCGGTGCCGATGCACGACGTCGTCCGGGGAGCGGTGGCGGAGGTCGAGGACTACACCCGGGTCACCGTCCTGCCCATGTCCGACGCCTCGCTGGTCGGCACGGCCGTGGCCGACGTGATCCACATGCTCGCCGAGCTGATCGAGAACGCCACCGTGTTCTCCCCGCCGAGCACCCGGGTCAACATCCGGGGAGAGCTGGTCGGCCGCGGCTTCGCCGTGGAGGTGGAGGACCGCGGGCTCGGCATGGGCGAGGAGGACCGCGCCGAGCTCAACCGCCGGCTGGCCAACCCGCCGGAGTTCGACCTCGCCGACAGCGACCGGCTCGGCCTGTTCGTCGTCAGCCAGCTCGCCCGGCGGCACAAGGCCAAGGTCACGCTGCGCCGCTCCCCCTACGGCGGCACCACCGCCGTCGTCCTGCTGCCGCACGACCTGATCATCACCACGGCCGACGACCTGCCCCCGGACCCGGACCACGAGCAGGAGACCCGGCACGCCCCGGCTCCCGAGCCGGGCGGCCACCGCATGTGATCAGGGCCGCGGGCCGCCGATGCGGCCTTCGGCCAGGGCGGCGGCGAGCTGGCCGAGGTCGTCGATGATCGTGTCGGCGGCCGCGGCCTCGGGACGGACGGCGTGCAGGTGGCCCCACGGGCCGCGGCGGAACAGCGCGGTGCGCATGCCGGCCGCGCGGGCCGGGAGCACGTCGTTGTCCAGCCGGTCACCGACGTACAGGATCTCGCCGGGCGCGCGGCCGGCGACCGCGGCCACCTTGGCGAAGAAGTCCGGGTGCGGCTTGCTGACGCCCCATCCCGCCGAGGTGTGGACGGCGTCGACCGGCAGGTCCATCGCGACGAGGGCGTCGTAGGCCTGCGGCGGCTGGTTGCCCGCGATGATCAGCCGGTACCCCGCCTCGCGCAGCGCCGCAAGGCCGGGCCGCACGTCGGGGTAGAGGTCGTCGGCGTCGAAGTTCTCGCGCAGGCCCCCGGGTTCGTCGAGCCGCCACGCCTCGGTCTCTGCGTCGACGTCGACGCCGGGGCGGACGATCTGGAACGCGTCGAGGTAGGAGCGGTCGAGCGCGGCCATCGCGCCGAGCACGCCGAGCATGGTCAACCGCGGGACCCCCAGCCGATCGGCCCACCGCGACCAGATGCGGGTCTCGTCGATCAGCGTCTCTCCGACGTCGAACACCAGCACGCGAACCACGACACTCCTCCCGTATGCGTGTGTCCGACCCTACTTGCCGCGCGTCGCGGCGGGAAAAGCGCGGCGGCCCGGCGCCGTACAAGACGGAAGGCCGTGCACGACGGAAGGCTGTACACGACGGAAGGCCGTGCACGACGGAAGGCCGTGCACGACGGAAGGCCGTGCACGACGGAAGGCCGTGCACGACGGAAGGCCGTGCACGACGGAAGGCCGTGCACGACGGGAGGGCGTACACGGCGCGGCCGGTGGACGCGCGGTGGGGGGGGGGGGGGGGGGGGGGGGGGGGGGAAGAGTGTGCTATCTGTTGCGCATTGGTGGAGGTGGAGGGGGGGGGGGCGAAAGGAAGCG
>NZ_JBVJHR010000001.1:63640-121630 GCF_055586705.1 Sphaerisporangium sp. NPDC049457 | reverse complement strand
GGCAGTGGTGGGTCGGGGGGCCGCGGTGTGGGGTGGGGTTCCGCCAGAACCCCCCCCCGCCACGCTCTCGCCCGCCGGCCCGGGTCAGGCCGGCGGGGCCGGGCTCACCCGACCCGGCAGGAGACCGACGGCCAGTTCCAGTTGCCGTTGTGCTGGATCGTGACGCCGAAGTTGTTGCCGCTGCCGTTCGGCCTGGCGACCAACTGCTGGGAGCTGGGGTAGCTGGCGCTGATGTTCCAGGTGTTGATGATCCTGGCGGGGTACGGGATGTTCATCGTGACGGTCCAGTTGCTGGACCCGGAGACCGCGACGTTGAGGTTGTAGCGGTCGCCCCACGACTGGCCCGCGGACAGGGTGGCCGTGCAGCTGCCGCCACCGGGGGGCGGGCTGGACGGCGGCGGGCTCGACGGCGGCGGGCTGGACGGGTTGCCGCCGCCGTCGGGGGCGACGGCCCGGCCGATGGAGGGGGAGATCATGCCGGCGCACAGGTTGCGGCTGCGCAGGTTGGCGGCGATCTGCGGGATCGCCTGCACGGTCGTCGAGTACTGGTCGTGCATCAGGATGACCTGGCCGTTCTGCAGCCGGCCGGCCGCCTGCACGATCTGGGAGGTGCTGGCGCCGTTCCAGTCCTGGGAGTCGACGTCCCAGATGATCTCGGTGAGGCCGAGCTGCTGCTCGACCGACCTCAGCGTGCCGTTGGTCTCGCCGTAGGGCGGCCGGAAGAGCCTGGGCGCGGTGCCGGTGGCCTGCTGGATGGCCTGCTGGGTGCGCTGCAGCTCCGACTGCATCTGCGAGCTGCCCATCTGGGTCAGGTGCGGGTGGGTGTAGCTGTGGTTGCCGATCCACATGCCGGCGTCCCGCTGTGCCCGCACCAGCGCCTGGTTGTTCTGCGCGTTCTGCCCGATGTTGAAGAAGGTGGCCCGCAGGCCGTTGGACGTGAGGGTGTTCAGCAGGTTGTTGGTGTTGCCGGGGTTCGGACCGTCGTCGTAGGTGAGGCCGACGTATCCGGCGCTGCAGTCGGCGGCGCTGGCCGAAGATGACAGGCCCACGGCGAAGCTCGCGCCCAGGACGCCGACGACACCGGCGATGAGCAGCTTGCGGACGCCCGAGAGGCGCCTGCCGGTGCGGCCGTGGGGAACGGCGCTGTCGATCATGTCTGTTCCTCCAGTGGAACGCTGATCGTCGAGATGGCATGTGCGTGCGGCGGCCGGCCTGCGCGCCATTGTGCGGACCGCCGCTGAAACATGTCAATCACGAGAAGAAACGTTTCAGAGGAGTTAAACGGTTAAGTAGCCGCTGAGATGATGAAATATCAATGAAATTGCCGAAACGTTTCGAACCCTGACGGCCGCGCCGCCGGACGCCCGGAAGGTCAGGCGGTCGGCTGGTGGGGTGAGCGGCCGCCCGTCCGGACGGCGGGCACGGACTCGGGCAGCGGGCCGTCGAAGGCGCGGGCGATCGCCAGGAGACGCCGGACCTCGCCGTTGACGTCCGGGGACGCCGGAGCGCCGCCGGGGGTCGTGTCGGGGGCGCGCGCGCTCTCGGCGCGGCCGTCCCTGGTGAGGAGCGCGTGCTTCAGCTGGACGGCCTCGACGGCGGCCCGCAGGTCGTCGCCGGTCAGCCCGGCCCGCTCGCCGAGCGCCCTGGCCTCGGCGGCGACCTCGGAACTGTAGTGGGGACGCAGGACGAGCATGGCGTCCGTGATCTCGATGACCCGCCGGTACAGGCGGAAATCGAGATCGCGGAGGCTCGCGACCAAGTCGCGGGCCGGCGACGCGGGCGGGTCGAGCGCGATGTCGGGCATGGCGCGATAGAGCTCGGCCCACAGCCGGTACAGGCGCATGTAACCGAGAAGACGAACCGCCCGGTCGCGCCCGGCCGTGACCTTCGGCCCCCAGGAAGGGGCGGTGCACCCGAGCGAGGCGAGCACCACCCCGGCGAAGATGACCAGGCGCGCGCCGACCTCGAAGACGCGCACATCGACGCCGAGCCGCACCGTGACGAGGTCGGCGCCCCTGATCGCCGAGTACACCAGCCCGAGGAAGGACGCGACCGCCACCATGCGCAGCCCGCGCCGCAGCCAGGGCGGGCCGCCGGCGTTCGCGTTGGTCCGGCACAGAATGGTGTTCTGCACCTGGACCGCCGCGAAGATGAGGATGTAAATCCCGAGATAGGCGACGGCGTCGGGATCGCCGGCGTACCTGACCACGAAATCGGCGGGCGCCTCCTCGCCCGGTGGTATCCGAAGGAACAGCACCGCCATGATCGTCACAATCGCGACCGCCACGGCGATGTGCCGCCGAATCGTCCTGCCGGCCTCCGTTTTCGGCAGGTCTATCAGCGACACCATCAGGTGGATGCTCAGCCCGAACATCGCGGCCGAGCCCTGGGAGAGCAGCGCCGAGACGTTCGGCACCCCCAGGAGCACGTCGACGCGCGTCCACACCTCGGGAATGGCGATGGTCATGGTGAACGCCATGAACGCCAGCGCCGTGCACAGCGCGAGCCGCGGAGGGTCGCCGCCGGACCGGACGGTGATGGCCACCTTGTTCCAGACGGCGAGCCACGCGAGGAGCGCGCAGATCGTGTAGAGCACTGTGTTCATCGGCCGTCCAGGGGGCGGCCGAGCGTACGCTCAAGGCGTCCGACGAGGTCGGCGTCACCCGGGCGCGGCCGGCGCACCGGCTCGGGGGCGCGCGACGAGACGCGGTGCAGGATCAGCGAGGCGATGTACTCCGCCTCCTGTTCCTCCACCGCCGAGTACCTGCTGCGCCACAGGACGTCGCGCACCTTCTGCGGGTCCAGGGAAGGGAACAGCGTCCCGAGCATCTCCTCCTGCATGGACGCGCTGCCCTCGTGCCCGCAGAGCAGATGCGCCAGTTCGTGCAGGATGATGTGCTCGCGGTGCAGCGGGGTGGTGTCCTGCTGGTAGAAGATGTAGTCCACCGTCTCGGTGGGGGCGCACAGCCCGCCCAGCGCTCCGCTGAGCGCGGGGACGGCCTCCAGGTGGATCGGCCGGCCCCGGCGCTCGCTGACGACTTCGCATAATCTGCGCGCGCTGAAAGGAGCAGGCAGCGGCAACGCGTCGACGATCGCGTCGCACCGCCGTCGTACTCGCATCAGGCTCATGCTCGCCCCTTCCACTCACATGAGCGGAATCACATGACTACGGCTCTTTCGGCTTCTCGTGTCGTGCGGCGTCACCTCGAGGCAGGCCCTCGAGGTCTCTTACTCGATCGACTATCTCGACGATCGTGTCGAGGCTCTGGCTGGACAGGCCTGCGGCCCGCAGCGCGACCATCTGGACACGGGCGTCTTTGAGCGCGTTCAGAACGCCGAGCTCGGCGCCGATGCGCGAAGCGGCCTCATCGTCGAAGAAGTAGGCCGGGGGGACACCGAAGAAGCGGGCGAGCGCCTCGACGTGCTTGACCGTGGGGTTGTCGCGCTCACCTTTGCGGAGGTACCAGATGTAGGTACCCGAGATCGTCGGGCCGCCCTGCTCGCGTATCGCCGAGGCGACCTCCTCGTTGCTGTAGGGGCCTCGGCCGGCGGGGTGAATCGTGGTGAACAGGTGGTTCAGCTTGTCGGCGAGCGTCGATGGACGCGCACGCGCCTCATCCATGACGTCCTCCAGCAAGCATAATCAACTGATGTGAAAAGCGTACCATGGCCCTCCTGACAACAGTTGACGTCCGGAGTACGCCCCCCGAGCGCCACGCTCCACCCTCGCCTTCTTAACGCACGTGAATACACGATAGCACGAGTTTAATCAGAGTTAAGATCACTGCTGTCGCGGCCGAGGTGCTCCCTCCCGGACCTCGACCGGCGGCGTCCTCGGCGGCGTCTTGTACGCGCCGGGCGGGGGCTCAGGCGGTCAGCTGGGCCATGGCCTTCATGACGCGCTTGTCGGAGACCGGGTAGGGGGTGCCGAGGGTCTGGGCGAAGTAGCTCACCCGCAGCTCCTCCAGCATCCAGCGGATGTCGGTGACCGCCTGCTCGGACCTGCGCGCCGGCGGAAGCCGGTCCACGACCTCCTCGTAGGCCATGCGGATGTCGTCGAGCTTCAGCATGCGCTCACGGTCGCGGAAGGGGTCGTCGGGGAGCTTCTCCAGCCGCCGCTCGACCGCCCGCAGGTAGCGCTGCAGGTCGGGCAGCCGCCCGTGACCGGCGGCGGTGACGAAACCGGGGAAGACCAGCGACGACAGATGCTCGTCGATCTCCTCCAGGATGTCCTGCGGGTCCTTCATCGCGCCGAGCGTGGTGCGGGCCTTCTGCCAGATCACCAGGATGCGCTCGACCCTGTCCACCGCCTCGGCCGTGGTGTCGTACAGCTCGGCGCGCACGTGGTCGTGCACGCGCGCGAAGGCCTCGGCGTTCCACGCCGGCCCGCCCGCCTCGGCGATGAGCTTGTCGGCCGCGCAGGTGACGCAGTCTTCGAACAGCTCGGCGGCGTCGCGGTGCGGGCTGTGGCTCAGCGCGAGCTTCTGCTGGGTGCTCAGCCCGCGCAGGATGGCCTTGGCCGGCGAGGTGACGTTCAGCAGGACGAGCCGCCGCGTGCCCTTCCACATGGCGGCCCGCTGCTCGGCCTCGGTCTCGAAGACCCGCACCCCGACCGTCGCGCCCTCGTCGACCAGCGCCGGATATCCCTTGACCCTGCCCTGCTGGAACAGCCGGGGCAGCTCGCCGAACGTCCACGAGCGCAGGCCCGTGCGTTCGAGGCTCTCGCCCGCGCGGGACAGCGTGGCGCGCAGCTTGGGCGCCAGCCTGCGCTTCAGCGCGTCGAGGTCCTTGTCCTCGGCCACCGTGCGCTTGTGCTCGTCGACCACGCGGTAGGTGACGCGCAGGTGGTCGGGCAGCCGCGCCGGGTCGAACGCGTCGGGCGGCACCCGCACGCCGGTCAGCGCGAACAGCTCGCGCGCCACGGCCTCCGCGAGCGGCTCCTTGCCGGGGGTGACCCGTTCGAGCACGGCCTTGGCGTAGTTCGGGGCGGGGACGAAGTTGCGCCTGACCACCTTGGGCAGCGAGCGGATCAGCTCGGTGACCAGTTCCTCGCGCAGGCCGGGGATCTGCCAGTCGAAACCGCCGTCGCCGACCTGGTTGAGCACCTGGAGCGGGACGTGCACGGTGACGCCGTCGGCGTCGGCGCCGGGTTCGAACTGGTAGGTGAGCCGCATGCGCTGGCCGTCCTGCCGCCAGGCGTCGGGATAGGCCTGCTGCAGGTCGGCGGCGTCCGCGCCCTGGTTGATGAGCATCTCGGCGGAGAAGGTCAGCAGGTCGGGCTCGTCCTGCCGCTTGCGCTTCCACCAGGTGTCGAAGTGGGCGGCCGACACGACGGTGTCGGGCACGCGCCTGTCGTAGAAGTCGAACAGCGTCTCGTCGTCCACCATGATGTCGCGGCGGCGGGCGCGGTTCTCCAGCTCCTCGACCTCCGACAGCAGCCGGCGGTTCTCCTTCAGGAAGCGGTGGTGGGTGTCCCAGTCGCCCTCGACCAGGCCGTGGCGGATGAACAGCTCTCGCGACAGCTCGGGGTCGACCTTGCCGTAGTTGACCTTGCGGTCCACGACGATCGGCACGCCGTACAGCGTGACCTTCTCGTAGGCCATGACCGCGCCCTGGTTCTTCTCCCAGTGCGGCTCGCTGTAGGTGCGCTTGACCAGGTGGCCGGCGAGCGGCTCGACCCACTCGGGCTCGATCTTGGCGACGACCCGCGCCCACAGCCGGGAGGTCTCCACCAGCTCTCCCGCCATCACCCAGCGGGGCTGCTTGCGGAACAGCGCCGACCCCGGGAAGATCGCGAAGCGCGCGTTGCGGGCGCCGATGTACTCGCGGGCCGGCCGCCGCCGCGGGCCCTGCTCGTTCTTGTCGGCCTTCTCCACATCGAGCACGCCGATGTGGGACAGCATGCCGGCGAGCAGCGAGACGTGGATGCGGTAGGAGTCGGGCCGCGTGGTGTTGAGGGTCACCCCGAGACCCTTGGCGACCTGCTTGAGCTGGCTGTAGATGTCCTGCCACTCGCGCACGCGCAGGTAGTTGAGGAAGTCGGCCTTGCACATGCGCCGGAACTGGCCGGAGGACAGCTCGCGCTGCTGCTCGCGCAGATGGTCCCAGAGGTTGAGGTAGCTCAGGAAGTCCGACTCCTTGTCGGCGAACCTGGCGTGCTTCTGGTCGGCCTGGGCCTGCTTGTCGGCGGGCCGCTCGCGCGGGTCCTGGATGGTCAGCGCGGCCGCGATCACCATGACCTCGGTGGCGCAGCCGTTGCCGTCGGCGGCCAGCACCATGCGCGCGAGTCTCGGGTCGATCGGGAGCTGGGCGAGCTTTCCGCCGATCGGGGTGAGCTTGCGGTGCTCGTCGAAGGCGCCGAGCTCGTGCAGCAGGTTGACGCCGTCCTTCACCTGCCGCTGGTCGGGCGGCTCGACGAACGGGAAGGCCGCGATGTCGCCGAGGCCGAGCGAGGTCATCTGCAGGATGACCGACGCGAGGTTGGTGCGCAGGATCTCGGGGTCGGTGAACTCCGGCCGTCCGAGGAAGTCCTCCTCGGAGTACAGCCGGACGCACACGCCGTCGGAGGTGCGGCCGCAGCGGCCCTTGCGCTGGTTGGCCGACGCCTGCGAGACCGGCTCGATCGGCAGTCGCTGGACCTTCAGCCGGTGGCTGTAACGGGACACCCGGGCGAACCCGGGGTCGACCACGTACTTGATGCCGGGAACCGTGAGAGAGGTCTCGGCGACGTTGGTGGCGAGGACGATGCGCCGCCCGCGATGGGACTGGAAGACGCGGTGCTGCTCGCCGGCCGACAACCGCGCGTACAGCGGCAGGACCTCCTCCGGCCGGCCCTTGAGCGCCTCGGCGGTGTCCCTGATCTCACGCTCGCCGCTGAGGAAGACCAGGATGTCCCCCGGTCCTTCGGCGCACAGCTCGTCCACCGCGTCGACGATCGCCTGCGCCTGGTCCTCCTGGTCGTCGCGGATGGGGCGGTAGCGCACCTCGACGGGGTAGGTGCGGCCGGACACCTCGACGATCGGCGCGTCCCCGAAGTGGCGCGAGAAGCGCTCGGGGTCGATGGTCGCCGAGGTGATGATCACCTTGAGGTCGGGCCGCTTGGGCAGGAGCTGCTTGAGGTAGCCGAGGATGAAGTCGATGTTGAGGCTGCGCTCGTGCGCCTCGTCGATGATCAGCGTGTCGTACCGCGACAGGAGCCGGTCGCGCTGCATCTCGGCGAGCAGGATGCCGTCGGTCATGACCTTGACGAGCGTGTCGTCGCCGGAATGGTCGGTGAAGCGGACCTTGTACCCCACGGCGTCGCCCAGCGGGACGTCCAGCTCCTCGGCGATGCGCTCGGCGACCGTGCGGGCCGCGATGCGGCGCGGCTGGGTGTGACCGATCTGCCCCTTGACGCCCCGGCCGAGCTCCAGGCAGATCTTGGGGATCTGGGTGGTCTTGCCGGAGCCGGTCTCACCCGCGACGATGACCACCTGATGATCGCGCAGGGCCTGGAGGATGTCGTCCTTGCGCCCGCTGACCGGCAGGTTCTCGGGATAGGTGAGTGCGGGAACGAGCGCCCGCCGCGCCGCGACCCGGGCCTCGGCCGCGTCGATCTCGGTGGCCACCTGGTCGGCGATGGACCGCAGGGCCTTGCCGTCGCGAACGCGCCGCGCGCCGTCGAGACGGCGGCGCAGCCGCAGCTCGTCGCGCAGCATCAGCGCGGGCAGGCGTTCACGAAGATCGGTCAGGGGCGATTTCAACGAAGACGTTCCCATGGTCGCTTTCTCGGCCGTCTCGTCGAACGACCGCCACCGGCAAGGATAAGCAACCTTCCCCCGCTCTCCGCCAACGGTTTACCTCCGGCGCGGGCGCGGAGCCCTCCCCCGCCCGCCTGACCTGCGGTCTTCTCCGTGGACGCGCCCGGGCGAACGACGTCCCGCCGGGGCGGCGCCTCGGCGGGACGTCTTGGTCTGCGCGGGAGCCGGCTCTGCGGCCCGGGGGTTTCCCTGCCCGGCGGCACCCGTGTGCCGGGCAGGGCGGGCCGGAGAGACCGTGGTCAGTGGGCGCGCAACAGCTCCCCGGGGGAGTCCTGGACGTACTTCAGCGCCTTCTCCAGGCACACGATGGCGCCGCGCCGGGGACGGTTGATGAAACGAACGTCGTCGGCCAGCGCCCGCATGATCTGCAACCCCCGTCCGTGCTCCGCCATCGGGGAGCGTTCGCCGAGCTGCTCAGGGTCGAAGCCCCGCCCGGTGTCGACCACTGTGATCATGAACTTGTCCGCCACGAGCTGCGCGCTGACGGTGTACTCGTCGGCCTCGGTGGCGTGCCGTATGACGTTCGAGCACGCCTCTGTGAGCATGAGCAGGATGTCCTCCCTGATCTCCCGCTCGACCCCGAGGATCTCCAGCTCCGCACCGAGGACCTGCCGGGTCACGGACACGCTGGCCGCATCGCGCGGCAAGCGCAATGCGATGGTCACCTCCATGCTTCCTCCCTCTCCCATCCGCCCACCTTGTTAAAAGTGCCCCCAGGAGAGGGGGCAAACGCGGTAAGGGAAAGGTGATGTGATCGGCGGCGCGTCAGCGCGGCACGTGCGCGGCGGCCTCGGCGGCCAGCGCGGCGCCGATGATGCCCGCCTCGTTCAGCAGCTCCGCCGGGACCACCGGTGTGCCCGGCAGTTCGATGTGGTGCAGGAACTTGCCGGCCTTCTTGCTCACGCCGCCGCCGATGACGATCAGCGACGGGGACAGCAGCGCCTGGATGTGCTCCAGGTACCTCCGCACCCGCCGGGCCCAGTCCTCCCAGCTGAGGTCGTGCTTCTCGCGGGCGTGGTCGGAGGCGCGGCGTTCGGCCTCGTGCCCGTCGATCTCGATGTGCCCGAACTCGGTGTTGGGGATGAGCAGGCCGTCCATGATGAGCGCGCTGCCGATGCCGGTGCCGAAGGTGAACACCGTCACCAGCCCCGCGCGGCCGCGTCCGGCGCCGAACCGGGCCTCGGCGACGCCCGCCGCGTCGGCGTCGTTGAGCACGGTGACCTCAAGGCCGGTGGCGTTCGAGAAGAGCTCGCGCGCGTCCAGGCCGATCCAGGCGGAGTCGACGTTCGCCGCCGTCCTGGTGACCCCGTCCACCACCACCCCGGGGAAGGTCACCCCGACCGGCCCGGTCCAGGAGAAGTGCTCGACGATCTGCCGGACGACCCCGGCGACCTCCTTGGGAGCGGACGGGCTCGGCGTCGGCATCCGCAGGCGCTCCTGCGACAGCGCCCCGGCCACGGTGTCCACCGGGGCCCCCTTGATGCCCGATCCGCCGATGTCGATTCCCAGCACGTTCATGTCCACTCCTCGTCGAGCCCGTCAAACCGTTATTACCGCTATCGTGCGCATGATGCCGTACATGCTCAGACCGTTGACGATGTTGCTGTCCGCCGCGCTAACCATGGCATGCCTGCCCTCGCGGGCGGCCGACGCCGCGAGCGCCGCCGAGGCGCCCGCCGTCCCCCGCGTCCCGGCCGGCACGACCGCGAGCTACATGGTCTTCGACCGGAAGACGCGCACGACGACGCTCGCCCGCAATGTGCACAGCCGCTTCCGGTCCGCCTCCGTGGTCAAGATCCTCATCGCGCTGGACTACCTGGAGTCGCGCAAGCCCGGCCGGGCGATCCCCGCCGCCGACCGTGCGCTGCTCAAGCTGATGCTGCGCTCCAGCGACGACGACGCCGCGTCGGCGTTCTGGCGGCGCGGAGGCCAGCGGGCGATCATCGACCGCGTGGTGCGCCGGCTGGGCCTGCGGGACACCGAACCGCCGCCCGCCTCCCGTCCCGGTTTCTGGGGCTACACCGCGCTCAGCGCCTCCGACGTCGTGCGCACCTACCGATATCTGCTCGACCGGGCCGACGCCGGCGCCCGCGGCCTCATCCTCGGCCACCTGCGCCAGGCCACGCGGTGCGCCAGCGACCGCTTCGACCAGTACTTCGGCATCCCCAGCGCCGTGCCGCGGCCGTGGGCGGTCAAGCAGGGGTGGTCCGGCTACGGCGCCACGCCGGCGGTGCCCTGCTCGGGCTCGCGGGCCGGCGGCTCCCCGGCCGCCGCGTCCGGCTCCACGCTCTCGGTCTCGGCGCCCGGGTCCGCGATTCCCCCCGCCGCGCCCGAAGCCGCGGTTCCCGCGGCGGCGGACGCCGCGTCCGCGGACGGCGCCGGGACGGTGGGCGCGTCCGTGCGGCCGCCGGTGAACCTGGTCCGCCCGGTGCTGCACACCACCGGCCTGGTCGGCGCGGGCGACCGGCTGATCGTCGTGGTGCTCACCCTCCAGCCGGCGGGCTCCTCGTACGCGGGCTCCGCCGCCCGGCTGACCGCGCTCACCAAGCAGGTCTACCGGGCAGGCCGCCCTCGCTGAACGCCGTCCGCGCGCGTGCCGAGCACGGCGTCGAAGGGCGCGGTGTTCTCGTCGAACGTCCACCTCGTCGAGGTGTCCAGCGGGTCGAGGCGGCCGTGCCTGGGGTCGTCCCTGCCCACCACGAACGGGTCGGTGCGCGCCGGCCCGGCCTGGGAGTCCTCCTGCCGGTACGAGGAGCCCGCCGGGGCCTCGCGCCGGTAGGCCGAGGGCACCTCCCACTGGTAGGAGGACGCCGGCTCCGCGCCATAGGCGGACGCCGGCTCCGCCCGGTAGGAGGAGGGCTCGGCGCGGTAGTACGACGGGGCCGGGTCCGTGCGGTAGGCGGACGCCGGCTCCGCCCGGTAGGCCGACGTCGGCTCCGCCCGGTAGGCCGATGTCGGCTCCGTCCGATACGAGGCCGAGGCCGAGGTGTAGGAGGAGGCGGCGGTCTCCGCTCGGTAGGAGCCCGGGGCGGGATCGCTGGAGTAGGAGGGCTGGGCCTGCGTCGCGGAAAGGTAGGCGGACGGCGTCGCCGAGGAGGGCTCGGCCAGATAGGCCGACGTCGCATAGGAGTCCGCGCGCGAGGCCGAGGACGTGTACGCCTCCGGCCGGGATGACGGCGACGCGTAGGAGTCCCCCTGGAAGGACGAGTTCGAGGGGGTATAAGCGTCCGCGAGGGGGGACGGCGACGACGGGTAGGAGGCGGCGCCGATGGCGGCGGCGGCCCGGCCGTTGCCGACGGAGAACAGGTAGGAGTGCAGCCCGTCGACCAGGCGTTGCACGTCCTCTCGCGGACGCACCGCCAGCCGCAGGAAGTCGCTGCTGGAGCCCAGCTTGTCGCCGCAGTCGCGCACCAGCAGGTTGTGCGCAGACCGCAGATACTCGGTCAGCGCCTGGCCGTCCTTGCCCTCGGGCAGGCGCACCATCAGGAAATCGGCCTGCGACGGGTACACCGTGACCCCGGGCAGCGCCGAGAGCCGCTGGGACATCGACCGGCGGTCCTCCGCCACGGTGCGAAGGCTCTCCCGGTAGTCCCGCATGTGGTCCCTGAGCATGAAGACCAGCGACTCGGCGTAGGAGTTGAGGTTCCACCGGGGCAGCGTCCGCCGGATCCTGTCCGCGAGCGCCGGGTTGGCGACCAGGTGGCCGAGGCGGGCGCCGGGCAGCCCGAACGCCCTGTCCAGGCTCCGCAGCACGATCACGTTCGGCCTGATGGCCGCCTCGCCCGCCACGCTCGGGACGGCCTCTGAGTCGACGGAGTCGGCGTAGGACTCGTCCACCACGACCAGGTCCAGGTCGGAGAGGGAGTCCAGGAGCTCGACGACCCGGGCGCGGGGCAGGTGGCCGCCGTCGGGATTGTTGGGGTTGCAGATCACCGCCACCCTCGACCCGCGCTTGCGGACGAACCGCGCGTACGCCTCGACGTCGAGCGCGAAGCCCTGGTCCTCCTGGAGGGGGTACATGTCGACGCGCTTGCCCGTGTGCAAGGGCTGGTCGGTCCAGCGCCCGGAGGAGGGGATGGGGACGGCGAGGCTCTCCTGGACGAGCAGGTGGTCGATCCAGGTGATCAGCTCGCTCGTCCCGTTGCCCATGACGACCGTCTGGGCCTTCAGGCCGAGGACCGCGCTCAGTTCGGCGGCGACCGCGTCCGCGTCGCTGGGGTGGTGCCGCAGGACGGTCGCGGCGTTGCGCCCGAGAAGCTCGAACATCTCGGGCGTGGGGAAGTACGGGTTGCACGGGAGGCGGAAGTCCACCGGGGCCGCCTGGGCGCCGCCGGGCCCGCGCGCGTACGAGAAGGACGAGGGGCCGTTCGCCTCGGCGCGCAGCGGGCTGAGATCGGTGGAACCGGCCAACAGAGGTCTCCTCCATGACGGCGTTCATGACGGGCGTGCGCGGGCGCGACACCCTGAGGTACGCGGCCGGTGCCTCACGGGTTCATCCCCGCTTCGCGCACGGCCCCGCCGTTCGCGGGCCCGCCGGCCGGACGATCACGGGTTCGACGCGGCTCACCGATCACCGGTTCCGTCCGGATATCAGCTGTTCCATCCGCCCGGGCGACCGGGCCGCCTGAGCCTCCTGGCGCCGCCGGGGCGGCGGAACGCCTCGCCGGGCGGGACGAATCAGAGTCTCAATGGCCGCCCGGCGCTTGACTGAAGTGGTCAGGACTTGGCCAGCTCCTTGCTGATGCCGTTCGGTCCTTCGTACTCCTTGTCGGGAAGCCGCCGCAGCGCGTCCATCGCCTGCTCGTCCGCGCCCTTCTGCTTGGCGTGCTCCACGAGCTGTTCCTTCGTCGCCGGGTAGTCAACGCCGGACAGGAATTTCTGAACGTGGATGAAGTCCACCTGCGTCATGCTTCCCCCTTTGTCGCGACGTAGTTCCTATCCCGCCCGCCGGTCGAGAAACCCGACATTCCGCCCCACCGGACCGGCGATGCCCGAGTCTTTGCCCGCAACCCGAACGACATTCTGCATTGTGCGGGCGCGCGGGCGGCGTCCCGCGATACGGTGCTGTCCGGAACAACCTGACATGTCGGCCAAAAACCCTTAAATCACTACATATGCCCAGGCTATCGCCCTACGACGCCGGGACCGTCCCCTACCCGCCGGACGGCCGGCGCGTCGGCGGACGCCCAGCTCATGGGGCGACGGACGACCCGCCCGGCTCGGCAAAGCGTGTCAACCCGTAATTTTTCCCGATGTCATCGACAAAAGTGGCACTGAAAGATCCACTGGTCAAGCTCCGTAAGTATGACAGTTATCACGAAACGAATAGTGACACTGACATATGCGAGCTATGGGTCCGGTCACTAGGCATGGCTGGGGCTATCCGTAATTCTCCTCTTAGCGCTCAGCGCGACCGGCCTAAGAGAGGGGTGCGAGACGTGATCGACAGGTACGAGATCTATTGCCTCGCCGATCCACTGTTTTACGACACCCTTGACAACCAGCGCACGAAGTATCCCGACTTTCCCATAGCGGGCAGGGATGTGCCGGACGGCTGGCAGCATCGCGCCACCGACACCTGGTTGCACTACGGCCCGGAGGATCTCTCCCTACCCCTCCAAGGGTGGAAGATTCACGTCTCGGCCCGCCTTGACGACGCCGAGAAGACGCTCGCCACGATCTGGGACTACTGCGTCGGCCGCCGGCTCAGCTTCAAGTTCCTGCGCGGGCCGCGCGTGGTCATGATGCTCAACTCCAAGTACGCCGAGCGCGGCAGCAGCGGCAAACTGGTCACGATCTACCCCTCCGACGAGGCCGAGCTGGAGCTCGTGCTCAAGGAGCTGGACGAGCTGCTGCACGGCGTCCGCGGCCCGTACATCCTCAGCGACCTGCGCTACGGCGACGGTCCGCTGTACGTGCGGTACGGCGGGTTCGCCGAGCGCTACTGCCTGACGCCCAACCGCGACCGGGTGCTCGCGATCGCCGACGCCGACGGCACCCTGGTGCCCGACAAGCGTGGACCGTCCTTCTCGCCGCCGTCCTGGGTGACCCTTCCCGACTTCCTCAAGCCGCACCTCGACGCCCGCAACGCGGTGACCTTCGCCGGCCGGCCGTACGAGATCGAGAAGGTACTGCACTTCTCCAACGGCGGCGGCGTCTACCAGGCCAAGGACACCCTCAACGACCGCACGGTCATCCTGAAGGAGGCCAGGCCGCATGCCGGGCTCGACGCGGCCGGCCGCGACGCGGTGGCCCGCCTGAGCCACGAGGCCGACATCCTGCGCCGCCTGGAAGGGCTGGACAGCGTCCCCGCGCTGTACGACTACTTCGTCCTCGGCGAGCACCACTTCCTGGTCCAGGAGTTCATCGACGGGACGACGCTGAGCCAGGAGTCGGTGCACCGGCACCCCCTGACCCGCGCCACCCTCACCCCCGAGGACGCGGCCGAGTACACCGACTGGGCGCTCGACATGCTGGCCCGCGTGGAGCGGGCGGTGACCGCGCTGCACGGGCGCGGGGTCGTCTTCGGCGACCTGCACCCGTTCAACGTCCTGGTCGAGGACGACCGCGTCGTGCTGATCGACTTCGAGGTCGCCAGCCTGGCAGAGAACCAGGCCCGCCCCACCCTCGCCCATCCGGGCTTCTGCCCGCCCCGGGACCGGCTCGGCATCGCGGCCGACCAGTACGCCCTCGCCTGCATGCGGCTGAACCTGTTCGCCCCGATGTCGACGGTGCTGATCCCGCTGCATCGCGCCAAGGTCATCCACCTGGCCGAGCTGGTGCGGGGCACCTTCCCGGTGCCGCACGCCTTCGTCGAGGAGGCCGTGCGCACGATCCTCGGCGGCGACCCCGGCCTGGCCGATACCGCGCCGGCGTCCCCCTCCGTACCGGAGACGCCCGCGCCGAAGCCGCCGGCCTCCGCGGCGCCCACCGGGACCACTCCCGCGCGCGCGGCCTCCCCGGTCCACCCCCTGAAGGCGATGCGCGAGCTGCCGATGCCCGGCCGCGCCTCCTGGGACTCGATCCGGGAGGCGACCCACCGGGCCATCCTGGCCTCGGCGACCCCGGACCGCTCCGACCGGCTGTTCCCCGGCGACGCGGCCCAGTTCCAGCCGGGCGGCGGGCTCAACCTGGCCAACGGCGCCGCGGGCGTGCTGTACGCGCTCGCCGAGACCGGCGCGGGACGGTTCCCCGAGCACGAGACCTGGTTGCGCGAACGCGCCATGGCGCCGAAACCGGGGACCGGCCTCGGCTTCTACGACGGCCTGCACGGCGTGGCCTACGCCTTCGAGGCGCTCGGCCGCAGACAGGACGCCCTGGAGCTGGTCACCTCGTGCCTGCGCGAGAAGTGGGATCAACTCGGCCAGAGCCTGTACGCCGGCCTGTCCGGCATGGGACTGAACCTGCTGCACCTTGGCGCGACGACCGGCGAGCGCGAGCTCACCGCGACCGCCCTGCAGATCGTCGACATGGTGGCGGCCCGCCTCGGCTCGGTCGACAGCGTGCCGGAGATCAGCGGAGGCGGCAGGCCGCACGCCGGGCTGATGCGCGGCTCCTCTGGCCCGGCGCTGCTGTTCCTGCGGGCGTACGAGCTGACCGGCGACGCGGGGATGCTCGACCACGCGGACGTCGCGCTGCGGCAGGACCTGCGCCGCTGCACCCAACGCTCCGACGGGCAGCTCCAGGTGGAACAGGGCTGGCGGACCAACCCCTACCTGGACGAGGGCTCGGCCGGCATCGGCGTCGTCCTGGCCCGGTATCTGGCCCACCGCGACGATGAGGGCTTCCGGCAGGCGCTGTCGGACATCGCCCCGGTCGCGACCCTGGAGTACTACGTGCAGTCCGGCCTGTTCGCCGGCCGGGCCGGCATGATCGCGGCCCTGGCCCTCGGACTGCGGCCCGGCGTGGACCGCGACTCCCCCGAGGTGGCCGGCCAGGTCACGCGGCTCGGCTGGCACGCCATGCCCTACGGCGGCGGGCTCGCCTTCCCCGGCAACCAGCTGCTGCGGCTGTCGATGGACCTGGCGACCGGCACGGCCGGCGTCCTTCTCGCACTGGGAACCGTGCTGCACGACCGGCCGGTGACCGTGCCCCTGATCTCGCCCTCCGGCAATCTCGCCGAAGCGGTGAACCCGACGAACACCGGAAGGAGGTGATCGTCAATGGCTCTCCTCGACCTCCAGCAGATGGAGCTCCCGACCGGCGGTGGCGGCGGCGGCAGCGTCCTGAGCCTCGTGGGCTGCACCCCCCACGAGAACAGCAGCCTCAGCATCCTCTGCACCTGATATCAGACCCAAGGCAAACGGAAAGGGCGTGACTGGAATGGCGCTTCTCGACCTGCAGGACATGGAGATCCCCGGCGGCCACGGTGGCGGCGGCGGCAGCGTCCTGAGCCTCGTGGGCTGCACCCCCCACGAGAACAGCAGCCTCAGCATCCTCTGCAGCTGACATCTGTGCCAGTGCCTGGGGCGGCCCTCACCCGGCCGCTCCAGGCCTCACCATTCCCGCGAACCTCGGAGGGGAAACCTTTGCCATGTCGGATGGGCTTCTCTTCGAGGTGCTCCGCCGCAGCGGCCGGTGGCCCGCCGTGTACGCCTTCACCGCGCTGTGCGGCGCCGTCGTCGAGCTGCTGCTCCCGGCCGCCCTGGGCACGGCGGTGGACGTCCTCGTCGCTCCCGGCGGCCAGGGCGGCGACTCACATCTCGCCGGCGACTCCTTTCTCTCCGGCGTCCCGGTTCTGACCGGCGGCCCCCTTCTGTACTGCGTCTCGCTCGTCGTCGTCATGGTGGCGTGCGACGCCGTGGCCGTGTTCGCGGCCGGCGCGGGCGGCGCCCAGGCCTCGCGCCTGCTTCGCCTGCGGGTCGTCCGGCACATTCTCGGCGTCGGCCCCTCCGTCTCCCGGCGTTTCTCCGCCGGCGACCTCGTCACCCGCGCCGGCTCCAACACCGAGGAGGTCGGGGCGGCCCCCGAGGCGCTGATCACCGCCCTGGCGCTGCTCGTCCCCGCGGCGGGCTCGCTGGTCGCGCTCACGCTCATCGACCCCTGGCCCGCGGTGGCCTTCGCGGTGGGCCTGGCCCTGATCGGCGTGGTACTGCGCGCGTTCCTCCGCAAGAGCACGGCCGTCGCCTCGGGCTACCAGGAGGCGCAGAGCGACATCGCGGCCCGGCTGATCGACGCGCTGTCCGGTGCGCGCACCGTCGCCGCGGCCGGCACCGAGCGGCTGGAGGTCCGGCGCGTGCTCGGACCGCTGCCGCGCCTGCACGCCAGCGGCATGGCCCTGTGGCGGGTGAACGCCCGCGCCGGCGTACAGGCGGCCATCGTCGTGCCGCTGCTGGAGATCGCCGTCATCGGGGTCGGCGGGTTCCGGCTGGCCGCCGGCGCGATGAGCGTCGGAGACCTGTTCGCGGCCGCCCGGTACGCCGTCCTCGGCGCCGGCATCGGCTCGGCGCTCGGCTACCTGAACCGCCTCGCCCGTGCCCGCTCGGCGGCCCGGCGCGTCCGCGAGGTCCTCGACCGGCCCGCCGTGGCCTACGGCGACGCCCGCCTCGCCCCGCGGGACGACCCGCACTTCCCCTACGCCCCGCTGTTCGCCGACGCCGACGACGAACCTCTCGCCGAGGATGCCGCGGCCGGGGAGCGGGGACGGCTGGAGCTGCGCGGCGTGACCGTGCGGGTGGACGGGCGGCCCGCGCTGCACGACATCGGCCTGACCGTTCCGGGCGGCGCCGCGCTCGCCGTGGTCGGCAGGTCCGGCAGCGGCAAGTCGCTGCTCGCGGCCGTGGCCGGGCGGCTGGTCGACCCCGACGAGGGCGAGGTGCTGCTCGACGGGGTGCCGCTGCGCCGGCTCGGCCGCGCCGCCCTGCGGGAGGCCGTCGGCTACGCGTTCGAACGGCCGGTGCTCTTCGGCGGCACGCTCGCCGAGGCGATCGCCGTGGGACGCCCGGCGAACGCGGCCGTCGCCGCCGCCCGCGCCGCCGCGGCCGACCCGTTCATCCGCAGACTCCCCCGTTCGTACGACACCCCGGTGGACGAGGCCCCCATGTCGGGCGGCGAGCGCCAGCGCGTCGGACTGGCCAGGGCCTTCGCCCACGGCGGCCGGCTGCTGATCCTGGACGACGCCACCTCCAGCCTGGACACCGTCACCGAGTACCAGGTGGCCAGGGCCCTCACCGAGGAACTGCGCGACCGCACCAGGGTGATCGTCGCCCACCGGGCCACGACGGCGGCGCGCGCCGACCTGGTCGTCTGGCTGGAGGAGGGACGGATCCGCGCTCGCGGCACGCACGAGGTCCTGTGGCGCGACCCCGCCTACCGCGCCGTCTTCCAGGTCGCCGGCCCCTCCGCCGCAGACGCCCCCAGTCCCGAGGTCCTGGGAGGCCCGGCCGTGGTGGCCGGCCCGGCCCGCTCCCCCGGCCCGCCATCGTCTTCCGCCGCGGCGGCGGGCCGCACGCGCCCGCCCGATCCGCCGACTCAGGCGGGAGCCGGGACGGGCGGGGACCGTGCGGAGGAACACCCGGATGAGCACGCCGCCTCCTCCGCCGCGCGGGTGGCGCGGGGCGTCCCGGTGGCGGAGCGGACATGAGCGTCCGCGACCTGCTGTGGCAGGCCCTGCGCGCGCGTCCGCGCCATCTGGTGCGCCTGATCGGCTGGTCGTTCGCGGAGGCGGCGCCGTCGTTCGTCTCCGGGCAGGCCATCGCGCGCGCCCTGGACGACGGCTTCGCCGCCGGGCGGCCGGTGACCGGCCTCGCCTGGCTGGCCGTGCTGGGCGCGGCCTGGCTGGCGGCGGCGCTCGGCGCGCGGCAGGTGCTGCTGGCGATCGCGGGGATCGTCGAACCGTTCAGGGACGAACTGATGCGCCGCGTCGTGGACGGCACGCTGCACCGGGCCGCCTTCTCGGGCCTGCGCACCGACAGCGCCGCGGTGGCGCGGACGAACCGCCAGGTGGAGCTGGCCCGCGACTCCTTCGGAGCCGTGATCGCCGTGGTCAGGTCGTTCCTGTTCTCGGTGACCGGCGTGGTGCTCGGCGTGCTGACGCTGATGGGCGCCGTGCTGCCGCTGGTGCTGCTGCCGCTGGCCGCCGGTCTGGCGATGTTCGCGCTCTCGCTGCCCGCGATGGCGCGGGCGCAGCGCGAGCTCATCCTGGCCGAGGAGCGGACCGCGTCGTCGCTGGCCGCCATGGTGGAGGGCTTGCGGGACATCACGGCGTGCGGCGCCGAGGACCGCGTGGCCGGCGAGGTCGGGCGGGACGTCGAACGGCAGGCGCGCGCCACCCGGACCCTGGCCCGGCTCACGGCCGTGCGGACCGTCTCGCTGGCCGTGGGCGGCTGGCTGCCCATCCTGCTGGTGCTGGTGGCCACGCCCGCGCTGGTACGGCAGGGCGCGACCGCCGGGATCATCCTCGGCACGCTCACCTACGTCGCCCAGTCGCTCACCCCGGCCCTGGGCAGTCTCGTGCAGGGTGCGGGGGTGAACGGCGTGCGCCTGGTGACGGCGCTCCAGCGCATCACGGCGACCAGCGCCCGTCCCCCGGCGGCGGCGACCGGCCGCGCGGGCGCGCCGGACAGCACGCTGCTACGGCTGCGCGGGGTGAGCTTCGCCTACGGTCCCGAAGCCGAGCCGGTCGTGTCCGGCCTGGACCTGACGGTGGCGGAGGGCGACCATGTCGCCGTCGTCGGGCCGAGCGGCATCGGGAAGTCCACGGTGGCGGCGCTGGTGGCGGGGATCCTGCGCCCGAGCGCCGGCCGGGTGCTCATCGGCGGAGTGGCGGTCGAGGAGATGGACCGCGCCGCCCTGTGCCGCGCCCGGGTCCTGATCCCGCAGGAGGCCTACGTGTTCCGCGGCACGCTGGGCGAGAACTTGACCTACCTGGCGGGCGACCGCTCGCAGGCGGAGCTGGACCGGGCGGTGGAGGCGGTCGGCATGGCGGACCTTGCCCGCAGGCTCGGCGGCTACGCGGCCGAGGTGGACCCCGGCGAGCTGTCGTCGGGAGAGCGGCAGCTCATCGCGCTCACCCGCGCCTACCTGTCGCCCGCGCGGCTGATCCTGCTCGACGAGGCGACCTGCCATCTGGACCCGGCGGCCGAGGCGCGGGCCGAGGAGGCGTTCGCCGCCCGGGGCGGGACGCTCATCGTGATCGCCCACCGCCTCACCTCCGCGCTGCGCGCCAAGCGGGTGCTCGTCATGGACGGGACGCGGGCGCTGGCGGGGACGCACGAGGAGATGGTCGCCGCTTCGGGTCTCTACCGGGACCTGATGGGCCGGTGGGAGGCTCCGGTGGGCGCGGACGCCTGAGGCCGACGACTCACGCAGCTAATCAGACATTTGCCATAAATAACCATATATCTCCCTATTCACGGGTACGTGCTCACTTACGCCGGTTGTGCCTTCCTATTCGGCGACGCAGGCCAGTCCTGCTGGAACGGAGGCAACGAGGTGAGCACACAGATGAACCAGACGAAGACCCAGGCGCCCGACGTCACGACCGCCCGGCCGATGGCGCATCGGGGCAACGCCGAACTCGTCAGCGAGCACGGCAGGACGACGATCGCCGACACCGTGGTGGCCAAGATCGCGGGCATGGCGGCCCGTCAGGTGTCCGGGGTGTACGCCCTCGGCGCGGGCATGTCCCGGGCGCTGGGCGCCGTACGCGAGGCCATCACCGGAGGCGGCGGCACGGCCAGCACCCAGGGTGTCGCGGTCGAGGTCGGCGAACGCCAGGCGGCGGCCGATCTGGACGTGATCGTCGAGTACGGGGTGTCCATCCCCGACCTCGCGGCCGGGGTCCGCCGGAACGTGATCGACGCCGTGGAGAACATGTGCGGCCTGGAGGTCACCGAGGTCAACATCACCGTGGACGACCTCCACCTGCCCGGCGAGGAGACCACCGAGCCCCAGGAGGCCAGGGTCCGATGACTTCGCCGACGGGCGTCCGCGAGAAGCCCGAGGTGGAGCGGCTGGCCGACCGCATCGCCCAGGCGGCGGAACGCTGCCCGGACGTCGCCTCCCTGGCCGGAGGGCCGATCGCCACCTACCTCGCCGGCCGCACGGTCGCCGGGGTGGCCGTGCGGGACGCCGAGATAGAGGTGGCCGTGGTCGCCCGGTACGGACGACCGCTCGCCGAGATCGCGGCGGACGTGCGCGCCGCCGTCGAACCTTTGGCACCCGGCCTGCCGGTCCACGTCCGCATCGACGACATCGCCCTGCCAGGGGACGAACCCGTCACCGCCGAGGGCCCAGAAGACACGGACCGCTCCGGTCGGGGCGAGACGGACCGCTCTGCGGAGGCGGGCGGGTGAGGGACGGGCGGCGGCGCGGCCGGAGCGGGCGTGCGCCGCCGCACAGGGAGTGCCCCCCTTAGAAAGTGGACAGTGGAAGGTGAGCGAAATGGAAGAGAACCGTCTATGGCCGGCGGTCGGACTGCTGTTCGGAGCCGCGCTCGGGTTCGCCGTGATCGTCGGCGGCCTCACGGCGTTCCTCGTCGTCCTCGTGCTCGGCGTACTGGGGTTCCTGGTCGGCCGCGCGATGACCGGTGAGCTCGACATGAGCGGACTGATGGGCGGCCGGAGACGCACATGAACACCGAGCCGAACCGCCCGATGCCCGGCGCGGGCGGACCGGCGCCGGGCGGCTCTGGCACGGCCGCGCCTCCCGCCGCGGGGAGGCACGACGCCGGGTCCGGCGCCGCCGGACCACCGGCCGGGGAAGTCGCGTCCCCGCAGGCGCGGGGGCACACCGACATCTCCGACCGGGTTCTGGAGCGGATCGCGGCCCACGCCGTCCGCGAGGTCGAGCAGGTCGGCGGGGCCGCGCCGCGGATGCTCGGCGTGCCGCTCGGGCGCGACACCGAGCAGGCCGCTCCACGGGTCAGCGGCCACGTGGAAGGCGGGCTGGCGATCCTGCGGGTGACCCTCTCGGTGGTCTACCCCGCGCCGATCCGCCAGGTCGTCCACCGGGTGCGCGAGCACGTCGTCACCCGCGTCAGGGAGCTGACCGGTCTAGAGGCGCGGCAGGTCGACATCGACGTCGCCCGGCTCATCCACCCTGCCGAACAAGGGAGGCGCGTCCAGTGACCACACCAGCCCCCGGCGACCACGACCCGATCCGGCCACCCCCGGCGAACAGGCCGCCGCGACAAGACTCGGCATACGATCCCACGGCGAACGGACCAGTCGCACAGGACCCGGCGAACAGTCCCACGCCCGGCGGACAGGCCGGGTGGGAACCGGCCTACGAGTCCGCGACCGGCGGACAGGCCGGACAGGCACCGGCGTACGAGCCCGCGGTCGGCGCGATGGCGCGGCACGAGCCGGCCGGGACGCCGGCGGCGGCGGCGTATGACGTGGACATGGGCGCGCCGGAGGTCGAGTCCGGGCGACCGTCCGGCGACCGGGCGCGGCGCAGGGCGGCGGCGCGGGCGTTCCGCTCGCATCGGACGCTGCCCGCCACCCTGGTCGCCCTGCTCCTCGCGGCGGCCGGCATCGTCACCTTGGTCGGCGCGGTGGCGGCGGCGGCCCGCGCACACCCGCGGATGCCCACTTTGTCGTGGCTCGCCCCGCTCGGCCGGGCCCGCTGGGACGACCCGGCGACGCTCACGACCGCCGTCGTGGCCTGCCTGCTCGGCCTCCTGCTCCTGTACGCCGCGCTGAGCCCCGGGCGCGCCCGGCTGGTCGCGCTGGCGTCCGAGGACCCGCAGACGGTCACCGGCATCACCCGCGCCGGGCTGCGCCGCCACCTGGCCGCGGTCGCCTCGGCGGTGGACGGGGTGTCCCGCGCGCGGGTGCGGCTGCGGCGGCGCCGCGCGGAGGTGAGCGTCGCCACCCCGCTCCGCGACCCGGTGGAGCTGCCCGCCCAGGTCGGTCAAGCCGTCGAGGGCCGGCTGGCCGAACTGCGCCCGCTGAGGCCCATGCGCGTACGGGTCGACGTGCGCCGGAAGGGGGGATGAACGGTGAGCCGCCTCGACACCCGCCACGACGCCCGCGTGAACCGCACCGGGCTGGCGATCGTCGGCCTGATCCTGCTCTTGGCCGGCCTCGCCGCGCTGGCCAAGGGCCTCGGGCTGTTCGGCGGACGGAGCGAACCGGTCGTCTCCGGCCAGGTCGCCGCGTTCGCCGCCCGTAACGCCTGGTTCTGGCCCGCGCTCGCCATCGCCGCGCTCGTGGTCGTGCTGCTCGCGTTGCGCTGGCTGTTCCTCCAGGCGCGCAGGAACACCATCCGCCACCTGGACCTGGAGGAGGACCCCGGGCACGGCGCCACGCACCTGTCGGCCCGGGCCGCTGCCGAGGCCATCGAGGACGATCTCATCCACGCCATGCACGAGGTCCCGGCCGTGGGCGAACAGCCCGCCCCGGCGGCCGCCGGGCACGGCGTGGCCCGCAGGCGCGGGACGCCCGCGGAACGGGTGCGTGCCCGGCTCGGCGGCGCCCCCGCCGCGCCGAGCCTGACGCTCGCCGTCGTCCTGCCCGACGAGTCCGACCCCGCCGCCGCCCAGCAGGGTATCCAGCGCGCGGTGGCGCGGCTGCGGCGGTCCCTGGAGACCGAGCGCCTGCCCGCCACCGTCCGGATGCACACCGTGCGCACGCACCACTGACGCCGGCCGGGGCCGGCGCGCCGGCCCCGGCGATGTTCCCTTCCACCACCGACCGACCACCACACAACAACAGCAAGCAAGATTCACGCAGGAGGCGTCATGGGCGCGCACACGCGTCAGATGACCCGGACACCGCTGCAGACCGCCGCGTTCGTCGTCGGCATCGTTTTCCTCGCGGTCGGCGTCCTCGGGTTCATCCCTGGCATCACCACCGACTACGGCGCCATGAAGTTCGCCGGGCACGACTCAGGAGCCCACCTGCTGGGACTGTTCCAGGTGTCGACCCTGCACAACATCGTGCACCTGATCTTCGGCGTCGCGGGCCTCGCGATGGCCCGCAGCTGGACCGGAGCCCGCAACTTCCTGGTCTGGGGCGGCGTCATCTACCTGCTGCTGTGGATCTACGGGTTGCTGGTCGGGCGTGAGAGCACGGCCAACTTCGTCCCGTTCAACAGCGCGGACAACTGGCTGCACTTCCTGCTCGGCGTCATCATGATCGCCCTGGGCGTGTCGCTGTCCCGCCACGGCCGCCCCCGCTTCGCGGGCAGAGGCCCCTTCCCCGGCTGACGGCCGGGACAAGGTGTATGGGCGGACGCCGCCCGGTGGGACACGACCTCCCACCGGGCGGCGTCAACCTGTCGCAGGTCATCCGGCCACGACACCGGGTCTAGTTGTGGTAGTGCCGGTCAGAACCGGTCTCGGCCGCGGTCACGGTCGCGGTAGCGGTCGTCTCGGCTTCGCTCTCTGCTCTTCCCGCTGCTGCGATCGCGGTCACGGTCGCGGTCACGGTCCTCCCGGCCACGCTCCCGGCTCTTGCCGCTGCCGCGGCCCCGGTCCCGATCACGGTCCCGGTCGCGGTCCTCGCGGCCACGTTCTCTGCTCTTGCCGCTGCTGCGGTCCCGGTCACGGTCGCGGTAGCGGTCACGGTCCTCCCGGCCACGCTCCCGGCTCTTGCCGCTGCCGCGGCCCCGGTCACGGTCGCGGTCGTCTCGGCTTCGTTCTCTGCTCTTGCCGCTGCTCCGGTCTCTGCGGCGGTCGCCGTCGTCGTTTCCGATGCCGCTCGAAGCGCTGACGGCCTGCGTCGTCTTGCCCATGGCATCCCCGCGGGCCGGGTTCACCGCCGTCTGAAGCGTCGCGGTCAGGCAACAGGTGCCCAGTACGCCGACGAGTCCCCGCCGAATGGTCCTCTTCATTCCGCGGTCCCCTTTCGTCGCTGCTGCTCCGGATCTGCCGTCGCCTCTCCGTCGAGGAGGCCACGTGGCTTCACCATGAGGCACCGGACGTCATGGCGGCGTGACGCGGGCGTGACACGCCCCGCCGCAGCCGGTGCCGGCGTCCCGTTCACACCGCGAAAGGGCGCCGCGCCGTGGCGAACCGGTGGCTACACTCCAGTCATGAAGGCCGCGGTCCGCAGCAGGTACGGTCCACCGGAAGTGGTCGCGATCGCCGAGGTGGCGGAACCGGCGGTCAAAGACGGCGAAGTGCTCGTCAAAGTCCACGCGACGACGGTCAATCGCACCGACTGCGGACTACGCGCGGCGAAACCCTTCTTCTACAGGGCCGTCATCGGTCCGATCCGGCCGAGGCTGACCGTCCTCGGCAACGAGTTCGCCGGAGAGGTCGAGGCGGTCGGCGACGGCGTCACGCGCTTCGCGCCCGGCGACCGGGTCTTCGGATACAACGACACCACCTTCGGCGCCCATGCCCAGTACATGGTCATTCCCGAGAACGGCGCGCTGGCGGCCATGCCGGAGGGCCTGACCTACGAGGAGGCCGCGCCCAGCACCGAGGGTTCGCACTACGCCCTCTCCCTCATCACGGCGGCGAAGGTGCGAAGCGGGCAGGACGTCATGGTCTACGGCGCGACCGGCGCCATCGGCTCGGCGGCGGTCCAGCTGCTGAAGAGTTCCGGCGCGGTCGTCACCGCTGTCTGCGACACGAAGAACGTCGAACTCGTCAAAGAACTGGGCGCCGACAGGGTCGTCGACTACACGGCCACGGACTTCACCAGGGACGAGCGGCGATACGACGTCGTCATCGACGCGGTCGGCAAGAGCACGTTCGGCCGGTGCAGGCGGCTGCTGAAACCGCGCGGCGTCTACATCGCCTCCGACCTCGGCCTCTTCTGGCAGAACCCGTTCCTGGCGCTGGCCACCGCGCTTTTCGGCGGCAAGAAGGTCCTGTTCCCGCTGCCGAAGCAGGACCCGGCGATGGCGCGGCACTTCAAAGAGCTCATCGAGTCCGGCGACTTCCGTCCGGTCATCGACCGGACATATCCGTTGGACGAGATCCTCGACGCCTACCGGTACGTCGAGTCCGGGCGCAAGATCGGGAACGTCGTGATCACGGTCGGCCATCCGTCCTGAGTCCGTCGCACGGGCGGCGGAACCGCGTCACCGGTGTCCGTCCCGGCCGCACCTGTCCGCGCCGGCCCACACTTGTCCGTTCCGGCCGCGCCTCTCCCTGCCTGCCCGTACCCGTGCCTGTCCCTGCCCGCCCGTGCGGCCGTGACCGCGCCGGTCGCGTAGTAGGGCGCGGATCGGGCATGCTGGAGGTCAGGCGACTGGCGGCAAGGGGATGGCAACGACCATCGGGGAGCCTGCTCGTGGGAGTCGACCGCCTGGGCGCCCACGGCGAGGAGTGACATGTCCCCGTTCCCTGACAACTCTCCCGCGCCCGCCCAGCAGGCGGGCGAGCCCGAATCGGCGGCGCGCGTCCTCGCGGGCGGGCCGGTGGCGGAGGCCATCTTCGCCGACGTCGCCGAGCGCGTGTCCGCGCTCAAGGACCGCGGAGTGGCGCCCGCGCTCGCGACGATCCTGGTCGGCGACGACGACGCCAGCGCGGGCTACATCCGCATCAAGCAGCGCAAGGCCGCCGAACTGGGCTTCATCTCGCCGCACGAGCACCTGCCCGCGTCCGCCACCCAGGCCGACCTGCACGCCGCCATCGCCGCCTTCAGCGCCGACCCCGCCGTCCACGGGCTGCTCGTGCAGCATCCCGTCCCGGCGCATCTCGACTACGACCGCGCGCTGCTGTCCATGGACCCGGACAAGGACGTCGACGGCATGCACCCGCTGAACATGGGACGCCTGGCGCTCGGCCTGCCGGGGCCGCTTCCGTGCACCCCTGCCGGCATCGAGGCCCTTCTGGCCCACTACGGCATCCCGGTGGCCGGCAGGGAGGTGGTCATCCTCGGCCGTGGCGCCACCCTCGGCCGGCCGCTGGCGATGCTGCTCGCGCAGAAACGCCCGACCGCGAACGCCGCCGTCACCGTCGTGCACACCGGGGTGCCCGACTGGCCGCGCTACACCCTGCGCGCCGACATCCTCATCGCCGCGGCGGGCGTGCCGGGCATCATCACCCCCGAGCATGTGAGACCGGGTTCGGTGGTGATCGGCGGCGGCGTGCGGTACGCCGGGCGGCGGCTGCTGCCCGACGTCGACGAGTCCTGCGCGCGGGTGGCGGGCGCGATCACCCCCCGGGTCGGCGGGGTGGGTCCCACCACCGTCGCGATGCTGTTCCGCAACGCCGTCACGGCCGCGGAACGCGCGAGCGCGACCCCCCGTCTTTAGACGCTCGCGGCCCCAAACGGTCGCGGCCGTCAGGCGGTCGCGGCCCCAGGCGGTCGCGCCGCGCCGCGGTCAGAAGGTGGCGATCGGGTTGACCGGGCTGCCGGACGTGCCGGCGAAGCGGACCGGCGCGACCGCCAGCTGGAAGTCCCACTGGCCGAGCCCGGCGGCCGTCGCCGCGCACGCCTCCAGGTCGCAGTTGTCGAGCATCCACAGACCCATCGCGACAAGGCTCACGGCGTGCACCGGCATCAGCACCTCTGGGTACCCCGACGGCAGAACGTCCTGCGGGGTGTCGGCGCCGATCAGCGCGACCTCCCGTTCGTGCAGCCACGGCAGGCAGGACGCGTGCCACCCGGCCTGCGCGAAACCGCCGGCCGCACCGGCCTCGTGCCGGGCGCGGCCGCGGCCGGTGCGCAGGAGTACCGCGTCGCCGGAGCGCACCCGCACACCCTGGCGGCGCTCGGCCTCCTCCAGATCGTCGGGATACACCCCCTGCCCCGGTTCCAGCCACGGCACATCGCGGACCCCGGCGACGTCCAGCAGGACACCGCGCGTGACGATGCCGTTCGCCGCCGCCGTGACCGACGCCCACGACGACCCCGTGGCGGCGTCGACCAACGAGTGCGACCGCCCGTTGTACATCGTGCCGTCCCAGTAGATGTGGCACGGCGAGTCGAGGTGGGTGATGGTGTTGCCGTGGAACGTGACGCCGAGCCGCTCGGAGGAGAAGCCCCAGCGCCGGTCGTCGCGGAATCCGGGCGCCGGCATGTTCTCGGCGCCCGGCATGTCGGCGGCGCACGGGCACGTCGTCGTCGACCGCTCCATGTCGTCCGGCACGGCGACCTCCCACGCGCACGACACGCTCCTGCCGTGGCGCACGGCCCGCGCCGCCGCCAGCCGGACGTCGTCGGTGATGTGGTTGAGAGTGCCGAGCTCGTCGTCGTCGCCCCACCGTCCCCAGTTCGACAGCGTGCTGAAGTACCCGAGCACGTCGTCCTGTGCGGGCATCGGCCGCCCTGCCGTCATCCCAGCATCGACTCCTCCGGCCACGTGGTCCAAGGCATCGCAGGCAGGCTATCCCGCCCCGGCTTCCAGGGCGTCTGACACTACCGGGCCAGGCGGTCGAGCCACTCGGTGAGCAGGGCCCGTTCTGCGGGGCTGAGGCGAGGGTCGTCCTGCGGGAGCGCCGCCTGGAGCGCCACCGCGCGCCCGGCCAGGTCGCCTCCGTCGATCGCGTCGGTCCCGTCGGCGCCGTCGGCCTCGTCGCCGCCGGTGGTGATCGCGCCGAGCACGGCCTCCCGGGTCAGGGTGGACAGCTGCGGATCGCGTCGCTCGGGGGCGGTGGCGATCAGGCTGAGCGTGACTCCGACGCCGGCGGCCTGGACCATCGCCACCGCGCGGTCCACCGGCACTCTCAGCCGCCCGGCCGCGGCGATGCGCTCGATGAGGCCGGTGAGGAGCCCTTCCGCCTCGCGGGCGGCCGGTGACTCCGTGGCCGGCCGGGCGTCGCCGTACATCAGCACGTAGAAGGCGGGACGCGCGAGGCCGAAGCCGATGTGCAGATCCCAGCCGCGGCGCAGGTCGGTCACCGGATCCCCGGACCGCTCCAGCGAGAGCTTGGTCGACAGGTACTCCTCGAACCCGTAGGCGGCGACGGCGTCCAGCAGGCCTTCCTTGTCGCCGAACAGCCGGTACAGCGTAGGAGCCTGGACGCCGGCCGCCGCGCCGACCGCGCGCGTGGAGACCGCCTCTCTGCCTCTCTCGGAAAGCAGGTCGGCGGCGGCGCGCAGGACGCGCTCTCTGGTGCTGAGCGTCTCGACGGACATGAAACAAAGCTAACAGATATGAGGTAGCGCCGCTAAGGTAGCGGTGATATCTTCGTATCGTTAGCAACGTAACCAGTCACACGATTGGACGCACGTCATGCGCACCCGCACCCTTGGCACGACCGGGCCGGCCGTCTCCGAGCTCGGCCTCGGCCTGATGGGCATGTCCGATTTGTATGGACCGGCCGACGCGGCCGAGTCGATCGCGACCGTCCACGCCGCCCTCGACGCCGGCATCACCCTGATGGACACCGGCGACTTCTACGGCATGGGCCACAACGAGATGCTGCTGCGCGACGCGCTCGCCGGACGCGCCCGCGAGCGGGCCGTCATCAGCGTGAAGTTCGGCGCCCTGCGCGACCCCGGCGGCGGCTGGGCGGGCTACGACGGCCGGCCGGCCGCCGTCAAGAACTTTCTCGCCTACACCCTGCGCCGCCTCGGCACCGACCACATCGACGTCTACCGTCCCGCCCGGCTCGACCCGCAGGTCCCCGTCGAGGAGACCGTCGGCGCCATCGCCGAGATGGTGCAGGCCGGGTACGTGCGGCACATCGGCCTGTCGGAGGTCGGGGCCGAGACCCTGCGGCGCGCGCACGCGGTGCACCCGATCTGCGACCTGCAGATCGAGTACTCCCTGCTGTCCCGGGGCATCGAGCAGGAGATTCTGCCGACCGCGCGCAAGCTCGGCGTCGGCATAACCGCCTACGGCGTGCTGTCCAGGGGTCTGCTGAGCGGGCACTGGCGTCCCGACCGGGAGATGGCGGCGGGCGACTTCCGCGGCATGAGCCCGCGCTTCCAGGCGGAGAACCTCCAGCGCAACCTCGACCTGGTCGAGTCGCTGCGCCGCGTCGCCGAGGCCAAGGGGGCCACCGTCGCGCAGATCGCGGTGGCCTGGGTCGCCGCCCAGGGCGACGACATCATCCCGCTCATCGGCGCCCGCCGCCGCGACCGCCTGGCCGAGTCCCTGGCCGCCGCCGACCTGACGCTCGATGCCGACGACCTCGCGGAGATCGAGCGGGCCGTCCCCGCCGGCGCCGCCTCCGGCGACCGGTACGCCACATCCCAGATGCGCCACCTCGACAGCGAGACGCCGGGCGACGCGTCCTGATCCGGCACGCCGCGTCCGGCGGAGCCGCTTTCCGTGCCGCGCAGGCCGCTCCGCCGGACAGCGGGCCACACCCCTCCGAGGAGGACGGCGCCCCGCCCCGCAACGCCCCCGAGGGCGCGGGGCGCCGGAACACGGAAGACCCCGCCAGGTGCACCTGGCGGGGTCTTCCTTCTACGTGTGCGAACCGGTGTGCGGGTCGCCTCTCGGCGAAAGGCTCAACGCGGCTCCAGCCGAACGGTAATCCGCGAAGGCAATAGGTGAGGCCCGGGGACACCGGACACACCGGTCACGACTCATGTAACCACGTCCCCGGCATTGTTGTTCCCGCCTCGCCCGAGAATTCTGGACGGGCGCGGCCGCCCGGACAGGCCGGCCGTCAGCGGGCCGCGCGGCTCAGCGGGCCGAGCGTTCAGGAGCGTGGGCCTTGCGGGCGGGGCGTCAGCGGGCGGCGACGCTGGAGATGAGGGCGCGGGGGTCGGCGGCGCCGGCGAGGACGCCGTCCGGCCGGACGTCGATGAGGTGGGCGTGCCCGAACGAACCCCCGTACGGCAGTTCCTGGACCAGGTGGCCCCGACCGGCCAGCCCGTCCGACCAGGGCGCGCCCTGCTCGACGTCCAGGGACGCCTCGTCGGGCTCGCTCCAGGCGTCGAAGCCGGTGACGCCGGGACCGAGCCGCCAGCGCGGGGCGTCGATGGCCTCCCCGGGAGACTGGCCGGCGGCGAGCAGACGGGTCAGCACCTGCAGCAGGATCTGCGGCTGGGAGTCGCCTCCCATCGTGCCGGCGACCGTGCGCAGGGAGCCGTCGGGCCGGGTGACCAGGACGGGGGCGAGCGTGTGCGGCGGGCGGCGTCCCGGCCCGTACTCGGCGGGGTGGCCGGCGGCCAGCGAGAAGCCGAGACCGCGGTTGTGCAGGTTGATGCCGGTCGCCGGTTCGAAGAGCATGCTGCCGAAGCCGGCGGCGTTCGACTGGATGAGCGAGACGCCCATGCCGGCGGCGTCCACGACGCACAGGTAGGTGGTGTCGCCCGGCGCGACGAGGTCGCGCAGCCGGGCCCGGCGGGCCGGGTCGACGCCGGCGCGGCGGGCGTCCGCGGAGGCGAGCACGGCGTCCACCGAGGCGCCGTCGAACAGCACGTCGGGACGGTCGTGCCCGGCCGCCCTGGCCGCCTCGGCGAGCAGGTGCGCCCACAGCGGGTCGGCCGGGTCGGCGGGCAGGTCGAGCCCGTCGGCGATGGCGAGGGCCAGGAGCACCAGGTAGCCCTGCGAGTTCGGCGGGATGGTCCACACGTCGTGCCCGAAGGCGCGGGCGCGGAGCGGGCGCACCCAGTCGGCGTTCACGCGGGCCAGGTCGGACTCGTCGTACTCCCCCGCCGCTGAGCCGCCGACCGCCGCGTCCCGGCCGAGGGCGAGGAGGCCCTCGCCGAACTCGCCCAGGTAGAAGCCGTCACGCCCGCCGGACGCGAGCGCTCGCAGCGCCCGGGCGACGCCGGGCCGCCGGATGAGGGCGCCGGGCTCCAGCGGGCCGCGGACGCCGGGGAGCACGCCGGCCGCCGGGGCGAGCGCCGGACCGGCCGGGAAGCCCTCCTCGGCGTACCGGGCGGCGGGGGCGAGCAGGTCGCCGAGCGGCAGCCGCCCGTACCTCGCGTGCAGGGCGAGCCATCCGTCGGCGCACCCGGGCACCGGGACCGACCGGATGTCGTGCTGGAACGGCATCCGCTCATGCCCCTCGGCGCGCAGGCGGCCGGGGTCGGCGCCGGAGCCGGACCGGCCGGAGGCGTTCAGCGCCGTGGGCGCGCCGTCGCCGTCGTGGACGAGGGCGAACAGGTCGCCGCCGAGGCCGCAGGCGTTCGGGGCGGTGACGGCCAGCACGGCATTGGCCGCGATCGCGGCGTCCGCCGCCGAGCCGCCCCGGTCGAGCACGGCCAGCCCCGTCCCGGAGGCGAGATGATCGATGGTGCAGACCATCCCGGACGTCGCGAACCTGGTGTGCGCCATCCCCGAACTGTACGGCCCGCCTCCGTCCCGGCATCGTCCGGGCACCGCATCCCGTTCCGTCACCGCATCCCGTTCCGTCACCGCGCCTGTTCCCGTTCGTCCGGTCGCGCCGTCAGTGGTGGTGGACGGCGTCGGGGTGGCGGGGGTCCGCGGGATGCTCGTAGCCCGGGCGCAGGCGCACCTTCTCCGCGTACCGCCGCTCCAGCCACCCGGCGAAGCACTGCTCGGCCGCGACCGAGGTCAGCTCGTCCGCGATGCCGTTCCGCACCGCCTCGTACGGCAGCGGGCCGCCCGGCTCGACGCGGTCCACCCGCAGGGTCCACGGCCCGCCGGGGCCTTCGACGGGGCCGACGGTCTCGCCCTCGGCCGCTGCGAAGACCGCGTCTCCCAGCGGACCGGTCAGCTCGTCCCGCCGCATCGGCCCGAGCGGCGACGCCCGCCCCCCGTCGACCCGGCTGACGTGCCGCGTCTCCGGGCGGGTGTAGCGGTCGAGGTTGCGCTCGTAGTAGGGGCGCCGGTCCTTCTCCGGCACCCGGACGCCGGCCGTGACCGCGTCGCGCAGCGCCCTGGCCAGCGGCATGGCGACCGTCACGGCGGCGACGACGCCGCCGGTGCGCAGCGCGGCCGGCAGGGTGAGCGCGGGCGCGCGCCGGCCGCCGTCGCCGGGGCCGGCGATGCCGAGGGCGGCGGCCTCCTGCTCGACCAGGGCCTCGGTCACCAGCACCTGGACCAGCCAGCGGCGCAGGTTGCGTCCCTCGGCGGTGTGCGGGCGCGGCAGGCGCGAGGCCAGCGGCCCCGCGCGCAGCTCCGCCTCCCGCGCGTCGACGTGCGCGACCGGTACGGCCTGCCCGCCCACCTCCGCGGCGACGGCCGCCGCGGAGGTCATGACGTTCCGGCCCGCCGTCACCGGACCTCGATGCGGACGGCCTCGGTGTAGTGGAGGCGGCCGGCGGAGGCGAGCTTGACGACGGCCCACCAGCGGCCGGGACGGGCGCCGGGCGGGGCCTGGACGTCGAAGCGGAGCAGCGCCTCACCCCGCGCGGGGACGACCACGCCGGTGTTCCACTCGGGCACCAGCTCGAAGGTGTGCCAAGGGCTGATGAGCTGCGCCTGGACGGACACCTCCGTAGCGGCGTCGGAGCGCAGCAGCACCTCGACCGCGCCGGAGGCGGCGGCGGGGTCGCCGGGGACGAGCCGCACGACGGGCGTCCGGAGCGAGACGTCCAGGACGGCGTCCGGGACGTCGCCGACGCGCAGCCGGGCCACGTCCTCGTAGGTCTGCCCGCCGTGGGCGAGACGGGCGCGCAGCCAGTACTCGCCGGGCTCGGCGCCGGCCGGCGGCGTCACCCGCACCGGGAAGGCGGCGTGCCCGCCGGGCGGCAGCGCGTACGGCCGCTCGGCGGGCTCGCAGGTCCAGCCCTCGGGCGCGACGAGGGTGACGACGCCGCCGGCCTCGCCCTCGGTCAGCCCGGAGGCGACCGTCACCTCCAGCTCGACGGCGCCGGACACCGGCGCGCCGGCCGCGGACAGGTGGACGGCCACGGGCACGTTGCCGATGGGCGCGGGGCCGGTGTTGTTCAGCCAGTAACGGGTGTAGACCGGCTGGTACGGCTCGGCCTCCGGCCCGAGGGAGACGCCAGGCCCGCCCGCGGCGTCCCGTCCGACGGCGTCCCGTCCGGCGAGCGGGGCGGTGAGGGTGGCGATCTCCATGGGAGCCAGCGGGAAGGCTCCGAGGTCCAGCGCGATCAGCGGGCGTTCGAGCAGGTCGGCGCGGTGGGCGCCGTCGAGGGGCAGGACGGTGCTCACCGTGCTCGCTGTGCTCACGCGGGCGGTGACGTGCCGGCCCGCCGCCTCGTACAGCCGCAGGGTGACGCCCTCGACCCGCTCGCCGGCCGGGCGGCCGGAGGCGAGAGGGTTGCCCGCGGCCTTCAGGGCGGCGAGCACGACGTCCCCGGCGGGCTCGACCGAAAGCAGGGAGGTCGTGGCGGGCAGTTCGCCGTCGTGCGCGGGCGAGGGCAGCGCGGCCAGCGGGTGGTTGACGTCGTGCCCCTGGCGCACCAGCCCCGCCTGACGCCAGTCCCCGGCCCCGGTGACCAGGGAGTACTCGAAGGAGTGCGTCCAGTGCTGCAACTGGAAGTTCGACCCGTCGGGGGCGGTGCGGCGCGGCGGGTCGATCCAGACGCCGGACGGCCAGCCGGTGCACGAGCGCAGCAGCGACAGATGAAGGGCGCCGCTCGCGTCGACGGCGAAGCCGGGGATGCCGCGGTTGACCACGCCGATGCTGTAGTCGTCCAGCGCGGGCTCGGTGAGGACGGCCAGTTCGGCGGGCTGGGCGACCTCAATGACCGCGTCGTCCAGGTCGGCGGCCAGCTCCGCGGCGGCGCCCTCGCCGGCGACGATGAGCACCGGGAGCGCGCGCGGTCCGGTGAGGTCGGCGCTCGGCACCCACACCTTCTCCAGCGGCTCGGCGGCGGGGACCCACACGCGCGCCCGCCCGTCCGCGGCGAGGCGCTCGCGCAGCAGTTCGGCGTACGCCGGCTCGGCGGCCGCGAGTACCTGGGCGACGAACGGGTTCTCCTCCGGCGTGCCGAGCGCGACCCGCACGTCGGGCAGGTTGGAGTCGACGCCGAGGTCGCCGTACCGGGGGCCGGAGCCGCTGGAGCAGGTGGCGGTGACGCCCTTGCGGACCAGCGCCACGGCAAGCTCGCGCGGCTCGCCACCGATGATCTCGGCGATGCCGATGGCCCGCTCGCCGATCGGGGCGCCGTCCTCGCCGCGCAGCGCGACCCTGGCGGTGGAGGACAGCGCGAACCAGGTGCCCGCGGGGTTGTCCAGCGTCCAGGGGTGCTCGCCGGAGTCGACGTCGATGAGGCCGAAGCCGCGGCCGACGACGGCGTCGCCGACCTCGCTGACCGGCAGCGCGCCGGGGACGCGGGCGGGCCAGCGCAGCCGGACGAGCTGGTCCTCGCCCTCCCACTCGTCCAGGTGGGTGACGCAGTCGACGCGGTCGAGGCCGTGCCACAGCGTCACCACCTGGGTGTAGGCGGCGGGCCCGACGCGGCCGGTGACGGTGACCCGCTCGCCGAGGGCGCAGGTCTCGACGGCGACCGACGTCGCGGGACGCCCGGCCGAGCCGGTGGCGGTGCCCTTGGGCACCAGGTGCCAGGGGCCTTCGTGGAACTCGGGGTGCGCCGGGTACTCGTCGTGCACGACCAGCTCGTTGCCGACCCGGCCGGGCTGGAGCAGCTCGCGGTCGCGGGCGACATCGTAGAACCGGGACACGCAGCCGCCGCGCGCCGGGTCGACCTCGACCAGGTGGGTGGCGGTGGAGATGACCGTGCCCTCGCGGGCGGTCCACCCGGCGGCGGGGGCGGGCTCGGCGACCGCCTCGGCCCGCAGGGTGAGACAGCCGACGGACGGCACGTCCCGGGCGAGCACGACGACGTCCACGGCCAGCAGGCTGCCGTCCTCGTGGTGCTCGGCGTTCTCCAGCAGCACCGGCAGCTCGCCGGACCGCGGGTCGGTGACGCGCACGCCCAGCGCGCCGGGCCCGGGCAGCGGCAGTCGTACGCGGACCAGGTCGGTGCGAGCCCACGAGGACGGGTTCCACACCACCACGGCGGTGCCGTCGCCGCGGGTGTCCACGCGGGCGGTCAGCTCGCCGAGCGAGGCGGCGAGCACGTCGCGGCCGAGGTCGTGGGCCTCGCGCCAGCCGGTGAGCAGGTCCAGGTACACCTGGTCGGACTCGGATCCGGTGATCGCGTCGTGGTGGGCGCCGAAGATGAGCTGCCGCCACGCCTTGTCCAGCGCGGCGTGCGGATAGCGGGCGCCGGTGGCGGCGGAGGCCAGGGTGGCGAACTTCTCGGCGTCGGAGACCAGCGACTCGGCGGACCGCTGGGCCTGCTTGGTGTCGACGAAGGAGACGTCCTTGCCGGTGTAGATCGGGTTCATGTCCCGGGTCTGCGGCGAGGCCTCGGCGAGCGTGGAGCGCACGGCGGCGAAGAACTCCTTGGGCAGCCCGACGACGAACCTCGGCGAGACGTACCGGGCGTTCCAGTCGCGGTGGATCTGGGTGACCCACTTGTTCGGCGGGGTGTAGTCGCTGCCGATGGGCAGCAGCAGGTTGCGCGTCGCCGCGACCCTCTTCAGCCGGACGAACAGCTCGTACACGGCCTGCTCGGCGGTGGCCAGGTCGGCGGAGGAGTCCATCCACCAGCCGGCGCTGTAGTGCGCGGGCATGTAGTGGGTGAGCACGCCCTTGCCCGACGGCGACAGCCACTCGAACTCGGCGGGGAACTGCATGGTGTCCGGGTCGCCCCAGCCGTCGCGTTCGCGGTCGCGGCCGGTGAGCATCGGCCCCCACTGGTGGTACGGGCCGCGCGCCCAGGAGCTGGAGGTGAGCCCCGCCTCGGCGATCAGCCCGGGGAACTGCGGGTCGTGCCCGAACACGTCGAGCTGCCAGGCGGTGGCCGGGTCGCCGCCCATGACGTCGCGCTGGAACCCGACGCCGTGGACGATGTTGCGGATCGTCGACTCGGCCGAGGTGAGGTTGGTGTTGGGCTCGTTGTAGGTGCCGCCCAGCAGTTCGACGCGGCCCTCGGCGAGCAGCCTGCGCAGGTGGGCGCGGTCCTCGGGGTGGGCGTCCCAGTAGGGCTTGAGGTAGTCGACCTCGGCCAGCACGAACTTGAAGTCGGGGTCGCGGCGCGCGGTGTCGAGGTACTCGCGCATCAGGTCGAACCCGGCCTTCTGCCCGTCCCACCGGAACTCCTGGGAGACCGGGCCGGCGTCGTCCCAGGTGGTGGTGTACGCGGCCTGGGTGTTCCACCACACCGGGTCGTAGTGGAAGTGCGGCACCATCCACACCGTCCAGCCCGGTTCGGCCACCACCAGCTCGCCGGACGCGACGGCGTCCCCGCCCGGCTCGTCCCCGCCCGGCTCGTTCGCGACCGGCACGTCGCCGGTCGGGCCGGAGACCGTCACCGCGATGGGGACGCGCGTGCCCGGCGCGGCGCCTGCGGACACCGCGACCTCGGCCGGGCGGGCGGCCGTCCGGGCGGCGCCGGCCACGCCGGGGCCGGTGACGCGGACCTCGATCTCACCCGGCGGTCCGTCGACGTGGACGCGGACGACCTGCCCGGCCTCGACGAAGAGCTCGGTGGATTCCACGCTGGTGATACGCAAGGGTCAACCCTTCACTGATCCGGCGAAGCTGAACGAACCGGCGAGATATTTGTTCACGGCGACGTACAGGACGACGGCCGGCGCGGTGTAGATGATCGAGAAGGCCGCCAGCTCCCCGTAGGCGACCTGGCCGTACTGCGAGAAGAAGGTGTAGATCGTGACGGCCGCCGGCTGCTTCTCCGGCGTGTCGAGCAGGACGAAGGGGACGAAGAAATTCCCCCACTGGCCGACGAAGACGAAGATCGCGACGACGGCGACCCCCGGCGCCATGAGCGGCCCGACGACGCGGGCCAGCGACTGCACCCATCCGGCTCCGTCGACCCAGGCGGCCTCCTCCAGGCTGACCGGGACGCCGTCCATGAAGTTCTTCATCATCCAGATGGAGAACGGCAGCGAGCTCGCCGTCAGGAACAGCACCATGGCCGGGATCGACCCGTACAGGTTGAACCGGAAGAACATGCTGTACACCGGAACCATGATCGCCGTCACCGGCAGGCCGGTGGTGAACAGCAGCGTCAGCATGAAGTGGCGCTTGAAGCGCAGCTTGTACCGGGACAGCGGATAGGCCGCGAGGCCCGAGACCAGCACGGTGAGCAGCGCGGTGCCGCCGGAGATGACGATCGAGTTGAGTACCGGCCGGTAGACGGTCTCCCAGGTGAGCACGGCGCTGAAGTTGCGCAGCGAGAAGTTCCAGCTCGGCTTGGCGGTGAGGCCGGCCTCCGGCTGTACGGAGGCGAGCACCACCCACAGGAACGGGCCTGCGAAGGCGAGGGTGATCACGGCGAGCGACACCAGCGCCGCCGTGCGGGCGGCCACGCGGGTCATGGGCGCTCCTTGATCAGGCGCAGGTACACCAGGGAGAACAACGCGCCGATGACGAGCATCACCAGGGCCATCGCACTGCCGTACCCGATCTCGAAGTAGCGGAAGGCCTGCTCGTACATGTACAGCGGCGTGGTCTGGCTGGCCGTGCCCGGCCCGCCGCCGGTGAGCGCGTAGATCAGGCCGAAGCTCGCCAGCGTCTGGAGCGTGATGAGCATGAGGTTGGACATGATCGAGCGGCGGATCAGCGGGAGGGTGATGTGCACCAGCCTGCTCCAGCCGCTCGCCCCGTCCACCGCGGCGGCCTCCAGCAGGTCTGCGGGCACGTCCGACAGCGCCGCCGAGTAGACCAGCATCGAGAACGCGGTGCCGCGCCAGACGTTGGCCAGGATGATCGCGATCATCGGCGCCGTGAACAGCCAGTCCTGCGAGAGTCCGAGAACGCCGAGCAGTTCGTTCAGCGTGCCCTCCTCCGACAGGAACGAGTACCAGCACGCCGCCGCGACCACCTCGGGCACCACCCAGGCCGCGATCACCACGCCGTTCACCACGCTGCGCACCGTCCGCCCGCGCCCGCGCTGGAGCAGCGCGATTACCAGGCCGAGGGTGTTCTGCCCGATGACGGCCGAGCCGATCACGAACACGAACGTGAGCAGGAACGAGTTGCGGAAGTCCTCGTCGCCGAACATCTTGGCGAAGTTGGCGAAGCCGACGAACCGCGAGTTCACCGACGCGGCGCCGGTGAGCGTCTCGTTGGTGAAGGCGATGTAGACGCTCCACAGGATGGGCCCGGCCATGAAGACCACCAGCAGGACCAGCGCGGGCAGCAGGGGCAGCAGCCGGCGCGGGTTCCCGCCGGCCGGCCGGTCCGGCTCCCCCTTGTGCAGGGAGCCGGACGGCCGGGACGGGGTCACGGTGGCGGCGGTCATGAGCCGGCGAGCACCTTGTCCGGTCCGCCGACGACGCCGGGCAGCGCGTCGGCGTACGCCTTGGCCGCCGCCTCGGGGGTCTTGGAGCCGGTCGTCATGGCCTCCATGGCCTTCTGCACCTCGGCCGAGACCTTGGGGTACACCTCGTAGGCGGGCCGGTAGTGGGTGACGGAGGCCAGGTCGGTCCAGAACTTCACCGCAGGGTTGTCGGCCGAGTACGACGGGTCGGCGGCCACGTCCTTGCGGGGAGCGAGGTCGCCGGAGCCCACGGAGTAGGTCAGCGTGTTCTTCTTGTTGGTGACCACGCTGATGAAGTCGAAGGCGTCCTTCTTGTCCTTGGCGTAGGAGCTCATCGCCATGACCCAGCCGCCGGACATGCTGACCGCGCCGGGAGCCTCGCCGTTCTGCGTCGGCATGGGGGTCCAGCCGATCTTCTCGGTCCACTGCGGCCACGGCTTGGAGCCGGTCGGCTTCCACGCCGAGGAGACCCACGCGCCGTCCAGGTCGATGCCGAGCCTGCCGTTCGGGAACCACTCCATGGTGATCTTGTCGTACAGCTTGGTGCTGAACGCGTCGGCCTGCTTCGGGCCGAGGTTCTCCCGGTAGATCGTGTTGATGAAGCCGAGCGAGTCGGTGATGCCCTTGCCGGTGGCCACCCACTTCTTCTGCGTGTCGTCGTACAGCGTGCCGCCCGGGGTGCCGTAGAGCAGCATCTCGAAGCCCTGCATCGTGGCGGCCTCGCCGTGCGGCTTGGTCGAGTACATGCTGAACGGGATCGCGTCCGGCGCCTTCTGCTTGATGGCGCGGGCCGCGCTCAGCACGTCCGCCCAGGTCTTGGGCTCCCACGGCACCGGCAGGCCCGCCTTGGCGAACACGTCCTTGCTGTACCACAGGCCGCGGGTGTCGGTGCTGATCGGCACCCCGTAGATCTTGCCGTCGGGGCCCTTGGCGGCCTGCTGGACCGCCTCGGAGTACTGGGCGCTCCAGTCGGGCCACGACTTCAGGTAGTCGTCCAGCGGTGCCAGCTTCCCGGCGGCGACGTCCGCGTTGACCTGGAAGGTGTCGTGCAGGTACACGTCCGGGGCGGAGTCGGCCGAGCGGTTCAGCAGGGCGAGCTTGGTGTAGTACACCTCGTTGTTGCCCTGCACCGCGGTCAGCTTGATCGTCACGCCCTTGTGCGCGGCCTCGTAGTCCGTCTTGGCCTGCTTGAGCACCTTGTCCATGTGCGGCCAGGTGGGCTCCATCTTGTACAGGACCTCGATCTCCTTGGCCCCGCTCGCGCCCTGCTGCGGGCTCTCGCCTCCGCAGGCGGCGGCGGTGGCGGCGATCGCGACCACCGCCATCGAGGCAACCATCGCTCGTCTCATCGGACTCCTTCTCCGGCCTGCGGCCGCCATGAGGGCACGACGCGGGGCCCCGATCCCCGCACCAGGAGCGGCCGGCCGACAAGTCGTTTCGGCCGTGTTTCCTTGGGTGACGAGTAGTTAAATCTTTTTGATTTACTAAGTCAACGGTCTGTGCGATATTGCCCGAGAGAGATCCAGAGGACGCCGGGAGCCGCACATGCAGATGGGCACCAACCTGCCGAAGGTAGGCAGCTACAACCGCGCCGTCGTCCTCGAGGCGATCCAGGTGTCCGACGGCATCAGCCGCGTCCAGATCGCCGAGCGCAGCGGGCTGACGGCGCAGACCGTCTCCGTCATCGTCCGCAGGCTGCTGGAGGACGGGCTGGTCGTGGAGGACGGCTCGCTGCCCTCCAGCGGCGGCAAACCGCGCACCATCCTGCGCGTCGACCCGGCCGCCGGGTACGCCGTCGGCATCCACTTCGACCCCGGCGAGCTGTCCTACGTCCTGGCCGACCTCGCCGGGCAGCCGGTCACCATGCGGCGCGACGCCATACGTCCCGGCCTGGCGCCCGACGCCGTCATCCGGCAGATGGCGCGCACGGCCCGCGACATGCTGCGGCGCGCGGGCGTCCCCGACGACAAGGTGCTCGGCATCGGCCTGGCCTGCCCCGGCCCGCTGGACGCCGACGGCGTGATGAGCTTCCCGCCCCGCCTGACCGGCTGGGACCACGTGCCGATCAAGCGCCTGCTGGAGGAGCACACCGGCTTCCCGGTCACCTTCGACAACGACGCCGCGGCGGCGGCCATCGGCGAGCGGTGGGCCGGCTCGGCCCGCGCGACGGCCAGCTTCGCCTACCTGTACCTGGGCACCGGCATCGGCGGCGGCCTCTTCCTTGACAACCAGATCTACCGCGGCCGCTCGCTCAACGCCGCCGAGTTCGGCCACATCACCGTGATGCCCGACGGGCCCGACTGCTACTGCGGCAACCGCGGCTGCATCGAGGCCCTGTGCTGCCCGAGCGCCATAGAGGCCACCGTGCGCACCCGCCTCGCCCAAGGCGAACCCAGCACGCTCACCACCCACGCCCAAGGCGTGAAGAAGGCCCCCGCCACCCCGGCCCGAGCCCCAGAGGGCACCTCCGCCCACTTACCCACCGCGGACTCCCCCGCCCCCACCCCCACCTCCCCCGACGCCCACGCCTCGGCCGCCTCCCTCTCCTCCCCCGACCACGCGGCGATCTGCGCGGCGGCCGCGGCCGGCGACCCGCTCGCGCTGAGCGTCATCCGCGAGGTCGCCGAACGGCTCGCGGCCGCCGCCGTGAGCATCGTCAACGTGCTGGACATCGACCTGCTCGTACTGGGCGGGCCCGCCATGCACGACGTCGGGCACATCTACCACGAGGCCATCGCCGACGCCGTGGCCAGCCGCCCGCTGGCCCGCCGGCTCCACCAGGTGGAGGTGGTCACCTCCCCGATCGCCGCCGACGCCGCGGCGATCGGCGCCGCCTCGCTGGTCTTCCACGCCACCTACGCCCCCCGGCTCGGCGCCCTGCTGACCTCGTGACACACTCATCCCCTGACGCCACCGCGCCGTCCGCGCCGTCCGCCCAGGCCGCACGCACCGGCCTCCCGCGTACCGGACCGGCGCCGGGCCGCCGATCCCCGACCCGAGCGACGAGGAACCCATGACTTCGTACGTGCTGTCCGCCGACATCGGCGGCACGAAGCTGGCCGCGGCCCTGGTCGGCAAGGACGGGACGGTGCTCCGCAGGGGTGAGGTGCCGACCCCGGCCGCGCCGCCCGGCCACCCCGGCGTGGTGAGCGACGCCCTGGTCGGACTGCTCCGCGACGTCGCCGGCGAGGTGCCGCCCCTGGCCGTGGGCGTGGCGTCCGCCGGTCCGCTCGACCCGCAGGCGGGCACGGTGAGCCCGGTGAACATCCCGGCCTGGCGGCACTTCCCGCTGCTCGCCCGGGTGGCCGACGCCGTGCCCGGAGCCCCGTGCCACCTGTTCGGCGACGCCGTGGCGGCGGCCACCGGAGAGCACTGGCGCGGCGCGGGCCGCGAGGCCGGCGCCATGCTCGGCATCGTCGTCTCCACCGGCATCGGCGGCGGGCTCGTCCTGAACGGCGCCCCGTACACCGGGCCGACCGGCAACGCCGGGCACATCGGTCACATCGTGGTGGACCCCGCCGGCGAGCCCTGCCCGTGCGGCGCGGTCGGCTGCGTCGAGACGATCGCGAGCGGCCCGTCGATGGTCCGCTGGGCCACCCGGCAAGGTTGGCGGGGCGCCGACGCCCGCGAGCTCGCGCGCGCGGCGTCCGAGGACGACCCGGTGGCGCTGGCCGCCTTCGACCGCGCGGCTGACGCGCTCGCCATGGCGATCCTCGCGGTGGCCACGGTCTGCGACCTGGACCAGGTGGTCGTCGGCGGCGGCGTCGCCGCGGCGGGCGAGGTCCTGTTCGCCCCGCTGCGCCGCGCGGTCTCCGAACGAGCGGGCCTTGAGTTCGTCCGCCGCCTCCGCGTCACCCCCGCCGCCCTCGGCCGCGACGCCGGCCTGGTAGGCGCCGCCCGCATGGCCCTGCTGTCCTCCCCCCGGACCACCTGACCACACCAACGATTTCCGCCGATACCACGGACGCCGCGGCGGCGCGGAAACAGAGATGCGCGAATCCTGAGCCGGTCCGGCGTCCGCGGGTATTGGCATACCTGTGGTGGCCGCCTGGCGCGGCGCGGAAAGGCCGTGAATCCAGGCGACGGTGAAATCCGCACCGGTACCGCCAGGCCGGAGATTCACAGCGAAACGCCGGGACCAGAGCGTCTCAGCGATTTTCGCCGTCTTCCCCCGCCCGGGTAAGTCCGGTCTCGGCCGCCCACCACTCCGACGGGGACGGTGGCCGGGAGCCGGTCACCGTCCCCTGGGAATTGCCGGGTTCATGCGTCCGACGGGTCGACGGTGGGGGTTGGGGCCGGGGTGGTGGGAGCTGAGGTGGCGGTGGGGGCGACGGTGGCGGTCGGGGCCGAGGTGGGCGGGACGGTGGTGGTCGTGGGGGTTGGGGTGGGTTGAGTAGTGGGGGTGGAGGTGGGCGCCGGGGGGTCTGGGCGCTCGCTGGGGAAGTCCTTGCAGGCGGGGTCGGCCTTGATCAGGTCGCGCTGGTCCTGGATGGCCTGCTCGGTCTCCTGACGCTCGATCTCGGTGATCCGCGCCGTCTCCTCCAGCGACTCCAGTTGCTCGACGCCGAATCCGCCCGGCGCGGTCTTGGCCTTCTCGTAGGCCTCCTTGGCGGCCGCCTCCAGTTTCTTGCGGTTCGCCAGTTGGTCGATGAGCCGGTTCAGCTCCAGGGCCATCGCCTCGCAGGACTGCTTCGGCCTCGCTCCCTTGTTCAGCTGGCAGCTCGCCTCGGCGTACTTCGCGTCGGTCAGCTCGATGTCCAGCTTCGCCAGGTCCGTCTCGGCCTTGCGGAAATCGTCGCGGGAACCCACGCCCTTGGCGAGGGCCTCGGCCGCCCGGTCGTACCTCTTCGCGGAGAACTCGCGCCTGATCTGGGCCTTCTTCACCCGGAGCGCCTCGACCTTGCAGATCGCGGGGTCGACCTTGACGGCCGGGTATGGATCTTTCGGCGGTGACGGTGCGGCCACCGCCATCGTCGCGCCCACCGCCCCCGCTGCGAGGAGCAGGGCGGCGAGCAGTGCCGCGACCTTGGTGACGAGCTTCATGCGGACCCCCTTCTCGGTTCGCGCGTCCGGCTCTCCAGCCGGCACGGTCCTTATTCGTCCGCCGAACCGATTGGGATTGGTGCGTGAGTCTCCGCTCCCGGAGGCGTGTGGCGCCGAAGCCGTCGTCCGGGCGCCCTTGGCGGGTGCGGCGGCGCCGGGGGGAAGGGGTGTGGCCGGTCGCCCGTGCCGCCAGGTCGATAAGTCGCTATAAAGCCTGCCATTTATTGATTTTCAGTGAGCCTGCGATGCTTTTTATGCCTGATAATAACTCCATGGCGCATCGGCCCGAATGCCGGGTACGGCCGGAAGCGGCCAGCGATATTGTGGAAGCGGTCGCGGCGGCACACACTCGGTGGCGAGAAGGCCTGTCCCCAGCTTTTGGAGCCACAATGGACCGATCCGTAATCGCAATTCACGGGCGCAGGAAAACGGTGCTCCGGCGCCTCGCGTCCGCCGCCGTCGCGGTGCTCGCCGTGGCATTCCTCGGCGTGCCGTCGGCCACCGCCCTCGCGCTGCCGACGCCGAAAGCTCTGACCGCCTTCCTCGACATGGAATGCTTCAAGACCAATCCGTACCAGCCGCCGGCCACCACGCTCACGCTGCGGCACATGAACCCCGTGCTCAGCGCCCTGCCGACCGAGACCGTCACCCTCGGCCAGCGCGAGCAGCTGTGCGTCCCGGTCGCCAAGAACAACCAGACGCCGCCGTCGCCCGCGCTCGACTTCATCAGGTACATCGACCTGTCCTGCTACAAGATCTCCGGAATCACGGTGAACACGGGTCTGGTGCTCAGCCACCTCAACCCCCTGTTCCAGAACCTGCCGCGCACGCAGATAGCCATGACCACCCCGCAACAGCTGTGCGTTCCGGTCATCAAGAACAACGTGGTGCCGCCCGCCGACGTGCTGTCGCTGGTCCGCCACATCGACCTCAAGTGCTACGCCATCACCCCGAACACCCCGCTGAACCAGCAGCTGTCGCTGCGCCAGCTCAACCCCGTGCTGACTCCGATGATCCCGACGCACGGCGCGCAGGTCCTCTATGCCCGCCAGCTGTGCGTCCCGGTGTTCAAGGCCGGCGACAACATGCCGAGCGAAGTGTTCAACATCGTGCGGTGGATCGACCTGGAGAAGTTCGACCTCGCCACCCCGGCCCTGCCCACGGTCTCGCTGACCCTGCGGCACATCAACCCCGTGCTCGCCGGCCTGCCGGCCGAGCAGGCCGTCCTCACCGGCGCGAGCCAGCTGGCCCTGCCGGTCGCCAAGAACGGCAATTTCCCGCCGAGCTGATTCCCGTTCCCCCGAGCCCCTCCGCCCGTGCCGGTGGAGGGGCTCCGCCATTCCAGCGATCCGGTGGCCGGTCCGCGGGCGGGACGCTCGGTCAGGTGAGGGACATCAGCTCGTCGAGGGCGTCGCGGAGGTGGGTGGTGAGCTTCCAGACGTCGGGGACCATGGCCCGGTCGGCGATGACGCCGACCGCGACCTGGCCGTTGTAGGAGAACGCGGTGATGTTCAGGCCGCCGCTGGCGTCGGTGACCACCGACACCGGGTACTGGGCGAGCAGGCGCCGGCCGCAGATGTACAGCGGGATCTGCGGGCCCGGCACGTTGGAGATCAGCAGGTTGACCGGCGGCGAGGTCTGCGCGGCCAGGCCGAACGCCGCGCGCTCGGCCAGGCCCGTCAGCGCGGCGGGCATGCTCTCGCTCAGATGGCGCAGCCAGCGCGCCGGCGACAGGCTGAAGCGGTCCTTGATGCGCTGCATGGAGTCGCGCACGGCGTACAGCCGCTCACGCGGGTCGGCGATGTGCGTGTCCAGCGAGGTGATCATCAGGGTGACCTGGTTGCCCGGCTCGGTGCCCTCCACGCCGCGCAGCGAGAACGGCACGCCGGCGACCAGCGGGACCTCGGGCAGCGCGTCCTGGTCGATCAGCCAGTTGCGCACCGCGGTGGCGGCCAGCGTCATGACGACGTCGTTGACGGTGACGCCGAAGACGTTCTTGACCTTCTTCACCTCGTCGAGCGGCAGTTCGGCGAAGGCGAAGCGGCGGTGCGCGGAGACCGGGCCGTTGAACGGCGTGCGCGGCACGGCGAGCTTCGGCAGCTCGGGGACCTCGCGGCCGTCGGTGATCTTCAGCTCGCGGGCCAGCCACCGGGTGGCCCGCGAGACCGCTCCGGCGCCGGGCAGGCGTGAGAGCAGCGGGATCTCGTCCAGGTAGGGCATCGCCTCGGCGAGGAACCTGAGCAGGTGGGCCGGGTTGGCGGCCAGCCGGGCGCCGGTCCTGAGCAGCATCTGCGCCGTCTCGGGGGCGAAGTCGGGCTCCACGTGGGGCTTGCCGGGCCGGCGCTTCGGGTTCGGCTCCAGATCCATGAACGCGGCCAGCACGTCCGCCCCGCCGAGGCCGTCTATCGCGGCGTGGTGCAGCTTGGTGTACAGGGCGGTGCGGCCGCCCTGGAGCCCGTGGATGAGGTACATCTCCCACAGCGGGTGGCGCCGGTCGAGGCGGCGGGCGTGCAGCCGGGCCACCTGCGCGGCGAGCTGCCGGTCGGTGCCGGGAGGCGGCAGGGCCAGCTCGCGCACGTGGTAGTCGAGGTCGAGCTCGTCGTCCTGCACCCAGTAGGGGTGGTCGAGGTTGAACGGCACCTGCATGATGCGCTGCCGCAACGGCGCGACCAGCGCCGACCTCTCCTCGACCAGGTCCAGCAGCTCGTCGCGGCCGATCGGGCCTTCCAGGATCGACAGGCCTGCGACGTTGGCCACGTTGGTGTCGGTCTCGAAAGCCAGGAACTGCGCGTCGAGGGCACTGAGCTGCCGCACGGGTCCACCTCCTCGGGCCGGGCGGGTGCGGGCCGTCTCCGTTCTATCAGCCCGCCTCGCCCCGCGGGAACGCTGCCCCCTCGCCGGTGCGGACGCCGGTGACCTGCGCGGTCGCCGGCGTCCGGCGGCTCGCGCGCGCTCGCACCCCGCCAGGTTGGCAGGAAACTGCAACCGCTCTGCAGCTTGCTGACTTCGTTTCTTCTGTTCCGGCGCCCCGGAATCCCGCAGAGTTGTTCTTGCCAGAACAAAGGCAGCACCGAAGGAAAGGGAACGGAAATGCAGAGCGAGAACACCGCCCGCGCCGAATTCGAATTCGCCGTCACGCGCACCGCCCCCGGCCATGCGCCCGTCATGCCCGGAACGACCTGGGACTGAGGTGACCGAATGCTCGTCGAACTGACCATCCGCAGGACGGCCGGAGAACCGTTGCCGAACTCTCCGGTCGACGGAATAAGAATTCTGGCCCTGCTCCCCAGAAGTTGGAGAAAAGACCTCAAGAACGTGACCGGTGACATCGCCATCCGCGTGCACACCGACGAGGACACCACCGACGCGCAGATCCGCGCCGAGGTGACGCGGATCCTGACCAACCCCGAAGTCAGCGACTGGGAACTGGTGACCTGCCGGACCCTGACCAACGGCCGCCCCACACCCAAGGAGGACACGCCATGAACGCCATCGCTTCTCTCCGGACCGTCGACTGCCACATCTGGTGGGCCGACCCGCAGGACCACGCGATCGAGTCGCTGGTCGGCGTGCTGAACGGCACCGAGCTGAAGCGGGCCGCCGCCTACAAGCGCGAGCAGGACCGCCAGAGGTTCGTCACCGCCGCCTGGCTGCTGCGCACCGCCGCCGGCGCCCAGCTCGACATCGCCCCCGAGCGGGTGCCCATCGAGCGGCGCTGCATGACCTGCGACAAGCCGCACGGCCGGCCGTACATCCTCACCGACGACGGGCTGCACGCGTCGATCTCGCACTCGGGCAACCGGGTCGCGGTGGCGCTGACCACCGCCGGGCCGGTGGGCGTGGACGTCGAGCAGGTGCCCACGGCCCCGGTGAGCGAGCTGGTGGGGTGCGCCCTGTCGCGTGACGAGCAGGAGGTGCTGAAGACGTTCCCCGTGCGGCACCAGCAGGCCGCGTTCGCCCGGATGTGGGTGTGCAAGGAGGCGGTGCTCAAGGCCACCGGCCACGGCCTGCGCATCTCGCCGCACAAGGTCGAGGTGAGCGGTCCGGGCGAGGAGCCCGCCCTGCTGAGCTGGCCGTTGGACATTCCCCCGCACACGGTGCAGATGCGCACCATCTACCCCGGGGAGGGCTACGCCGGCGTGGTCGCCGTCCTCGGTGACGACCAGCCGATCAGGGTGTCGGAGTGGGACGCCACCGCCCTGCGCCCGTCCGCCGCGCTCCCCGTGGCCGCCTGACCACCGTTGACGCCATCCGGCACGAGCCTGTTCAATAACTACGGAAATTCATCTCGCCCCGGCCCGCATACTAAAAGCCCCGCCAGGTCCGAATTCCGTACCGATCAGGCAGTCCAGCCGTAAAGGAGAGGAAGCTGACCTGCCGTGAAAAACCAATTCATCCTCATTCCCGGCCCGTGGATGGGCGCGTGGGTCTGGGAACCGGTGACCCGCGGGCTGCGCGCACTCGGCCATGAGGTCCACCCGCTCACCCTTTCCGGGTTGATCGATCCAGAGACCGACGTTTCCACCGTCGGGCTGGCCACCCATGTCGACGATGTGCTCGCGCTGCTGGAGAAACACGATCTGCGTGACGTGATCGTCGTGGGGCACAGCTATTCGGGCATCGTCGCCGGCCAGGTCGCCGACCGCGCGCCCGACCGCGTGGCGCGCACGGTGTTCGTCGAGGGCTTCCTTCCGCACGACGGCAAGTCGATGCTGCACGCCTTCCCCGAGCGCGTCCGCGCCGGGGAGCTGCGGCTGATCGCCGAGAACCGCGGCCGCTGGCCGATCCCGGACGTCAGCAGCGTGGCCGAGGGGCAGGACCTGTCCAGGCGCCAGGCGCACTGGCTGGTCGAGCGCTTCGTCGGCCACCCCGGGCACACCCTGTCGGAGCCCGCCGTCCTGACCCGCCCGCTGGCGCACCAGCGGGCGAGCTACATCGTCTGCTCCAAGGAGCACTTCGGCGGGCGCGTCTCCGAGGACGTCGCCGCCATGCGCGCCGAGCCCAACTGGACCTTCCACACGCTCGACACCGGCCACTGGCCCATGGTGTCGGCCCCCGACCGGCTGGTCTCGCTGCTGACCTCCATCGCCGCCGAGCGCGTCTGAGACCCCGCCCGCGCGGCATGTCAGCCCAGTGCGGGCGCCTGGTCCACGTCAGCCCAGTCCGGGCATCGGGCCTACGTCAGCCGAGTGCGGGCGCCTGGTCAGGGACGCCGGCCGGCACCCGGCGGAGCGCCGGGGCGAAGGCGGCGGCGAACGCCGCGGCGATCTTGATCTCGCCCGAGCCGTTCGGATGGACGCCGTCATAGGCGTCAATGCGAGGATCGTAAACCCCGGCCAGGTCGACGAGCACCACCTTGGACGCCTCCGTGGACAGCGCCGCGAGACGCGAGGGCAGCTCCCGGTTGTAGGCGTCGGTGTCGCCGGCGAGGCGCGGATGCTCCGGCAGCGGGGTGCGATGAATGACATTTCCGATTAAGAACTGAATAGCGGGATTCGCCACGCGGGCGCGCCGGACGAAGGTCTCAAGATCCGCGAGCAGCCGGTCGGGGCCCGAGACTCCCCACGCCAGATCGTTGAACCCCAGCGCGACCATCAGCCAGTCCGGCCGGTGGACGGCGACCGCGTCCTCGATGTTGTCCTTGGCCTCGCGCATCAGCCGCCCCCAGCTCGCGTAGTGCCGGCAGCTCGGGAAGTGCAGCCCCCGGCGGTAGGCGCCGGCGTGCGCGGGGTCGTCTGGACGGGCCGGGTGGACGGGGCGGTCGGCCGGCCAGACCGCGGAGGACACCCAGGTGCCCTTCCACGGCCCGACGAAGCGCACCGCCGCCCCCTGGTCGAGGAGCGTCCGCCACAGCCGGTAGCGCCAGGTGTGGTCGCCTTCGCGCCCCTGGCTGATCGAGTCGCCCACGATCATCACGTGCGGGACCGAGCCCGCGTCGTCCGGACCGGAGCCCGGCGAAGGCAGGGACGGAAGCACCGAGCCGGGAATGGGCGGAAGCGGGGGGGGGGGGGGGGGGCCCCCCCCCCCCCCCCCACCGCCCCCCCCCCCCCCCCCCCCCCCCCCCGAACCCCCCCCCCCCCCCCCCCCCCCCCCCCCCCCCCCCCCCCCCCCCCCGCGACCGTAAGACCCGGTCACTCGGGACCTTGGTCACTGGGTGCGGGAGCCCGCCGGTCGCTTGGATCACAGGTGCGACAACCCACCGGCGGGCCCCGCGGCGCTCCGCCGCCCAGGAGGTAGTGCCTTGACGACCAGTGATGAGACCGCCCTGCCGGCTCCCACGCCCGCGCCCTCGCAGCCCGTGCTGATCCAGGGCGGGATGGGGGTCGCCGTCTCCGGCTGGCCGCTCGCGCGCGCCGTCGCCCTGACCGGGCAGCTCGGCGTGGTGTCGGGGACGGCGCTGGACGTCGTGCTGGCCAGGCGGCTCCAGCGCGGCGACCCCGGAGGCCACCTGCGCCGCGCCCTGGCCCGCTTCCCGTCCCCGGAGATCGCCGCGCGCGTCCTGGCCCGCTACTTCGTCCCCGGAGGTCTCGCCGCCGGCGCCCCCTACCGGCCGGTGCCCAGGCTCGGGCTGCGCCCGAACGCCGCCCGCACGGAGCTCACGGTGGTCGCCAACTACGCCGAGGTGTTCCTGGCCAAGGAAGGGCACGACGGGCCGATCGGGGTCAACTACCTGGAGAAGATCCAGATGGCCACGCCCGCCGCCGTGTACGGGGCGATGCTCGCGGGCGTGGACTACATGCTGATGGGCGCCGGCATCCCCTCGGAGATCCCGGGGCTGCTGGACGCGCTCGCCGGGCACCGACCGGCGGAGATCACCGTCGCGGTGGCCGACGCCGGCGCCGGCGACCGGTACACCGTCGGCGTCGACCCCAAGGCGCTGCTCGGCCACGCTCCCGCGCCGCTGCGGCGGCCCCGGCTGCTCGCCATCGTCTCCTCCCACGTCCTGGCCGCCTATCTGGCGCGCTCCCCGCACACCCGGCCGGACGGGTTCGTGGTGGAGTCGCCGATGGCGGGCGGGCACAGCGCGCCGCCGCGCGGCAGGATGCGCCTCGGCGACACCGGTGAACCCCTCTACGGGCCGCGGGACGAGGCCGACCTCGGCAAGGTGGCGGCGCTCGGGCTGCCGTTCTGGCCGGCCGGCGGGTACGGGACGCCCGAGGGCCTGGCGCGGGCGCTGGAGGCGGGCGCCGCCGGCGTCCAGGTCGGCTCCGCCTTCGCGCTGTGCCGGGAGTCCGGGCTGGACGGCGCGCTGAGACGGCGCCTGCTGGAGCGCGCCCGCGCGGGGGACCTCGTGGTCCGCAACGACCCGGGCGCCTCGCCCGCAGGCTTTCCCTTCAAGATCGCCGAGGTGGCCGGCACCCTGTCCGGCGAGGACGTCTACGCCGCGCGTCCGCGGCTGTGCGACCTCGGGCATCTGCGCACCCCCTACCGCAGGCCGGACGGCTCGCTCGGCTACCGCTGCCCGGCCGAGCCGGTCGCCCAGCATGTGCGCAAGGGGCGGCCCGCCGAGGACACCGAGGGCCGCCGCTGCCTGTGCAACGGCCTGGTGGCCGCCACCGGTCTCGGGCAGCGCCGCCCGGACGGCTACCAGGAGCCTCCGCTGCTCACACTCGGGCAGGACCTGGACTTCCTGCGGGGACTGCCGGAGGACTACTCGGCCGCCGACGTCGTCGACCACGTCCTCGGCACGGGGAGCGCCGTCTAGGGGACGGCGCGCGGCGGCCGGCCGACGGCGGGCCCGCCTGCCTCTGCTGGGGGCCGCCTCTACTGGGGGCCGCCTCTACTGGAAGTCGAACTCGTTGGCGCGGACGCCGGCCAGGAAGGCGTCCCACTCGGCCCTGGCGTAGATGATCGTCGGGCCGTCGGGGTGACGGCTGTGCCGTACAGCGATCCGCCCACTGCCATCGAGCAACGGGCCGGCCTCAACACAATTGGAACCGGCGTCGGGACTGAAACTGCTCATGTGCCACGCAGCGGTTTGCTCATGCTCGGGGGTTGACATCGTCACCTTCCGCTGAGCTCGTCGAACTCGCGGTCGTCATTGCCTGGTCGTGGCCGCGAGCGGGTCGACGAGCGCCGAGCCGAAGACCCATGGAGAGGTCTGGGCGATGAAGTCGCCCGGGAATCCGAGCGTGAAGCCGGTCGCCTCTTCCAGGCGGGCGACGCTCTCGGGTGGCAGGGTGAGGTCGGCGGCGGCGAGATTGTCGCGGAGCTGGTCGACGCGGCGTGCCCCGATGATGGGATGGACGGCGCGAGAGCGGCTCATCGTCCAGGCGATCGCCACCTGCGAGGGTGTGGCGCCCAGGTCGTCGGCCACCTCCTGGACGACCCGGGTGACGGCATGGTCACGGGCCGAGAGCGAGCCGACGGCCAGCCTGCCGCCCGCCGCGGGGCCGTCCGGGCGGGTGTACTTGCCGGACAGCACTCCGCCGGCCAGCGGGCTCCACGCGGTGACGCCCAGGGTGAGGGACTCGGCCATCGGCAGCAGTTCACGTTCGATGTCGCGCTGCAGCAGGCTGTACGGAACCTGCAGGCCGATGAACGGACTCCAGCCGTGCCACTGCGCCAGCGTGTTGGCGCGGGACACGACCCAGGCCGGGGCGTCGGAGATGCCCACGTACAGCACCTTGCCCGCCCGGACGGCGTCGTCCAGCGCGCGCATGGTCTCCTCGACCGGCGTGTCACGGTCCCACATGTGCACCCAGTACAGGTCCAGATAGTCCGTGCGCAGCCGGCGCAGGCTGGTCTCGAGCGACGCCCGCAGGTTCTTGCGGTGGTTGCCCGCGGCGTTCGGGTCGGAGCGGGCGCGGGACACGGTGTACTTCGTGCCGAGCACGAACGACTCCCGCCGGCCCTCCAGCAGTTCGCCGAGGATCTCCTCGCTCGCTCCGTCGCGGTAGTTGACCGCGGTGTCGATCGTGTTGCCGCCGGCCTCGGCGTACAGATCCAGCATCCGCCGGCACTCCGGTAACGGCGCGCCGACCCCGCCCTGCTCGCCGAAGGTCATCGCGCCCAGGATCAGGTCGGACACGCGCAGGCCGCTCGCGCCCAGCGTGCGGTACCTCATGCCGTCGCCGATCCGCTGAACAGCTCCGCGGCGCGCGAGACGACCTCATCGTGCGGCACGTCCCGCACGTGCTCGTCCAGCGCCCAGCGGTGCCCGAACGGATCCAGCAGCTGACCGGTGCGGTCGCCCCAGAAGGCGTCGTGCACCGGCTCGAACACCGTCGCCCCCGCCCGCAGCGCCCGCGCCCAGGCCGCGTCGGCGTCCGGGACCCGCAGGTGCAGGGCGGCGGACGTGCCGCCGAGTCCGGCGGGCGAGCGCATGCCCCGCGCGGGCATCTCGCCGGCCACCGCAAGGACGGTGTCGCCGAGCCGGAGCTCCACGGTGAGCGTGCGACCGTCGGGAAGGGTGATGCGGCTCGTCTCCCGGGCGCCCAGAGCCTCCGCGTACCAGACGGCGGCGTGGTCGGGGTCGCCAACGACCAAGTGGATCGCTAATTGCGTCATGATCAGACCATACACACTGTATGGACAGCCTGTACAGACCTCGTGTCCGTACAGGCTGTCGTATGCTGGCCGGCATGCCCTCCAAGCGCATCGCGCGCTCCGCCCGGCGATCCGGTACGGCGCCCGCTTCCGCCGAGTTGCGGGAGCGCATCCTGTCCGCGACGCGCGAGCTGCTGCGGCACCGCCGCTTCGACGCCCTCAGCGTGGCCGACATACTGACCGCCGCGGAGGTCTCCCGGGCGAGCTTCTACTTCTACTTCCCGAGCAAACAGGCCGTGCTCGGCGAGCTCGTGCGCGAAGCCGTGGCGCAGGGGCAGCAGGCGGCGCAACCCTGGATCGAGGGGCAGCAGGATCCGGTCGCCGCGCTCCGGGCGGGCGTGACGGACGGCGCCCGTCTGTGGCGCGCCAACGCCGGCGTCCTCATGGCGATCGTCGAGAGCTGGGGCTCCGACGAGGATTTGCGAGCCCTGTGGCTCGAACAGATGGACCTGTTCACCGACGCGGCCGCTGCACGCATCCGGTCCGACCCGCAAGCCCGACGGCGACTCGGCGACGCGGACATCCGCAGCGTCGCCGCCTCGCTCACCTGGCTCGGGGAGCGGCTCTACTACCTCGCCGCGGCCGCGGTACCTCCCTTCGACGACGAGGAGATCCTCGTCGACACCCTAACCAACGCCTGGACCTCCCTCCTCTACGGCCACACCGCACAATCCGGCTGAATGAGCCATCGTGAGCGGCGTGGGCGCCGGTCGCGAACGGCAAGACCCTGATGTCGATGTTCCCCGGCCACGCTAGACCTCCTGGGCTCCGGCGGAGGTCGTATGCGCAACGAACCCGGGGGGGGGGGGGGGGGGGGGGGGGGGGGGGGGGGGGGGGGGGGGTGGGGGGTGTGGGGGGGGGGGGGGGGGGGGGGGGGGGGGGGGGGGGGGGGGGGGGGGGGGGGGCGTACGNNNNCGCACCGCAGGCACCTTTTGGGCCTCGGGGGAGGGTGACATAAAAGCAAGGGGGGGGGGGGGGGGGGGGGCCCCCCCCCCCCCCCCGCCGGTCGCTTCCTGCTCCGGCTGCGCCGTGGCTGGGGGAGCGGAGCAGCTTTCACGGCCGTGGGTGGGGTGATCCGTGGTGGGCCGTTCGGAGGGGTCATCGATGGGGTCGGCGGCGGCGGGGGTGGTGGAGGAGGGCGAGTGTGGCGGGGAGGAGGAGGGCGGGGATGATGAGGTCGAGCGGGTCGAGGTGTGCGACTCCGGGGGCTCCCGTCTCCGCGACGAAGTAGCGGGCCGCCAGGTAGTTGAGCTGGTAGGCGCCGACGTAGACGCAGGTCGCGACGCCGAGCGCGTGGCCCCAGGCGGTGCGTCGCCACAGCAGCACGCCGGCCAGCACCAGCGGCGGCGCGATCATGGTCAGGTCGAGGGCCTGGCCCAGGTGGATCTGGGCCGGGGGCAACGGCAGGACGTCCGCCGGTATCTGTCCCGTGGCGGCCTGGCGGACGATCATGGGGGCGTACATGCCGATCATGGCGACGGCCAGCAGGAGCAGCAGGCCGCTCACCCAGCGCATCGCTCTCGGGGCGTGGGGGGTGACGTCCAGCTCCGTCAGCGCCAAACCCAGTGCCGTCGCAGACAGCACGAGGATGGTCACGTGCAGCAGGAACAGGTCGGTGTAGGCGGGGTCGTAGACGTAGTAGGCGTAGTTGTAGACCGAGTAGGCGAGCATGCCCACCCAGACCAGGTCGGCGCGCGGGGAACGCCGTACCGATCCGGCCAGCGCCGCGAGCATCAGGGGGACGCCCGCGGCCAGGGTCGCCAGGTCGTTGCCGCGGAACCTGGCGACCAAGACGGGGGAACCGGGGTACAGGTCGTCCCTCCACAGCCCGGTCGCCGCGGCGACGACGGTGAGGACGGCGATGAGGCCGGTCAGCCACCAGGCCGCCCGGAATCGGGGACCCGGCCGGGCGGGTGGCGGTCCTGACATCGGCGGCCGGGTGCGGGAAACGATCGTCTCATCCATCGGGAGAACCCCTCACTGGAAGCGTTCGGGCCCTGCGCTGACGATGACGCCCGGTGCGACGCCCGCCCAGAGGCTTTCGCCCGGACCGCGCGGGCCGAAAGCCCCCGCTTCGGAGGGGTTTTCCCGGCGGGGAGTTCACCTCTCTGGGAAAGGGGCGGCCGGTGCCCTGGGTGGGGGCACCGGCCGGGAGGGGGTTAGAAGACCGGGGTGCCGGCGCGGGTGAGTTGCCAGTTGGGGGTGGCGAAGGTGGCCGGGTCGATGGTGCCGGAGGCGGTGGCGTACTCGATCAGCGCCTGCCGGATCTCCACCTGGGCGTTGTACACCACCGGAGCCGTCGCGACGTGCGGGAAGCCGCCGCCGCCCGACTGCCGGTAGTTGTTGACGGCGACCACGAACAGCTGGTCGGCGGTCACCGGCGCGCCCTGGTAGGACAGCCCGGTGATGCGCTGCCCGACCGGCTGGGAGATGTCGACGTCGTAGGTGACGCCCGACAGCTGGTCGTAGTTGTAGTCGGGGGTGCCGCCCGCGTTGGTCAGCGTGGCCAGGTCGATCGGCGCGTCCGGGGCCACCTGGGCGAAGTACTTGGCGGAGTACTCCAGGTAGTCCTTGATCTGGGCGCCGGTCAGCTTCACGCCGAGCAGGGTGTTGTCGTAGACGTACAGCCCGGCCATGTCGCGCACGCTCACCGGTCCCGCCGGGAAGACGGCGGTGCGGCTGAACGGCGCGGCGATCGACAGCACCGGCAGCGAGGCGTCGGCCGTCGCGGCGATCGCCTTGCTCACCAGGTCGGTCTGCACCTTCTGGATGTAGTCCAGGATCGGCGTGTCCTTGTAGGGCGACTCCGCCGCCGACAGCTGCTCCTTGGACTGGGCGATGACCTGGTTGACGTAGCCGACCGTCTTGTCGTGCCGGTCCTTCATCAGCGCGACGATCTTCGGGTCCTCTGCGACGGTGTTGGTGTTGAGCGTGGTGGAGGACTTGCCGGTCACCGTCCATGTGCCCTGCCGCTTGGCGAGGGTGAAGTCGACGACCGACAGCCGCTGGCCCCACTTGCCCGGCTCGGTGAGCAGCACCTGCCGCCCGGTGGCCTTGTTGGTGACGAACCTCTGCGGGACGTCGTTGTGGGCGTGGCCGAACAGGACGGCGTCGATGCCGGGGACCTGCTCGGCGACCATGGCCGCGGCGTTCTCGACCGGCAGGTCCGAGCCGTAGGAGGACATGCCGTTGTCGCCGGCGTGCGCGGTGACCAGGACGACGTCGGCGCCGAGGCCGCGGATCACCGGCACCCACTTCTTGGCGGTGCCGACCAGGTCCAGGAACTTCAGCCTGCCCTCGACGTTGGCCTTGTCCCAGATGGCGACGCCCGGGTTGGTCAGGCCGAGCACGCCGACCCTGATCGGCTTCTCGCCGGCGACCTTCATCGTCTTGATGACGAACGGCCGGTACGCGGGCAGGCCGGTCCTGGCCGAGACGGCGTTGGCGCCGAGCACGGGGGCCTTCATCTGCTTGACCCAGGCGGCCAGCAGCGGCAGCCCGTAGTTGAACTCGTGGTTGCCGAGCGTCACGGCGTCGTATCCGATGGCGTTCATGGCGCCGGCCATCGGATGGGTCCGGCCGGTCTCGGTGATCGGCTCGACCTTGGCGTAGTAGTAGTCCAGCGGGGTGCCCTGGATGGTGTCGCCGGAGTCGAACAGCAGCGTGCGGCCGGCGCCGCGGTCGGCGCGTATCTGGTTGACCAGGGTGGAGACCTTGGCCAGGCCGACGTCGTTGTGCGCGCTGTCGTCGAACTCGGCGTTCTTGAAGTAGTCCCAGTTGAGGACATTGCCGTGGGTGTCGGAGCTGGCCATCACGGTGACCTTGACCGTGTGGCCGCCCGTGGCTGAGGCGGGGGCGGGGGACACGAGCAGGCCGACGGCCACGGCGCCGGCGGCGCCGGTGGCCATGGCCCGGCCGATTCTGGAACTCATGGCGAGGACGGTAGCCAGCGCGAATCGCTTACAGGTCACGAGACGCCTTTCGCCCGCGCGGTGCGATGTCTCGCCGTAGTTGAAGAATCGGAAAGCGCTCCCTGTCGACCGAGCCTGCGCTTTCCGTGGAAAAATGTCAAGGCTCGGGTTAACAGGAAGGAAACCCGGTGTATACCCGTGGACCGCTCCTGGACGTGGCCTGAGAGCGCTCTCACCCAGACCTCATGACCGGAAGAGGAGCTCTCTGAGCTGGGAAGATGCGGGAATATCGCAGAGAGCGCTCTCTCGTGGCGATGCCGGCATTGGCGGGTACATCACGGCGATTGTTACAGAATGACCCGTTGACACGAAGGTGTGAGCGGCGTGACGCTTCTCGGGGAGCGCTCCCTCCAAGATCATAATTCGCCCCCCAGGAGGGTTCATGGGCAAGCTACGCCCCGGTATGGTCACCCCTCTGCTCGCCGCGGTTCTGGCCGTCACCGTCACCGCGTGCGGTGGCGGTGACGGCGGCGGGGGGGGGGGGGGGGGGGGGGGGGGGGGGGGGGGGGGGGGGGGAGGGGGGGGGGGGGGGGGGGGGGGGGGGGGGGGGGGGGGGGGGGGGGGGGGGGGGGGGGGGAGGGGGGGGGAGAT
>NZ_JBVJHR010000001.1:38650-63631 GCF_055586705.1 Sphaerisporangium sp. NPDC049457 | reverse complement strand
TTCCCCTCGGGGGGGTGTTTGGTGGGAAGCCCATCCTGTGGTGTGCCCCCCTCTTCTCTCGCCGTGTTTTTGTCCGCCCCCCCAAGAGGGGGGGGGGGGGGGGCCGCCGGCGCGGGCGGCGGCGCCTCGTCCGGCGCCGCCCAGCCCGCCGAGAAGATCAAGCTCACCGTCGCGCTGTTCAGCGACTTCCACTTCGCGCCGCTGTACGAGGAGTTCAAGAAGACGCACCCGAACGTCGAGATCGTCGAACGCCGCACCCAGTTCAACGACCACCACAAGAACCTCACCACGCAGATCGCCACGGGGGCGGGCGCCGGCGACGTCGTGGCCGTCGAGGCCGGCTACGTCGCCACCTTCACCCCGCTCGCCGACAAGTTCCACGACCTCAACGAGTACGGCCTGGGCAAGCGCCAGGCCGACTACCTCGACTGGAAGTGGAAGCAGGGCCTGTCCAGCGACGGCTCCAAGCTGCTCGGCCTCGGCACCGACGTCGGTGGCCTGGCCATGTGCTACCGCACCGACCTGTTCAAGAAGGCCGGCCTGCCCACCGACCGGGACGAGGTGTCCAAGCTCTGGCCCACCTGGGAGGCCTACATGGAGGCGGGCAAGAAGTTCGTCGCCGCCAAGGTCCCCGGCGCCGCGTGGTTCGACGGGCCCGGCGAGAACTTCCGCGCCATGGTGGACCAGGCGCCCGTCGGCTTCTACGACGAGCAGAACAACCTGATCGCCGCCACCAACCCCGACGTCAAGAAGGCGTTCGACCTGAACGCCCAGATGGTCCAGGCCGACGAGTCGGCCAAGCTCGCCGCCTTCAGCCCGCCGTGGAACACCGGCCTGACCAAGGGCTCGTTCGCCACCCTCATCTGCCCGTCCTGGAAGACCGGCAGCATCAAGGACGCCGCGCCCACCACGGCCGGCAAGTGGGACGTGGCCGCGGTGCCCGGCGGTGGCGGCGGCAACCAGGGCGGCACCCACCTCATGGCGCCCAAGCAGGGCAAGCACCCCAAGGAGGCCGCCGAGCTGATCGACCTGCTCACCAGCAAGGACACCCAGCTCAAGCTGTTCACCGAAGCGGGCGCCCTGCCCTCGATCCCCGCGCTCTACGACGACCCGACGATCACCGGGTACAAGAACGACTTCTTCAACGACGCCCCCACCGGCAAGATCTTCACCGACGCGGCCAAGGCGCTCAGGCCCCAGCACGTCGGCCCCAAGGCCAGCGACGTCCTGACCGCTTTCGGCAACGCCCTGCAGCGCATCGAACAGGGCAAGCAGTCGCCGGACGAGGCGTGGGCGCAGGCGGTCAAGGATCTCGACAGGATCAAGTAACCCGCGAGGCCGTGGCCGGCCTGGAAGCGGCGGGCCGGCCACGAACCCGCAGGATCCGATGGTAGACGTGCCCGCTCCGGCGGCGCCGACCGGCCACCCCACCAGGCCGGGCGGGCCCGCCGGCGAGGCCCGGCCCGCCGGCCCCGATGGCCTGCCGAAAGGAGCTGCCATGGCCACCCGTGCCCCTGACAACCTGGCGGCGACACCGCCCCACCCGCCCGTCCGGCCGGAGGCCGGCCCCCGCCGGCGGCACCTGGCCCACCGGCTCGACGTGAAGGCCTCCCCGTACGCCTACGTCGCCCCGTTCTTCCTGCTGTTCTGCGCCTTCGGGCTGTTCCCGCTGGCGTACACCGCCTGGGTGAGCCTCCACGAGTGGACGCTGCTGTCCGACGTCCACGAGTTCGTCGGCCTGGACAACTTCACCACGCTGCTCGCCGACGACTACTTCTGGAACGCCACCTTCAACACGGTGTCGATCGGCGTGCTCTCCACCGTTCCGCAGCTGCTGCTGGCCATCTTCCTGGCCCACCTGCTCAACCGGCCGCTGCGCGCCCAGACCCTGTTCCGCGTCACCTTGCTGCTGCCGAACGTCACCAGCGTCGTCGCCGTCGTCGTCATCTTCAGCCAGCTCTTCGGCCGCGACTACGGGCTGATCAACTGGGTCCTGTCGCTGTTCGGCGCCGGCGCCATCGACTGGAACGCCGGCACCGCGACCTCCCACGTCGCCATCTCCGTCATGATCATGTGGCGGTGGACCGGCTACAACGCGCTCATCTTCCTGGCCGCGATGCAGGCCGTCCCTCGCGAGCTGTACGAGGCCGCCACCATCGACGGGGCCGGCGGCATCACCCAGCTCCGCCGGATCACCGTGCCGATGATCAGGCCGACGATCGTCTTCGTGGTCATCACCTCCACGATCGGCGCCATGCAGATCCTGGCCGAGCCGCTGCTGTTCGGCATCTACAGCCCCACCGGCGGCCCCGACCGGCAGTACCAGACGCTGTCGCTGTTCATCTACGAGAACTTCGTCAAGCTGGACTTCGGCTACGCCTCGGCCGTGTCCTGGATGATGTTCCTCTTCATCGTCGTCATCGCGGCCGTCAACTACCTGCTGACCCGCCGGGCGAGAGGAAGCCTCACGTGATACCGCGCACGGCGGGCACCGCCCGCACGCTCACCTACCTGACGCTCATGGCGGTGGCGTTCTTCTCGGCGCTCCCGCTCTACTACAGCGTCGTGGTGGCCTCGCGCGACAACTCCGCGCTGGCCGACGTGCCGCCACCGATGCTGCCGGGCGGCAACCTGGTCGCCAACATCACCCGCGTCTTCGACACCGTGCCGTTCGCCCTGGCCCTGCTGAACTCCGTGCTGGTCGCCGGCGCGATCGCCGTCTCGGTGATGTTCTTCTCCACCCTGGCCGGCTTCGCCTTCGCCAAGATGCGCTTCCGCGGCGGCAGGGCCCTGCTGCTGCTCACCGTGGGGACCATGATGGTGCCGACCCAGCTCGGCATCATCCCGCTGTACCTGCTCATGGTGAAGCTCGAGTGGACCGGCACCATGTACGCGCTGATCGTCCCCGCGCTGACCAACGCCTTCGGCGTGTTCTTCATGACGCAGTACCTGTCGCGGGCCCTGCCGACCGAGCTGCTGGAGGCCGGCCGCGTCGACGGCTGCACCACCTGGGGCCTGTTCTGGCACGTGGTGATGCCCGCCGCCCGCCCGGCGGCGGCCGTCCTCGGCATGCTCACGTTCATGTCGGCCTGGAACGACTACTTCTGGCCGCTCATCGTGCTGACCCCGGAGAACCCGACCGTGCAGGTCGCCCTCTCGACGCTGGCCGCGGGCTACATCAGCGACTACGCCCTCAGCCTCGCCGGCACCGCGCTCGGCACGCTGCCGCTGGTCATCGTCTTCGGCCTGCTCGGCAAGCAGATCATCGGCGGAATCATGCAAGGAGCAGTGAAAGGATGATGATGACCGTTCCTACTCGGGGGACCCTGCCTTCGCATCTGACGCAGGGGCGGGCGGTCTTCCCCGAAGGGTTCGTCTGGGGCGCCTCGACGGCGGCCTACCAGATCGAGGGGGCGGTCAGGGACGACGGCCGCGGGCCGTCGGTCTGGGACACCTTCTCGCACACGCCGGGCAAGGTGGCCTCCGGGCACACCGGCGACGTGGCGTGCGACCACTACCACCGCTACGCGGAGGACGTCCGGCTGATGGCCGAGCTCGGCCTCGGCGCCTACCGCTTCTCGGTCTCCTGGCCGCGGGTGCGGCCGGACGGCACAGGGCCGGTCAACACGCGGGGGCTGGACTTCTACGACCGTCTCGTCGACGAGCTCGCCGGCGCCGGCGTCACCCCGTACGTGACCCTGTACCACTGGGACCTGCCCCAGGCGCTGGAGGACCGCGGCGGCTGGACGTCCCGGGACACCGCCTACCGGCTGGCCGAGTACGCCGAGGTGGTGCACGCCCGCCTCGGCGACCGCGTCCGGCACTGGACCACCCTGAACGAGCCGTGGATACAGGCGTTCCTCGGCTACGGCAACGGCGTGCACGCGCCCGGCCGCACGGACGCGCGGTCGGCGCTGCTGGCCTCGCACCACTTCGTGCTCGCCCACGGGCTCGCCACCCAGGCGCTGCGCGCGGCCGGTGCGCAGGAGGTCATGCTGGTCGTCAACACCTCGCCGATGGTGACGCCCGAGCAGCTGCTCGACCCCGCCGCGCCGGTGTCGCAGGCCGACGCGGAGGCGGTCTCCCGCGCCAACGCCATGATGCACCGGCAGATCCTCGACCCGGTGCTGCTCGGGGAGTACCCGGCCGAGGTGCTCGCGATCCTGGAGCGGCACGGCGGCCTCGGGCACATCCACGAGGGCGACCTCAAGGACGCCCATCAGCCGACCGACGTCATCGGGGTCAACTACTACAACCCCTGCGTGGTGCGGTCCGCGCCCGGCGTGCCCGCCGACGCCGCCTGGCCCGGCGGCGAGGACATCGCCTTCCCCGCCGCGGACGTGCCGAAGACGGCCATGGGCTGGCCGATCGTTCCAGAAGGGCTGTCGCGCCTGCTGCTCCAGCTGACCAGGGACTACCCCGGGACGGCACTGATGGTGACCGAGAACGGCGCCGCGTTCGAGGACGTCGTGACCTCGGCCGAGCCGGGCGAGGGCGAGCCGGGGGAGCCGGGCGAGCGGGTGCGCGACGCCGAGCGCGTCGCCTACCTCGACTCCCACCTGCGCGCCGTGCACGCCGCCATCGAGGCGGGCGCGGACGTACGCGGCTACCTGGTCTGGTCGCTGCTGGACAACTTCGAGTGGGCCGAGGGGTACGACCGCAGGTTCGGCATCGTCCGGGTGGACTTCGACACCCAGCGTCGGCTGCTGAAGGACAGCGGAGCCTGGTACCGCGGTGTCATCAGGGAGAATGGACTGACATGAGACGACCCACCTTGGAGGCGGTGGCGGCGCGGGCGGGTGTGTCCAAGTCGAGCGTGTCCCGGGTGGTCAACGGCGAGGCGTCGGTCACCCCCGTGATCCGCGAGCAGGTGCTGCGGGCCGTGCGCGAGCTGGGGTACGTGCCGAACGGCGCGGCGAGGAGCCTCGCGACCCAGCGCACCAACACGGTCGCGGTGATCGTGTCCGATCCGCCGCAGGGTGTGGTGTCCGACGACCCGATGTTCTCCACGGTGGTCCGCACCGTCAGCCGCGTCCTGGAGGACGCGGGCAAGCAGGTCATGCTGATGCTGGCCGCGTCCGACGAGAGCCGGCTGCGGGCCGAGCGGTTCGTCGCGGCCGGGCACGTGGCCGCGGTGCTGCTCGTGCCGATGCACGGCCCCGACCGGCTGCCCGGGTCGCTGGCGCGCGCGGGCGTGCCCGTGGTGTCGTTCGGCAGGTCGGCGGCCGGGGTGCCGTACGCCGGAAACGACGACGCGGGCGGCGCGCGTCTCGCGGCCCGCCACCTGCTCTCACGGGGCCGGCGGCGGGTCGCGACGATCACCGGCCCGCTCGACCTGATCCCCTCGCGGGACCGGCTGGCCGGCTACCGCGAGACGCTTCGCGAGAGCGGGCGCCGGTCGATCGTCGCCATCGGCGACTTCACCCGCGTGTCCGGCGCCGCGGGGATGCGGCAGCTGCTCGAGGACGATCCGGCGCTGGACGCCGTCTTCGCGGCAAACGACCTGATGGCCATCGGGGCCCTGCACGCCCTGCGGGAGGCCGGCCGCCGGGTGCCGGACGACGTGGCCGTCGTGGGCTTCGACGACATCGAGGCCGCCCTGTACACCGTGCCGCCGCTGACCACGGTGCGCAGCCCGATGGGGGATCAGGCGGCGGCAGCGGCCATGCTGTTGCTCGGGCTGCTGGACGGCGCGCCGGGTGAGCCTGTCATCATGCAGAACGAGCTGGTGGTCAGGGAGTCGGCGTAGACAATCATCGTTGGAGGACAAGGGAATGAGACGACCGACTCTCGAGGCCGTGGCGGCGCGGGCGGGGGTGTCCCGGGCCACGGTCTCCCGGGTGGTCAACGGGGGGACGACCGTCACCGCTGAGTTGCGCGACGCGGTGATGCGCGCCGTCGAGGAGATGGGGTACGTCCCCAACCTGGCGGCCCGCAGTCTGGTCACCCAGCGGACCGACTCGATCGCGCTGGTGGTGTCCGAGCCGCCGACCAGGGTGTTCTCCGACGACCCGATGTTCTCCACGGTGATCCGCTCGGCGAGCGCCGAGCTGGAGGCCGCCGACAAACAGGTGCTGCTGATGCTCGCGGGCGACCCGACCAGCCACGCCAGGGTCGAGCGCTACCTGACGGGCGGGCACGTCGACGGCGTCATGCTGATCTCGATGCACGGCGCCGACCCGCTGCCGGCGGCGATCACCCGCATGCGCGTCCCCGCCGTGTCCTACGGCCGGCCGGCCGTCAACGTGAACCTGCCCTACGTCGACGACGACAACGTCGGCGGCGCCGAGATGGCCGTGCGCCACCTGCTGGAACGCGGGCGGCGGCGCATCGCCACGATCGCCGGGCCGCCGGACATGATCGCCGGTCAAGATCGCCTGGCCGGTTACCGGGCGGTGCTGCAGGGGTCCGACCGGCGGTCGATCGTCGCCATCGGCGACTTCACCCGCGAGTCGGGGGCCGTGGCGATGCGGCAGCTGCTGGAGGACGACCCGGCGCTGGACGCGGTGTTCGTCGCCAACGACCTGATGGCCATCGGAGCGCTCCAGGCGCTGCGGCAGGCCGGCCGCCGGGTGCCCGACGACGTCGCGGTGGTCGGGTTCGACGACATCGAGGCCGCCGGCTACACCGAGCCGCCGCTGACGACGGTCCGCCAGCCGTTCCGCGAGCAGGCGGCGGCCATGGTGCGCCTGCTGCTGCGCATGCTCGAAGGCGGCCAGGCGGACCCGGTGGTGCTGCCGACCGAGCTCGTCGTGCGCGAGTCCGCCTAGCGGGACGGCCGGTCGCCGACGGGTCCGCGCGGGCCGAGAGAGGGCCGCGCGGGCCGCGCGCACGCGCCGGCCATCGTGATCCGGGGTGAATCCCCTGGTGGGAACCGGTCCGCCGTCAGGGCGGGCCGGTCTTCTCGCATGTCCGCCATCCGACAACTCCAGCAGTCTTGACAAAAAAAGTGTTCGGTGCGACCGTAGAGCCATGGCCGGACGGACCGCGGACCGGGACGGCGGCCACCGAGCACCGGCGTCACGACCAGATCGAGACCGAAGGAGCAGTGCCATGACGCACCCGTTCGAAGTGCGTAAGGAGATCGAGCTGCGGGCGAGTGCCGCCCGGGTGTGGGAGGCGGTGGCGAGCGGGCCGGGGTTGAACTCCTGGTTCCTGGGCCGCAACGAGGTGGAGCCGCGGGTCGGCGGCAAGGCGGTGCAGTTCTTCGGCGACTTCCCGGTGGAGGCCACGGTCACGGCGTGGGAGCCGCACCGGCGGTTCGCCTTCCGCAGCGCGGAGGGCGAGAACGGCACGTTCATGGCGTTCGAGTTCCTGATCGAGGGGCGCGGACAGCGGAACGGACAGGAGAACACGGTGCTGCGGCTGGTGCAGAGCGGTGTTCTGGGTGATGGGTGGCAGGCGGAGGTGAGGCGTTGGAGCGCGGCTGGGACATGTATCTGCACACTCTGGACCAGTATCTGACTCATTTTCCGGGTCAGTTCGCGCTGGTGGTGTTCGCGGCGCGGCCTGGTGGGGGTGGGGTGGAGCCGGTGTGGTCGGTGCTGGAGCGGGGGCTGGGGCTCACCCGCAAGGTGGTGCAGGGTGATCGGGTCCGGTTGACGCCGGAGGGGTTCGCGCCGATCGAGGGTGTGGCCGACTATGTGGCGCCGGATTTCCTGGGGGTGCGGACCGGTGATGGGTTGTACCGGTTCATCCGGGGTCAGCACGACACGGTGGTGGTGGGGCACCACATCTTCGCCGACAAGGCCGATCCCAAGAAGGTCGAGCAGGCGTGGCAGGACTGGCTGACCAAGCTCTTCGCGTGAGCCGCCCGGCCTCCGGCGGGCACGCGCTCAGCCGGACGGCGCGCGCGGCACGACGGCGGCACGTGGCCCGGCGCCATGCCCGCCGCGATGCCGCCGTCCCGCCGGCGCCCCGGACGCCGCCGAGGGCGCGGCGGCGACGCCCGGGAGGGCGAACCGATTCGCCGGCCATCGGGCGTTGAATCCCCCGATCATTTTGCACGCGGACGAAATGCGCGCCCGCGGAAATGGAAAAGGAAATGCAAAAACCCGCATTCCCGGCAAACCCCTCCATCACGATCGTCGTGACCGCTCCCTCGGGTAACATCGGCGGTACCATCGGCATAGGCCGCTGCATCACGATGATCCCGGGCACCACCTGGGACTGAACGAGGGACGGGTGACGATGCTGGTCGAGCTGACGATGCACCGCACCGCCACGTCGCAGCCATCGGCCAATTCCCCCATCGACGGCATCCGGATATTGGCCTTGCTTCCCGACAAATGGCGTAAAGACCTTAGGCAGGCGAACGGTGAGATCGTCATACGGGTCGACACCGCCGACGACACCACCAGCGACCAGATCCAGGCCACGGTCGCCGAAGTCCTGAACGACCCCGCCATCAGCCATTGGGAACTGCGCGCCTGCCACACCCTCGCGACCGGCTCCTCGGCCGAAGAGCCCGCCTGATCGGGCGGCCGCCCGCAAGACCTCTCCGGTGTGACGTCGAGGACGCGGCCGCGGCTCCGACCCATGGGTGTGAGGCGCCCGCGGGAGGCGCCGGACCCGCCGGGAGCGCGCGAGTGAAGTACATGCTGATGATCTACATGAACCCGGCCATCTGGGACGCGCTGCCCGAGCGGGCGCGTCAGGAGATCTTCGCCGGCCACGACCGGTTCGTCGCGGCGATCAGCGCATCGGGAGAGATGGTCGGCGCCGAGGCCCTGGCCGATCCCTCGACCGGCGCCGCCGTACGGGTGCGCCACGGCGCCGTCCAGGCCACCGGCGGGCCGTACGCCGAGGCCGAGGAGCACGTCCGCGGCTACTACCTGGTCGAGTGCGCGAGCAAGAAGCGCGCGATCGAGCTGGCCGCGCTCATCCCGGACGCCCGCTACACCGGCGTCGAGGTCCGTCCCCTCATGGACGCCGCCGCCCCCGACCTGTGACCGCGACCCCGCCCCCGGGCGGCCTCCCCGGCGGCGCAGCGGCGGCCGTGCCGCCGCGCACCCCAGCGGCACCCCTACGCACCGGTATCCGCCGCGCTCCGCCGAGACCGGGCGGCTCCTCGCGGCGGATAGTTGCCGCAGGAGCTCATCGCCAGGTGGGCACCGACGGAGCCACGGCAGCTTGCGGAGGGTCGGCATGGAGGACTACGGCATCACCGGCGCGCGGGTGGACCTGGAGGTCACCGTGGACGCGCCGCCCGAGCACCTCTGGGAGAGGATCACCGCGGTGCCGCGCATCGGGGACTTCAGCCCCGAGTGCGAGCACGGGGCCTGGGCCGACCCCGGCCACGCCGAGGTCCGCGAGGGCACCCGCTTCCAAGGACGCAACCGCCGCCAGGGCCGCGTCTGGACGGTGACCTGCGTGGTGACCGAGGCGGAGGCGCCGCGCACGTTCGGCTGGCTGGTGCTCGACCCCGAGGGCGACCCCGGCCGCCCCTCGTCGCGGTGGCACTACGAGCTGGTGCCCGGCGACGAGCCCGGCAAGACGGTGGTCAGGCACAGCTTCGTCCACGGTCCCGGGCACAGCGGCCTGCGCGAGATGATCCAGGGCAACCCCGAGATCGCCTCGCTGATCCTGGACGTCCGCCTCACCGAGCTGCGCGAGCACATGCTGGAGACCCTGGACGCGATGGCCCGCGACTGACGGGCCGGCCGGGCTCGGTTCCGTGCCGGGGCCGGCCGGGACAGCATCCGCTATTTGGTTATATCGGTCATATCGACCGTCATTTCGTAATAAACGGTGCTTAAGCTTCGCGATCATGCGCCGTCTTCTCCCGTTGCTGGTCGCCTGCGCGCTCCTGACCGCCGACGCCGGGCAAGCCCTGCCCGTTCGCTCGCCCGGTCCGGCGCCGGTCCGGCCCCTGGCGGCCGGGAGCTCCGCCGCCCGCCCGGCCGTCCCGACGCCGGCGTCCTCGCCGACGGCGACCGCGGCGCCCACTCCCTCGCGCCTGGCACGGGCGGAGCGCCGGTCGAAGACGATCCTCCCTCCGCGGGGCCGGACGGCCGCGGTGGACAACCCGCTGTACGCCCTGCCGAAGGCGGGGGCGAAATGCCGCCTGCCGGCGATCAGGGCCGGCGTCTGGGCGTCCACCAAGAAGTACATGCGGGCCGTCGCCTCCTGCCTCGACCGCGTCTGGGCCCGCCAGTTCGCGCTGGCGAAGATGTACTACACGCTGCCCCCGCGCCGGTTCGTCCGGCACCGGGTGCGCGACCGCGACTGCGGGCTGATGCCCCTCAAGGGCGCCAAGGGCACCTACTGCGACCAGACCAGGATCTTCTACGTGGTCGTCGACCGGTACGAGCTGAACCCGGCGGCCGCGCCGGTCCTGGCCGAGGTGATCGCGCACGAGTACGGCCACCACGTCCAGAACATGGCCTACATCTCCGACTACACGGACGAGGCCTACGACGCCGCCCGCTCCGCCGCGAGCGAGGACCTGGTGAGCCGGCGCCTGGAACTGCAGGCCGAGTGCCTCGCGGGGGTGTCGATCGCCGCCATGGGCCGGTCGATGCCGCCCTGGGCGCTGTTCCGGTACATCTACCTCGGCACCCTCCCGCAGAAATGGGTCCGTGACCACGGCGGCCTGGCCACGCAGCTGCGGTGGCTGGAGAAGGGCCACCGCTCCGGCCGCGCCGGCGCCTGCGACACCTGGTCCCCGCCCCGCCGCGAGGTCACCTGAGCCGTGCCCGCCCGTGCCAGTCCGTGCCCGCCCGTGTTCGTCGGTGCTCGGCACCGCCCGCCCGGACCGCCGGTGCGCACCTTGGCCGTGCGCGGGCGCGGGATCAGGCGGGGCGGGGGACGCCGGCGAGCGAGGCGGCCACCGTCGCGCGGAGATCGCGCAGGCGGTGCGCGGGCAGTTCCAGGACGGTGACGTCGCCCGCCCAGGGGGCGACCTCGTCGATGGCGGCCCTGGCCTGCTTCTTGGTCAGCTCGGGCCGCGTGCGGATCAGCCCTTCGCGCCAGGTGTTGACGAGCTTGCCGTGCGCGTTGTCCAAGATCGCGCGCAGCAGGCGTCCCGTCTCGTCCTCGGGCGGGTCCACCCGCACGGCGTCCAGGACGGCGCCGTCCGCGGTCAGCCGGTAGACGGAGGAGAGCGGCTCGGCCGGCCAGTCGAAGTCTTGCAGCGGCTCGGCCGGCGAGACCCGGACGTGGCCGGCCCGGGTGGCCAGCAGCAGGCGGGGGAGCGCGGCCGTGAGGCCCGCGGGCACCGCGATGGCGACGCGGCGCGGCGACGCGGCGTACGGCTTGGCGAGCCAGGTGGACAGCCGGGCCCGCGGCGTCCTGGGCGAGAGGTCCTTCGGCCAGTCGCCCACCAGCACCTCAGGCTCGAAGCCGGCGTCCGGGGCGGCCACGCCGGCGTCCGGGCGCGACTCGACCGACTGGGGCCCTTGGGTGTAGATGCCGGTGACGTAGCGGTCGACCCGGGCCGCGACGGCGGGCCGCGTCTTGGTGGTGGGACGCAGGATGTAGAGGTCGGCGGCCGAGCCGATGGCCTCCGCGCCGAAATAGCGGTTGAAGTCCGGATACATGGCCTCGTAGCAGAGGTTCAGGTCGTGCAGGGAGTTCTGCACCTTCAGGGCCAGCATCGGCGTGCGCTCGCTCGCCCCGTAGGCCAGCGCCACCCGCCCCTCGTCCGGGTCGCGCAGCCCTTCGACCGCCCTGGCGACGAACAGCCCCACCCCCTCGGGGGTGTAGGGCGGGTCGGTGAGCGCGAGGTCGGCCTGGCCGCGCGCCGCGGGCGGCAGGCCGAGCCGCAGGTCCGCCCAGAGGGTGCGCACCGTGAAACCGAGCCGTTCGGCCTGCTCGTCGATGTAGGCGAGGATGCGCTCGTCGATGTCCACCACCGTGACGTCGGTCTCGGGGTGGATCATCTTGACCGCCAGCGAGGTCAGGTCGTGGTCGCCCACGCACAGCAGCCGGGCCCGCCCCAGCCAGAACCGCGTCCCGAGCAGCAGCGCCCTGCGCGCCACGGTCTCGGGCGTCGCGGCGACGTGGTCGAGCACGTGCCGTCCACGGGGAGCCTGCGCGATCAGCTTCTCCAGCCGCTCGACCACCTGGGCGTGGCGGGGGAGCAGGTGCCCGACGGGGTCGGCGGGGCCGGACGCGGGCGGCCGTCCCAGGGAGGAAACGGTGACCTCCCGCGGCGGGAGGACGTCGTCGCCGAGCAGGTCGCGGCAGCGCCCGATCTGCTCGGGGGTGAGCCGGAACCGCTCGCCGGACCGTTCGGGCGACGTCACGCGCAGCAGCGCCTCGATGCCGCGCCGGGAGGTGGCCGTGGCCCGCACCAGGTCGGCGAGCGTCCACCACTCGCCGCCGCACAGCAGCGCCAGCGCCGTGCGGTACCGCCTGGCGTCCACCCCCGCGCCGGCGAGCAACCCGGCCACGCCTTCTGCCTCCACGCCAGGACTCTATCGGCCCCGAGCCGCCGCGAGACCTGCCGGGCGGCCGCGGGCGGGCGTCCGGCTTGATCGGACGCGGGCTAATCGGCCCCCTGGTCCCGGCTTTCGTGGAACGCGGGGACGGCGCCCGCGGTGGCCCAGCTGGACAGCAGCCGCAGCTTCTCCTCGGAGGGGGAGCCTGGCGGGGCGGTGTAGACGATGAGGTGGAGGTCGCGGTCGACCGGCGGATGCAGGGTCTCGTAGTGGAGCGTCATCATGCCGACGGCGCTGTGGCGCAGGCGCTTGGGGCCGTAGGTGTGCTGGAAGACGGCGTAGTCCCGCCACCAGCGCGCGAACGGCTCCGAGCGGGCGCGCAGCTCCTCGACCATGGCCACGAGGGCGCGGTCGCAGCCGTGGCGTCCCGCGGTGACGCGCAGGATGGCCACGACCTGCCTGGCGATGTCCTCCCAGTCGACGTAGACCTCCCGCGCCCTGGGGTTGAGGAACATCCACCGCGCCATGTTCCGCTCGGCCGCGGGCATGGCGTCGAAGTCGTCGAAGAGGATCTTCCCCATCCTGTTGATGCCCACCACTTCCAGGCGCGGGCCGTGCAACACGGCCGGCAGCGGGTCGAGCGCCACCAGTATGGCGTGGAGCGCGGGCCTGGCCCGTACGACCCGCACCGGGCCGGAATCGGTCGCCCGGCGACTCGATCGGCGGAGGGAGGCCGACCGCACCAGGTCGAACAGGTGGCGCCGTTCGAGTTCGCTCAGCTGGAGGGCGTCCGCCACCGCGGTGAGGACCTGGTCGGAGACGTTGCGGGCGCGGCCCTGTTCCAGACGGCTGTAATAGTCGACGCTCACCCCCGCCAGCAGCGCGAGCTCTTCCCGGCGCAGCCCGGTGACCCGGCGACCGTCATGCCAGGGCAGGCCGACGTCCGGCGGCGTCAGGCGTTCCCGGCGCGACCGCAGAAACTGGCGCAGCTCTTTCTGTTGGGTCATTACCTCAGTATCAGCAGGCGGCGGGCGCCTGCCGTATGGCAACTGCCGGTTTTAGGGACATTTATCGTCATCGTTGGCGCGCTGGGGTCATCCGCCGGTCATCGGAACGAGCCCCGCGGAGGGAATCCGGCGGCGGACGACGGGTCGCCCGGCCTCGCGGAACATGCGAAAGCCCCAGGTCTGTGACCTGGGGCTTTCGGGTGGTGGGCGATACTGGGATTGAACCAGTGGCCTCTACCGTGTCAAGGTAGCGCTCTCCCACTGAGCTAATCGCCCTTGCCTGCCGATCGTCGCGCAGAGGTGGAGACGGGATTTGAACCCGTGTACGCGGCTTTGCAGGCCGCTGCCTCGCCTCTCGGCCACTCCACCGGGCGAGGCCTCTGCGCGGAGACCTCTCCGAGCGGACGACGGGATTCGAACCCGCGACCCTCACCTTGGCAAGGTGATGCTCTACCAGCTGAGCCACGTCCGCGTGCGCCCCCGGGGGATCGCCTCCCTCGGTGACGAGAAGGAACTCTAGCGGGTTTTCCGCGCCGGTGCCTAACCGGCGGCCGATCCGCGGAAGTTGCGCGCCACGGTGCGCTCGATGGCGGGCAGCGTGAGGAAGATTTCGAGGATGCGGGTGAGCCTGTGCACCTCGATGCGGTGGAAGGGCGGCCCCTCGGACCTGGCCAGCAGGAACGTCAGCGCGAGCGGGGGCAGCGGCGCGGCGATGATGTGCAGGCCGGAGGGCAGGGTGTGCGCCTCCGGGCGCGGCGGCGTGATGGAGGGGAACGGCACCTCCTCGGGGGCCCGCCAGCTGGAGTGTACGACGGCGCGGGGGACCTTCTCGGTGCCGGCGGCGGCCCAGTCGGCGCTGAACAGCACGGGCATGGAGTCGATCAGCGTGGCCAGGGCGCGGTCGCCCGCGGTGGTGATGTACTTGAGGATCTCCAGCTCGGGGTAGGTGCCCGGCGCCTCTCGCGTGGTCCAGACGCCTTCGACGGTCACGTCGGCGACGCCTTCGAGGCACTGGGTCAGCGCCTCGCGCGGCGCCGAGTCGGGCCAGTACACCGTCAGGTCGTCCACCGCCCGGCCCTCGCCCCGTTCGAGCACGAGCAGCTGGGTGATGTCGGCGCCCGCGACCCCGAGGACGCGCGTGACCTGGCCGAGGGAACCGGGCCGGTCGGGCAGCGAGATGCGCAGTCTCAGGAGCATCCAGGGCCTCCGATGTCACGTGGGGGCGGTGCCCCGTCCCAATCTAGCCGCCCGTGCTCCTCGCGGTCCAAACAGTGCACCCTCCACCGGGCGCGGCGCGCCGGCCGCCGGAGGGTGCGGTAGAAATGAGCAGGTGAAGATAGGTGCGATCGAGGTCTGGCCTCCCGTGGTCCTCGCGCCGATGGCGGGCGTCACCAACGCGCCGTTCCGGGCGCTGTGCCGCGAGCAGGGCGGCGGCCTGTACGTCTCCGAGATGATCACCACCAGGGCGCTGGTCGAGCGCAACGCCAAGACCCTGGCGATGATCCGCTTCGAGCCTGGCGAGAGCCCGAGAAGCCTCCAGCTGTACGGCGTCGACCCCGCCGTCGTGGGCGCGGCGGTCGCCATGGTGGCCGCGGAGGGCCTGGCCGACCACGTCGACCTCAACTTCGGCTGCCCGGTGCCCAAGGTCACCAGGCGCGGCGGCGGCTCGGCGCTGCCGTACAAGCGCGACCTGCTGCGGCGCATCCTGCGCGCCGCGGTGGCGGCAGCCGGGACGCTGCCGGTCACGATCAAGATGCGCAAGGGCATCGACGACGACCATCTGACCTACCTCGACGCCGGCCGCATCGCCGCCGAGGAGGGGGTGGCCGCCGTCGCCCTGCACGCCCGCACGGCGGTGCAGCACTACGGCGGCACCGCCGACTGGGACGCCATCGCCCGCCTGAAGGAGGCCGTCCCCGAGATCCCCGTGCTCGGCAACGGCGACATCTGGAGCGCCGACGACGCCGTCCGGATGATGCGGCGCACCGGCTGCGACGGGGTGGTGGTCGGCCGCGGCTGCCTGGGCCGGCCGTGGCTCTTCCGCGACCTGGACGACGCCTTCGAGGGCCGCCCCGAGCGTGCGCGGCCGACCCTGGGCGAGGTCGCCGCGACGATGGGCCGCCACGCCGAGCTGCTGGTCGAGTGCTTCGGCAGCGAGACGCACGGCGTCCTGGACTTCCGCAAGCACGTCGGCTGGTACCTCAAGGGGTTCACCGTCGGCGCCGGGCTCCGCCGCGACCTGGCCACCGCCGGCTCGCTCGCCGAACTGCGCGAGCACCTCGCCGCGCTGCCGGCCGGTCAGCCGTGGCCCGGCGAGGCCGCCGACGGGCCGCGCGGCAAGTCCACCGCCCGCGAGCGCGTCCACCTGCCCGACGGCTGGCTCGACGACCCCGGCGACGCCGCCGTCCCCGGGGACGCCGAGGTGGCCACCTCGGGAGGCTGAGCCGGAGCCTCCGGCGCGGCCCGCGTCAGAGGCGGTCCAGGGCGATGACGTGGACGACGGCGCGGCCCTCCTCGTCGGAGGCGGCCAGGTCGACCTGGGCGCTGATGCCCCAGTCGTGGTCGCCCGCCGGGTCGTGCAGCACCTGCCGCACCCGCCACAGCTCCTTCTCCTCCTCGATGAGCAGCAGCGCCGGCCCGCGGGCGTCCGGCCCGGTGCCGATCTCGTCGTGCTCCTCGAAGTAGCCGTCGAGCGCGTCCTCCCAGTCGATGTCGGCCAGCTCGTGCAGTTCCTCGTACCGCTCCAGCGCCGACAGCTCGACCATGCGGAACATGGCGTTGCGCACCAGCACCCGGAAGGCGCGCCGGTTCGCGGTGACCGGCCGGGTGTTCTCCTCAAGGCCCGGCCGTTCGAGCTCCTCGGTCGGGTTCTGCAACTGCTCCCACTCGTCCAGCAGGCTGGAGTCGACCTGGCGCACCAGCTCGCCGAGCCACTCGATGAGGTCCTGGAGGTCCTCGGTCTTCATGTGGTCGGGGACGGTGCGGCTGAGCGTGCGGTAGGCGTCGGCCAGGTAGCGCAGCACCGTGCCCTCCGAGCGGGCCAGCTCGTAGAACTGGACGTACTCGGCGAAGGTCATCGCCCGCTCGTACATGTCGCGCACGACCGACTTGGGGCTGACGGCGTAGTCGCCCACCCACGGGTGCCCGCGCCGGTAGGTCTCGTACGCGCCGAACAGCAGGTCCTGCAACGGCATCGGGTAGGTGACCTCGGTGAGCAGCTCCATGCGCTCCTCGTACTCGACGCCGTCGGCCTTCATCTGCGCCACGGCCTCGCCGCGGGCCTTGTTGAGCTGCGCGTGCAGGATCTGCCGCGGGTCGTCCAGCGTGGACTCGACGATGGACACGATGTCCAGCGGGTAGACCGGCGACTCGGCGTCGAGCAGCTCGAACGCGGCCAGCGCGAACGTCGCCAGGGCCTGGTTGAGGGCGAAGTCCTCCTGCAGGTCCACGGTGAGCCGCGCCATGCGGCCGTGCTCGTCCGGCTCGCGCAGCTTCTCGACGACCCCGCCGGCCAGCAGCGACCGGTAGATCGCGATGGCGTGGCCGATGTGCCGCCGCTGCGCCTTGCGGTCCTCGTGGTTGTCGGTCAGCAGGTGCCTCATCGCCGCGAAGCAGTCGCCGGGACGGTTGATGACGGCGAGCAGCATCGCGTTGCTGACCTTGAACCGCGAGTTCAGCTGCTCGGGCTCGGCCTTCTGCAGGCGTTCGAAGGTCTCCTCGCTCCAGTTGACGAAGCCCTCGGGGGCCTTCTTGCGGACGACCCTGCGCCGCTTCTTGGGGTCGTCGCCCGCCTTGGCCAGCGCCTTCTCGTTCTCGACGACGTGGTCGGGGGCCTGGCAGACGACGTAGCCGAGGGTGTCGAAGCCGGCGCGGCCCGCCCGGCCGGCGATCTGGTGGAACTCGCGGGCGCGCAGCAGGCGCACGCGGTTGCCGTCGTACTTGCTGAGCGCCGTGAACAGCACCGTGCGAATGGGGACGTTCACCCCGACGCCCAGCGTGTCGGTGCCGCAGATGACCTTGAGCAGGCCCGCCTGGGCCAGCCGCTCGACCAGCCGGCGGTACTTGGGCAGCATGCCGGCGTGGTGGACGCCGATGCCGTGGCGCACCAGCCGCGACAGCGCCCGGCCGAACCTGGTCGTGAAGCGGAAGTTGCCGATGAGCGCGGCGATGGCGTCCTTCTCGGCCTTGGTGGACATGTTGACGCTCATCAGCGCCTGCGCGCGCTCCATGGCCGCCGCCTGCGTGAAGTGCACCACGTACACCGGCGCCGACTGCGTGGACAGCAGTTCCTCCAGCGTCTCGTGCAGCGGCGTGGTGCGGTAGCTGTAGTACAGCGGCACCGGCCGGGTGGCCGAGCGCACCACCGAGGTCTCGCGGCCGGTGCGCCGGGTCAGGTCGGCCTCGAACCGGGTGACGTCGCCGAGCGTCGCCGACATCAGGATGAACTGCACGTGCGGCAGCTCCAGCAGCGGCACCTGCCACGCCCAGCCGCGGTCGGGCTCGGCGTAGAAGTGGAACTCGTCCATGACGACCTGGCCGATGTCGGCCTGCGCGCCGTCGCGCAGCGCGATGTTGGCCAGGATCTCGGCCGTGCAGCAGATGATCGGCGCGGACGGGTTCACGGCGGCGTCGCCGGTCATCATGCCGACGTTGTCGGTGCCGAAGACCGCGCACAGGTCGAAGAACTTCTCCGACACCAGGGCCTTGATCGGCGCGGTGTAGAAGGTGCGCTCGCCCGTGGCCAGGGCGGCGAAGTGCGCGCCCGCCGCCACCAGGCTCTTGCCGGAGCCGGTCGGCGTGGCCAGGATCACGTTGTTGCCGTACAGGATCTCGATCAGCGCCTCCTCCTGCGCCGGGTACAGCGTCAGCCCGCGCTGGGTGTTCCAGTCGACGAAGGCCTCGAAGAGGGCGTCGGGGCCGGTGTCCTTGGGAAGGTGCTCGAGGAGGCTCACACAGTCAATACTGCCGAAGACCGCGCCATGGTCGGTCCACGAGCCGGTGCCGGGTCCGCCTGGTGAACCCTCCCGCCCCGCCCCGCGTCTTCTGCGGGGGCCGTGCGGAGCCCCGGGGGAGAGGGAGTGGAAATGCGTGGATCCAAGGCCGCCGTCGTCCTGGCGGTGACGGGAGCGCTGGCGCTGCCGGTGGGCGCGGCGGGGGCGGGCGCCGCGTACGCGGGCGCCGCGTCACCGGGTGGCGCGACGGCGGGCGTCTCAGCGGTGAAAGCCGTGAAAGCGGCGGGTGCGGGGAGCGCGGGCACGGCGGCGCGGGCGCCGGGGAAGGTCGCGAACAAGCTGTTCCGGGCGTGGCTGCGCGACGACAGGAAGGCGGCCGCCGCCGTCGCCACCCCCGCCGCCGTCAGGACGCTGTTCGCGTACGCCTACCGCGCGCCGGACGAGTTCGCCGGCTGCGAAGGCGGTGCGTGCCGGTTCGTCCACACCAGCGTGCGCGTGCCCGGCGGCCTCGACGGCATCCTGATGGTCGTCTCCAGGGGCACCGTCACCAAGGTGTACGAGTCGCGGCACCTCACGACCGGCGACAAGGCCGCCAAGCACCTGTTCGCGGCGTGGAAGGCCGGTGACAGGAACCGCGGCCTGGAGATCGCCACGACGGCCGTGGTGAAGAAGCTGTTCCGCACCAGATTCGGCGGCGTCGGGTACTTCTACCAGGGATGCACCCCCGAGACCGGCGGCAAGGTGTGCGCGTACTCCTACGAGGGCGGCGCCCTGCTGATGCACGTCCGCGGCAGCAGAATCCTGGGCTACGAGGTGCGCTCGCTGTCCTACATCGCCGACTGATGTCGCCGGCTGATATCACGGCTGAGCCCCGGTGCGCCGCAGGAGCGGGCCACCCGGCACCATGAAGGGCATGGATGATCTGGCGGAGACGTGGGCGCGGCTCGCCGGGAGCTCGGCGGCGGCCGCGGCCGTGGGGGCCGAGCTGATCGCGCGCTGGTCGGAGCCGCACCGGCGCTACCACACGGTCGGCCATCTGCGCGCGGTGCTCGACGCCGTCGAGCCGCTCGCCGGCTTCGCGGCCGACCCGGTGGCCGTCCGGCTGGCCGCCTGGTTCCACGACGCGGTGTACGACGGGCGGCCGGGCTGGGACGAGGAGCGCAGCGCCCAGCTCGCGCGGTCGCGGCTCGCCCGGCTCGCCGGCGTCCTCGGAGCCCGGCGGGCCGGCGAGGTGGCGCGGCTGGTGCGGGTGACCGCCGGGCACGATCCGGCGCCGGGCGACCGCGACGGCGAGGTGCTGTGCGACGCGGACCTCGCCGTGCTCGCCGGGCCCGGCTACGACGCCTACGCGCGCGCGGTGCGCGAGGAGTACCGCCACGTGCCCGACGAGGCGTTCAGGGCGGGCCGGGCGCGGGTGCTGGAAGGCCTGCTCGCGATGCCGGAGCTGTACCGCACCCCGCCGGCCAGGAAACTGTGGGAGAGCGCCGCCCGGCGCAACATGCTGGCCGAGCTGGCCGAGCTGGCCGGGCCGTTCAGGTCCTGACGCGGCGCCGGCGGCGCAGCCCGGCCGCGGTGAGGCGTCTCACCAGGGTCTGCGAGGACACCGCCTCGGCGCCCAGGCCGATCGCCCGGTCGTACACGGTCTCGGGCACGTCGTAGTGATCGCGGTCGAACGCCCGCGGCGGCACGCCGAGCCGGGAGGCGAACGCGTGCAGTTCCTCCAGCGAGGCGTCGCTGACCAGGTGGGACCAGAGCAGGCCGCGCGGCCCCGGCCAGTTCGGCGGATCGATGAGCACGGTCACACAGGGGACGATATCGGCCCGCGCCGGCCCGGCGAGACCAGGTGACCTCTGATGGCGCTCACAGGCCCAGGTCGTCGAGTTCCTTCATCAGGGCGGCGCGTGAGGGGTCGGTGCCGGCGGTGGGGGCGGGCCGGTTCAGCCCGCGTGGGGCGGCGTCCCCCAGCGGCCGGGCGGTAGCGCCCGCGCCCGGGAGCGCCGTCGCGGCGCGCGGGCGCCGCTCGCGGAACAGCCAGCCGCCGAGGATGCCCCCGACGAAGCCGAACAGGTGGCCCTGCCAGCTGAACTCGTCGGTCGGCAGCAGCCCGGTGAACTGGTAGGCGAAGCAGAGGGCCATGACGAGGCCGACGACGATGTCGATGCGGTGCCGGTCGAAGACGCCCCGGACCAGGATGTAGCCGAAGTACCCGAACACCACGCCGCTCGCGCCCGCCGTGACGCTGTTCGGCCCGGCGACGAACCAGACGCCGAGCCCGCTCGCCGCGGCGATCAGCGCGGTCACCCCGAGGAACTTGACCACTCCCCGGTAGGCGGCGAGGAAGCCGAAGACGAACAGCGGCCCGGAGTTGCCCTCGATGTGCGCCCAGCTCCAGTGCAGGAAGGGCGCGGTGACGATGTCGGGCAGCCGCGCGGGGTCGCGGGCGACGATGCCGAACGACTGGCTGAGGGCGTAGCCGGTGATCGAGTTGAGGATCTGGACGACCCAGATCAGCCCCAGGAACCCGACCATGACCCAGAACGCCTTCCGCGCCTCGGCGATCATGATCTCGGCCGTCTGCTTGCCGCCGTCCACCCGTGCCTCCCTGGTCGCGCGCTGGCGCGGGATCGTCACGACCGGACGGCCGTGAGGCCCGGACCGCCGTCCGGGCCGTCCCCCGTGGTACCGCCCGCACATCTTCGCAAATCCCGAGCCGTCAGGGCCACCGCCCGCCGCCTGCCGCCCGCGGGCCGCGGCCGGTGAAGGGAGCGGCGGCCCGGAGCGGCGGTGCCAGAGCGGGGTGCCAGAGCGGCGGCCCGGACGGTGATGCCGGAGCGACTGTGCCGGAGGGGCAGCGCCGGGGCGGCGGCCCGGAACCAGGGCGCGGGCCCGGGGTCAGCCGCCGGCGCGTTCCAGGACCACGACAGGGATCTGCCGGTCGGTCTTGGTCTGGTACTCGTCGTACTGCGGCCAGGTCGCCGCCATGAGCCGCCACAGCTCCGGCTTCTCCTCCGGCGTCGCCGTGCGGGCCCTGGCCCGGAACCGGTCGCCCTTGACCTGCACCTCGACGTCCGGGTCGGCCTGCAGGTTCAGGTACCAGTCCGGCGACTTGGGATCGCCGCCCTTGGAGGCGACGACGATGTAGTCGTCGCCGTGCTGCTGGTAGATCAGCGGGTTGACGAACTCCTTGCCACTGGTGCGGCCCTTGGTGGTGAGCAGCAGGACGGTCGTGCCGTTCCAGTCGTGACCTTCCTTGCCGTTTGTGGCCCTATAGCGTTCGACATGCTCTTTGCCGTAAAGCATATGAATTGCCCTCTTTCGTTGCTGGACGTCGGTGGTCTACCCCGTATCACCAGGATGATCCGCCCAGGAAATGAGATCGCCTCGGGGGTGGGACTGGACGCGAGGAGCAACCGTTCCTCGTCGCGGGCACGAATCCACAAGGGGGTGATGAGATGGCTCGATGCCTGGTGACGGGCGCGACCGGCTACATCGGCGGCCGGCTGGCGCCCGCGCTGCTGGACGCCGGCCACTCCGTGCGGTGCATGGCCCGGACGGCCGGGCGGCTGCGCGGCCAGACGTGGCGCGACCGGGTCGAGGTCGCCGAGGCGGACGCCACCGACCCGGTGGCGACGCGGGCCGCGCTGGAGGGCGTGGAGGTCGCCTTCTACCTGGTCCACACCATGGCCGCCGGCCGCGACTTCGCCGAGCGCGACCGCGTCGCGGCGGCCACGTTCGCGGCGGCCGCCCGGGACGCCGGGGTGCGCCGCATCGTGTACCTGGGCGGCCTGGCCCCGTCCGAGCGGCCGTCGCCGCACATGCGCTCACGCGCGGAGGTGGAGGCCATCCTGCTCGCCTCGGGGGTGCCCACGGTGGCGTTCCGCGCGTCGGTGATCATCGGCTCGGGGTCGGTGTCCTTCGAGATGCTGCGCCACCTCACCGAGCGGCTGCCGGTCATGACCACCCCCCGCTGGGTGCGCACCCGCACCCAGCCCATCGCGATCAGGGACGTGCTGCGCTACCTGGTGCGGGCCCCCGACCTGCCCGAGGGCCTCAACCGCGCGTTCGACATCGGCGGCCCGGACGTCCTGACCTACGCGCAGATGATGCAGGGCTACGCCGCCGCGGCCGGGCTGCCGCCCCGGCTGGTCATCCCGGTGCCACTGCTCACCCCGAGCCTGTCCAGCCACTGGGTGGGGCTGGTCACCCCCGTCCCCGCGAGCGTGGCCCGTCCGCTGGTGGAGTCGCTGCGCAACGAGGCGGTCTGCCGGGAGCACGACATCGCCCGGTACATCCCGGACCCGGAGGAAGGGCTGACCCGCTTCGGGCGGGCCGTGCGACTCGCCCTGCTGCGCATCAAGGAGGCGGACGTGGCGACGCGCTGGTCGTCGGCCTCGACGCCCGGCGCCCCGAGCGATCCGCTGCCGACCGACCCCGACTGGGCGGGCGGCAGCCTGTACGTGGACGAGCGGGCCAGGGCGGTGGACGCGTCCCCCGAGGCGCTGTGGCGGGTGATCGAGGGCATCGGCGGCGGCCACGGCTGGTACTCGCTGCCCCTTGCCTGGTGGATCCGCGGCCTGGCCGACCGCGCGGTCGGCGGCGTGGGCCTGCGCCGGGGGAGACGCGACCCCGCGCGGCTGCGGGTGGGCGACGCGCTGGACTTCTGGCGGGTGGAGGAGATCGAGCCGGGCCGCCTGCTGCGGCTGCGCGCCGAGATGCGGCTGCCCGGACTGGCCTGGCTGGAACTGCTCTGCCGCAGAGAGGACGGCCGGACCGTCTACGGCCAGCGGGCGATCTTCCACCCGCGCGGGCTGATGGGCCATCTGTACTGGTGGGCGGTGTACCCCTTCCATGGGTTGATCTTCGGCCGGATGCCGGGCAACGTGGCCCGCGCCGCGGCGGCCCTGTCCTCCGGAACTGAAAGTTTCAAGGAAAAGACGGGCGTACTGCCTGCTCAGAGCGCCAGGGAAGAGCGTTTCCGCTAACCGGTCCTGTCGCTGAATGGTGAGCCAACCTAGGGTCGCGGCAGATGGGAGCGCTCCCACCACTCCACCCCCCGGAGGCATGATGAAACGCCGAGTACTGAGAGCCTTGACGGCCGTCCTCGCCGTTGTGGGCTCCATCCTCATGACGGCGGTGATCGCCGGCCCGGCCCGCGCGGACACCGTGATCTGCGAGAAGTACGGCGCCACGACCATATCGGGCGGCAAGTACGTCGTGATCAACAACAACTGGGGCGACGACACCCGGCAGTGCATCAACGTCACCTCCAGCGGGTTCACCATCACCGAGGCGAGCCACAACAAGCCGCAGAACGGCGCCCCCGGCTCCTACCCCGCGGTCTACGCCGGCTGTCACTACGCCAACTGCAGCTCGGGCAGCAGCCTGCCCATGCGGGTCTCCGACAGCAGGTTCTCCAGCATCCAGACCAGCGTCAGCATGAACTACTCGGCCGGCTCCAGCATCTACGACGCCGCCTACGACGTCTGGTTCGACCCGACGGCCCGCACGGACGGGCAGAACACCGGGGCGGAGCTGATGGTGTGGCTGAACCACACCGGGTCGGTCCAGCCGGTCGGCAACAGGGTCGGCACGGTGAACCTGGCGGGCGGCACCTGGGACGTCTGGTTCGGCAACATCGGCTGGAACGTCGTGTCGTACGTGCGCACCTCGCCGACCAGCTCGATCAGCTTCAACGTCAGCACGTTCTACAGCGACATGGTGAACCGCGGCTACGCGCAGAACTCGTGGTACATCACCAGCGTGCAGGCCGGCTTCGAGCCCTGGGTGGGCGGCGCCGGCCTGGCGGTGAACAACTTCTCCTACAGCGTCGGAGGCGGCAACGGCGGCGACACGCAGGCGCCGTCCGCGCCGTCCAACCTGCGGGCCTCGAACGTCACCTCCAGCGGCGTGAGCCTGGCCTGGAACGGCTCCAGCGACAACGTCGGCGTGACCGGGTACGACGTCTACCGCGGCTCCACCCTCGTCGGCACCGCGAGCGGCACGTCCTACAACGTCACCGGGCTGTCCGCCTCGACGTCGTACTCCTTCTCGGTGCGGGCGCGCGACGCGGCGGGCAACACCTCCCAGTCCTCCAACACCGTCTCGGTGACCACCTCCTCCGGTGGTGGCAACAACGGCGGCTCCTGCCGGGTCACCTACAGCAAGAGCGAGTGGGCCGGCGGGTTCACCGCCAACATCACCGTCGGCAGCGCGAGCGCCGTCAACGGCTGGACGCTCGCCTTCACCTTCCCGGGGGACTCGCGGGTCACCAACGCCTGGAACGCCACCGTCTCCCAGAACGGCTCCTCCGTGACCGCCAGGAACGTGGACCACAACGGGTCGATCCCGGCGAACGGCACCACCTCGTTCGGGTTCCAGGGCACCTGGTCCTCCAACAACGGCTCGCCGACCTCCTTCACCCTCAACGGGACCGCCTGCACGGTCGGCTGATCAGGAGTCCGCGGTGAGGAGGTGACCCCGCCTCCCCGTGGAGACGATCCCGCGTCCCGGGGGGGGGGGGGGGGAGCCCCCCCCCGGGGGGGGGGGGGGTGGTGGGGGGAGCAACCTACCCCCTGCTCCGCCTTCGCGCTCTCGCGGGTCGTTCGTTTCCCCCCCCCCCCTCCTCCTTTTTCCCCCCCC
>NZ_JBVJHR010000001.1:0-38640 GCF_055586705.1 Sphaerisporangium sp. NPDC049457 | reverse complement strand
GACGGGCCCTCCTTTCCGCGACACCCGCCCCCCCCCCCCCCCCCCCCCTCCCCCCCCCCCCCCCCCCCCCGACCCCCCCCCCCCCCCCCCCCTCCCCCCCCCCCCCCCCCCGCCAGCGGGAACAGGACCGGGTACGGCGCGCCCCGTACCCGGTCCTTCGCATGCGCGCTCGCGAGAGTCATGCTTTCCCCGCGCCCGCCTCGCTCGTTCCCCGCCGCCCGCGCGCACCGAGCGTGTCCGATCGGCGCATTCCCCGCCGACGCGATCGCGCGGCCGTACGACCGCCGCCAGGACCTGCTGTGGGATGCGGCATTACGTAGACGGATATGTCGCTCCTACGGCAGACTGTCGTGATTGATCAATGGCCGAGCGGGAGTGACCGGCCTGACCGCGACGGTCCCGCTCCCGACGTGTGACCGGGGGGCATTACATGAGCCCGAGCCTCATGACGGGGACGGACCCGGCGCCGTTCCGGCTGCGGCGCGACACCCGCGAGCTCCCGCAGGCGGTCGCCGCGCTGGCCGCCGCCCTCCCGGCCCGCAAGCTGACGACCGTGCTGGCCGACGCCAACCGCACCGCCGTCCACAAGGGCGGCACGACCGCGTTCGGCTCGATGTCCCCCAGGCCGGCCGACTGGTACTGCTTCGAGAAGGGCGACAACGACACGCCCGACTGGTATCCGCAGGGAATCACCGGCAGCTCGGAGGCGGGCCGCGGGGGCGCCCAGGTGTTCGCGGTGACCTGGTATTGGAAACCGGAGGAGAAGCCGGCCGAACGTGGCGTGCGGGTCTCCTTCCTCAGCACCGCCTCCCGCAAGTACCGGCACGTCCTGCTCGTCGAACCCGTCACGGGCGCCGACTACAAGGCGATCAACATCCACGCCGGCGGCATCGCCTGGTACGGCGACCTGCTCTATGTCGTCGACACCAACCGCGGCGTCCGCGTCTTCGACACCCGGCACATCTACGAGGTGCGGGGGGACGACGACAAGATCGGCCTGCGCGGCGGCAAGTACCACGCCTTCGGGTACCGGTACGTGATGCCGCAGGTGGACGCCTGGAGCGGCACCGGCTCGGCCCGGTTCTCCTTCGCCGCCGTCGACCGGAGCCTGAGCCCGCACATGCTGGTCTCCGGCGAGTACGTCGACCCCGCGGACGAGCCGGGCAAGGCCGGGCGGGTGGCGCGCTGGAACCTCGACTCCGGCGGCACGCTCGCCGTCGGCGCGGACGGGATCGCCCCCGCCGCCCACGCGTTCTCGCTGCCGGCCGGCAAGATCCAGGGCGCGCTGTCGCACAAGGGACGCTGGTACCTCAGCCAGGCCGCCTCCTCGGTCAAGAACGGCTCGCTCCTGGTCGTCCCGCACGGGCAGCCGGCGCAGGTCCGCAAGTTCCCGGTAGGCCCGGAGGACCTCACCTGCTGGAACGAGAAGAACCAGCTCTGGAGCGTCACCGAGTTCCGCGGCCGCCGCGTCCTGTTCGCCGTCTCCCTCTGACCCCGCTCCAACGCCCGTCCGAGTTCCGCGGCGCCGTCGCCCACGCCATGGCGATCGTCGAAGCCCGGCCCGCCGTCCCCTGTGACCTTGCCCCCAACGCCCGCCGGCTCCCGCCACGCCGCCGCGAACGTCGTCTCGTGGAACGCCGTACCTGTCCGGTCGGCTGTGAGCGCCGCCGACGGCCGCGTACGCGAGGGCGATCTCGCGTACCGTCGCCGGCAGCGGCACCCTCGTCAGGCCGGCGGCGGCCGTGCCGCCGCTCGTGTCGGCGGGTGGGTCGCGCCTTGCCGGGCCTGGGCGGACTTGCACCGGCTTGACGGCCTTGCAGGGCGCTTGCGGCGGGTGGCGTCAAGCGGTGGTCAATGAACCTGCAGGTGACCGGCTCTATCTCTTGAGTGTGCAAGAAGCCTTGGACAAGACCAGTGCAAGAAGCCCTGGACAAGACCAACCGGGGACAGGCCGCTCTCACACTCAGGAGACAACGATGAAGCGCACCCTCCTCGGACTCGCCGTCGCCGCCGTGGCGGGCCTCTCGGTCACCGTCCCCGCGACGTCCGCCTCCGCCGCCTCCGGCGACTTCGGCCCCGACACCTGCCGCGAGGGCTTCGTCTGGCGCGAGGCCCGCTCCGCCGACCATGTCTGCGTCACCCCCGGCACGCGCACCCAGACCCGCTCGGACAACGCGGCCGCCGCCGGACGCTGGACCTCCGGCGCGTTCGGCGCCCACACCTGCGTCACCGGCTTCGTCTGGCGCGAGGCCTTCAGCGGCGACGACGTGTGCGTCAGCCCGGCCGTGCGCCGGCAGGCCGCCGTCGACAACGCGCAGGCCGCCGACCGCAAGGTCAGCGCCCGCCTGTGGATCAACCGGTACACCGTCCCGCCGCGCGACAACGGCGACGGCACCTCGACGTCGACCTCCGTCGACGACATCCCGCGGATCAAGCTCAGCAGCGACCACTACAACTTCGGCCAGGTGCGCCTCTACCTGCGCTACAACACCGGCCGCACGTACTGGAGCGGCACCGTCACCGCCGGCGCCCACGGCGGCTTCGCGGGCGGCAGCTTCGGCAAGAAGACCGGCGCCTTCGACTGCTCGCGCGCCGGCAAGGCCGCCAACGGCTACGCCCAGGCCTACGACGTCCTCTCCGGCCGCTGGTCCCCCCGCGTCCCCGTCACCATCGGCTGCGCAGTCCTGTGACCCCCCGCCGCGCCGTCTTCCTCCTCCGGCCCGGCCCAGCCCCGCACCGGGGCGCGGCCGGGCCGCCCGCGTTCTGGTCACCAGGAGGCGCGCGCCGTCTTGTGACCTTCCTTGACAATGGCCCGGTCGAGGTGCCCACCGGGGCGTAAGCCGTCCCGGTCCCGTGTCCCTGTCCCGGTCCCGTGTCCCTGTCCCGGTCCCGTGTCCCGGTCCTGTGCCCTGGCGCCGGGGATCGGCGCCGTCGGGTGACCTTCGCTCTTCGCACTCGAGCGCCCCACGCTGGGGCGGGCGGCGGCCCTGGGGTGGTGTGTCAGTCGGTGGCCGGGACGGGGGTGACGAGGTCGGTGAATTGTTCGGGGGTGACGACGCGCACGCCGAGGCTCTCGGCCTTGGCCAGCTTGGCGCCGGCCTTGTCACCGGCGACCACAAGAGCCGTCTTGGCGGAGACGCTCGACGAGGCCTTGCCCCCCGCGCGTTCGATCAGCTCGTTCATCTCGTTGCGCGACAGCGCCGCCAGCCGCCCGGTCATCGTGCCGGTGACGACGACGGACATGCCCGCCAGCGGGAGCGCGGCCCCCGCGCCGGCCTCGCCGCCGGAGACGCCCGTGACGCCCGCCCGGCCTGTGGCGCCTGACGGATCCGTGGCGCCTGGCGCGCCCGTGGCGCCTGACGGACCTGCGGCGCCGGGTTCGGTCATGATGACGCCCGGTTCTGTCATGGTGACGCCGGCCCGGACGAGCTTGTCGATGAGATAGCCGAGTTCGGCAAGTTCGGCCACCACGACGGGCGCCTTCTCAGGGCCGATGCCCTCCACTGCCTGGATCGCCTCGGCGTCCGCCGCGCGGATGGCCTCCATCGTGCCGAAGTGCCTGGCGATGCGGCGGCTCATGGAGCGGCCGGTGCCCCGCACACCCAGCGCGCAGAGAACCCGGCTCAATGGCTGTGACTTGGCCCGCTCGAGGGCGGCGAGCAGATTGTCGGTGCTGACCTCGCCCATGCGCTCAAGACCGAGCAGCTGGTCGCGGGTCAGGAAGAACAGGTCGGCGAAGTCGGCGATGAGGCCGGCGTCGAGCATCTGCCGGATGCGGTTGTCGGCCAGGCCCGCGATGTCGAGCTGGTCACGCCCGGCGGCGTAGCCGATGGAGGCGATCACCCGGCAGGCCCGGCCGCGTACGCACCTCCACCGCTCTTGGGAGGTGTCGATCGCGTCACCGCAGGTCGGGCAGACCTGCGGGAAGGCTATCGGCCGCTCGGCGCCGGTGCGGAGGTGCACCACGGGAGCCTCCACGCGCGGGATGACGTCACCCGCCTTGTAGACGACCACGCTGTCGCCGAGCATCAGGCCGCGCCGGGTGATGTCGGCGACGTTGTGCAAGGTCGCGTAGGTGACCACGCTGCCGTCCAGCTCGACCGGTTCGAGGACGGCGCGCGGGGCGATGACGCCGGTGCGGCCGGTGTTCCACTCGACCGCGAGCAACTTGGTGATCTTCTCGGTGGCGGGCAGCTTGTAGGCGATCGCCCATCGCGGGGCCCGGGAGCTGAACCCGGCCTGCGCCTGGTCTTCGGCCAGATCGCACTTGACGACGATGCCGTCGATGCCGAACGGCAGGCCGGCGCGGGCGGCGGCGATCTGCTCGACGCGCTGCTGCACCGCCGGCAGGTCGCCGGCCACCATCGCGGCGACCGCCGTGCCCTCGGTGGTCTGCACGCCCTGCTCCGCGACCCACCGCATGACCTCGCTGTGCGGCAGCCCCCGCAGCCGCACCGCGAGATCGGAGTCGTCGCCCGGGGAGGGGAGCGCGCCGTAGCCGAAGAACGTGAGCTCGCAGACATAGGGCCGGTCTTGGGCGCGCAGCGTGCCCGCCGCGGCGCTGCGCGGGTTGGCGAACGTCGTGCCGTCGTGCGCCGAGCGCTTGGCGCACGCCGCCTCGAACTGCGCGACGGTCATCATCACCTCGCCGCGCATCTCGACCGTGACCGGCTCGGCCAGCCGGGCGGGCAGGCCCACGATGGTGCCGATGGCGTGGCTGACATCCTCACCGGCGACGCCGTCACCCCGGGTGACCAGCCGGGTCAGGCGCCCCCGGTGGTAGCGCGCGGAGATCGCCAGCCCGTCCAGCTTGGGCTCGACGCTGTAGGCGGTGACCGGGCGGCCGAGCCGGCGCTCGAGCGAGGCGGCCCAGTCGGCGAGCTGCCCGGCGCCGAACACGTTGTCCAGGCTCAGCATCGGCACGGTGTGCGGGACGTCGCCGACCACCGCGCCCCCGGCGACCTTGCCCGTGGGGGAGTTCGGCAGAGCGTGGTCGGGATGGGCCTGCTCATAGGCCGCGATGCCCCGCACCAGCCGGTCGAAGGAGTCGTCGTCCAAGGTGGAGGTGCCGTCGCCGTAGTAGGCCGCGGCGGAGTCCACGGCAAGCTGGACGGCTTCGGCATAGGCGGCCTGGTCGGCGAGAAGGGCAATCGGGGGCGCGTCGCTCATGGCTCCATCATGCCGCCCCCCACCGACATTTCCACGACCTGAGCTGGGACGTTGCCCGTCGCCCCCAACTACGGGACACGGCGGCCCGACATCCACCCGGCCCTCACCACGTCTCTATCCGGCACAGGGAAACGGCCTTCCCGACGGCTGGGCTTCTTCGGGTGGGGCTCAGGGGGACCCTGAGGGGGGACCCTGACTCGTCCCTGAAACGGGGCCGCGGGGGCACCGTGGCGGAGGCGGGAGATCTAGCCTGAGGTCATGGCTCGAATCCTTCTTCTCATAGCCGCCGTGATCGTCGGCTTCATGCTGCTCGGCACCGTGATCGGCTTCATCGCCGGCATCCTCAAGTGGGCGCTCATCATCGGCGTGGTCGTCCTGGCGTACATGGCCTTCTCCCGCATCATCCGCTCCCGGCACTCGGCGTAACCTCACCGCCGGACGCGGGCCGGACGCGGGGGACGTGCGGCGGAGGGGGCGGCGCGTCCGCCGGCGGGGGGTGTGCCCGCCGGCCCGGGGGTCACGGCCGGCGGGGGCGGTGGCGCGACTCGGCGAGGAACTGGCCGACGGCGTCGCGGGTGGTGCGCAGGGCCTCGTTGGAGACCTCGGACGTGCGCTGCGCGACGCCGACGAACACGTAGTCGACGATCAGCAACTGGCTGATCCTGCTGGCGAGCGCGCCCGGCCGGAAGGCGGACTCGCGGCCCGCCGAGATCAGCACGTGATCGCAGACCTCCGCCAGCGACGAGCGCGGGTTGTTGGTGATCGCCACCGTGGTCGTCCCCGCCTTGTGGGCCAGGCGCATCGGCTCAAGTACGTCGGGGGTCTCGCCCGTGCAGCTCACTCCGACCGCGACGTCACCCGGTTTGAGCAGCACCGCGCTGGTCAGGGCCAGATGCGCGTCGGTGAAGGCGTGGGCGGACAGGCCGATGCGCAGGAGCTTCTGCGCCATGTCGGCCGCGACGAGCCCCGAGGCGGCCACGCCGTAGACGTCGACCCGGCGTGCGCCGATGATGGCGTCGACCACCTCGCCCAGCCGCTCGGGGGACAGCTGGGCCGCGGTGTCCTCGATGGCCTCCCGCTCGGCCCGGGCGACCTTGGCGATCACGTCTGACAGCGGGTCGTCGGGGGCGAGGTCGCCCGGTACGAGCCGGTCGGGCCCCTGACGGGCGGCCGCCGCGGCCAGCGCCAGCCTGAGCTGGGCGTAGCCGGAGAAGCCCAGCACCCGGGCGGTGCGCACGATGGTCGCCTCGCTGGTCGAGGAGGCCGCGCTGAGCTCGGTGATGGTGCTGCGGGCGACGGTCGCGGGATCGTCCAGGATCAGTCGTGCGATGATCTGCGCGGACGGGGTGAGCGAGGGGAGCACGGCCCGCACCCGGGCGACCAGGTTCTCCGGGGTCGAGCGTTGCGGGTCGATCATGTGGTTCCTTTTCTGTTACCGACACATTACTCAATCCTGGTCATGGCGGACCCCCTCCCTGCGTCCTTTCGTGTCGTTCCAGGGCTCAGCGACCGGTGAGCCACTCCGCGGCGGCCAGCGCCGACACGCGGGAGTTCCCGTTGGTCGCCAGATGGACGGCCCCCGCGGGCCGGCCCGGCAGACCCATCTCGATCACCACGGCATCCGGGCGGCGCCGGAGGATCTCCGCCAGGCCGTGCCGCATCCACTCGTGCCGGTGCGCGTCGTGCGTGACCACCACCAGCGGCGCCTCGCCCGGCTCGCGCAGTACGGGCAACGCGTCCCGGCCGGGGGTGAGGACGACGCGCTCGGTGCCGGGCAGCAGTCCGGCCAGCGCCTCGCCGGGCCCGTACGGCAGGGCGCCGCCGATCGCCTGGTGCGGCCGGGCGGTCATCTCGACGACCTGCGGCGGCCGGGCGATCACCGGCCGGTGCGGCGGAACCCCGCCGGCGGCGGTCACGCGCAGCGCCCGCCTGGAGGTGTCCAGGCCGAGCCGCGAGACCCCGTGACGCGGGTCGCGCTCGATCGTGCCGGCCCCGGCGGCCGAGGCGGTGTCGTGCCAGGCCGCGAGGGCGCGCACCCGGCCGGCCGCCTCGGCCAGCCGGGACTCCGCCAGGGCGCCGTCGTGGACGGCGCGGACGATCCCTTCGCGCAGCGCGGTGACGTTCTCGCCACCGGGGGTGGAGGCGCCGACGCAGATCGCGTCCGCGCCCGCGGCGAGCGCGCGCACGGCGATCTCGGGCGGCGGCAGCAGCGCGGCCACGGCCTTCATCTCGATCGCGTCGGTCACCACCATCCCCGAGAAGCCGAGCTCCTCGCGCAGCAGGCCGGTGAGGATGCTGTGACTGAGGGTGGCGGGCAGGTCGGGGTCCAGGGAGGGGACCATGAGGTGGCCGCACATGACCGCGCGGGCCCCGGCGGCGATCGCGGCGCGGAAGGGCGGCAGGTCCCGGCGTTCCAGCAGGTCACGAGCGGCGTGGACGGTGGGCAGCGCGAGGTGGGAGTCGGTCAGGGTGTCGCCGTGCCCGGGGAAGTGCTTGGCGCAGGCCGCGACGCCCGTGCTCTGCAGGCCGGTGATCCAGGCCGCCGAGTGGCGCGCGACGAGCCCGGCGTCCGCGCCGAAGGAGCGGATGCCGATGACCGGATTGTCCGGGTCGGCGTTGACGTCCACGTCGGGGGCGTAGTCCAGGGTGACGCCCGCCGCGGCCAGCAGCAGGCCGATCTCCCGGCCGGTCGCCTCGGAGACGGCGAGGTCGTCCAGAACGCCGAGGGCGGCGTTGCCGGGCCACGAGCTGCCGGTCGCGGCCTCCAGGCGCGTGACCGTTCCGCCTTCCTCGTCCACGGCGACGATGACCTGCGGGTTCTCTTCGCGCAGCCGCGCGACTAGCCTGGGGGTGTCCTCGGAGATGTTGCGGGCGAACAGCACCACGCCGCCCAGGCCGGCGGCGAGCTGCCTGAGCAGCCAGCCGGGCGGGGCGGTTCCGTCGAACCCCGGCTGGAGCACCGCGGCGGCGAGTCGGTCGAGATCGGGACTGTGCGGCATGCAGGCTTCCAGTGGTCGTGACCAGCATCGCCACGGATGTGGCGATATGCGGCTTTCCGCGTATCTTCTAGGAAGATTTCCTTCACTGGCTCCCGGTTAGGTCACGGCCTGATGACAAATTCCTTCAGATCCATTGATTCTGCGGAAGTTATCTGCCATCTTCTCGCCGAGGGCCGCGGCAGGCGGGTATTTCACGGCCGGTCGCGCGCCCTCGCCATCAGCGCGCCTCAGGGCTCCGCGCGCGGACGCACGGTGACGTCGCCGCCGCGCCGTCAGGAGGCCGCGTGAACGGCCGTCCGCTGTCTCGCAGGGCCGTACTCGGCGGTCTCGCCGCGGCCGCGTTGAGCCCGGTGGCCTTCGGCCGGGCGCAGGCCGAGGCGCGCTCGTCCCACACCGGCGCCGTCCCGGCAGGCGCCGCCGAGATGGACGCCTCGCCCGGCGACGCGGCCGCCGACGTCCCCGCGCGCCAGATGCGCGGCATGTGGATCGCCTCCGTGACCAACATCAACTGGCCCTCCCGCCCCGGCCTGTCCGCCGAGCAGCAGAAGACCGAGTTCGTCTCCTGGCTCGACTACGCCGTCTCGCTGCGGTTCAACGCGGTGTTCGTGCAGGTGCGGCCGACGGCCGACGCGTTCTGGCCCTCGACGTACGAGCCGTGGTCGCAGTACCTCACGGGGGTCCAGGGCCGCGACCCCGGCTACGACCCGCTCGGCTTCATGGTCAAGGCGGCCCACGAGCGCGGGCTCGCCTTGCACGCGTGGTTCAACCCCTACCGCGTCTCGATGCAGGCCGACGTCGCGCAGCTCGTGCCCGACCACCCGGCGCGCCAGAACCCCGCCTGGCCGGTCGTGTACGGGGGCGCGCTGTACTACAACCCCGGGCTCCCCGAGGTCCGCGCGTTCGTCCAGGACTCCATCATGGACGCGGTCGCACGGTACGACATCGACGGCGTCCACTTCGACGACTACTTCTATCCGTATCCGGTCGATGGTGAGGAGTTCGACGACGCCGAGGCGTTCGCCGACCACGGGACCGGCTTCCCCGACAAGGCGGCCTGGCGGCGGCACAACGTCAACCTGCTGATCAAGGAGATGGGCGAGCGCGTCCGCGAGGCCAAGCCCGAGGTGCAGTGGGGCGTGAGCCCGTTCGGCATCTGGCGCAACGCCACGACCGACCCGCTCGGCTCGGCGACCTCCGGCTCGCAGTCCTACGACCTCCAGTACGCCGACACCCGCCTGTGGGTCAAGGAGGGCTGGCTCGACTACGTGGCGCCGCAGATCTACTGGAACATCGGCCTTCCGGCGGCCGACTACGCGGTGCTCACCCCATGGTGGTCGCAGGTGGTGGACGGCACCGACACCCAGCTGTGGATCGGCCAGGCCGCCTACAGGGTCGGCGTCCCCGGGGAGGCCGCCGCCTGGCAGGACCCGGCAGAGCTGTCGCGCCACCTGACGTTCAACAAGGATCATCCCGATATCGGCGGCGACGTCTACTACAGCGCGGGAGACCTGCGCGCCGACCGGCTCGGGTCGACCACCCGGCTGCGGCGGGACCACTACACCCGGCCCGTGCTGCCGCCGGTGCTCCCACGCCTGGCCGCCTCAGGCGCCCGGCCGCGGACGCCCGTCCTCACCCGCGCCCACTGCACCGGTGAGGGCGTCGGCCTCTCCTTCCAGGCCACCGGCTCCGCCGAGCCGCGGCTGTACGCCGTCTACCGGTTCGACGATGAGGACGCGGTCCACCGGTTCGAGAAGGACGGCACGACGGCGGCCGACGGCGGCAGCGGCAGCGGCAGTGCTAGTGGCAGTGGCAGTGGCAGTGGCAAGGACGACTCCGCGCACCACGACCTGGCGCGCCTGGCGCCCCACCTGGTCGCCGTGATCCCCGGCGCGCGCCGCGCCGAATACACCGACCCCACCGGAAAACCAGGCTGCCACTACCGAGTGACCACCCTCGACGCCACCAACCGCCAAAGCCCCCCAAGCCCACCCCGCCGGGCCGGATAGTGCGATGACGGGCATGGTGCGCCGGTCCCCGCCGTAGGGCGGCGCCGGCCTTTGCCGTCCACCGTCCCGCCGACCCGGCGCCGATGGGGGCACTCATCAGGTGGGAGAAAGCGCACCTGGCGGCGGAAGGCCGGGCTGCCGCTATCGCGTGATCGCTCTCGAGGGCGCCAGCCGCCAAAGCCCCCCCAAGCCTGCCCCGCCGGGCCGGATAGTGCGACGGCGGAAAAGGTGCGCCGGGCCTTCCGGCGGGGGCGGCGGTTTGTGTCAGGGGGTGAGGAGGCGGTGGTGGGCGGCCTCTATGTCGGTTTGTGGGACGCCGGGTCTTTCGGCGAGGGCGGTGCGCAGCGCGAGCGCGGCGGCCCCAGCGGCGCCGTCGCGGGCCAGGACGACCGGCCGGCCAGGGATCGACCGCCGGACGCGTTCGGCGACCAGCGTGGGATGGGTCAGCAAGGAACCGGCCAGGACGACGGGTAGGCCGGGGTCGTCGCAGCCGACGGCGGAAAGGGTGCGCACGAGGCGGCGGGCGGCGTCGTCGACGATGTCCAGCGCCACCTGGTCGCCCTCGCGGGCCGCGGCCTCCACGACCGGGCTGAGCCTGCCCAGCCGGGCCGGCTCGCCGTCGTACACCGCGGCGATGATCGCCTGCGCGAGCGCCTCGCCCGACGGGCCGCCGTCCGAGGCGCCCTCGGGGCCGTCCGGGACGGGAGCCGGATCTTGGAGGGCTGGGACGATGCGGCCGGTGAGCGCGGTGGGCCGGCCGCGGCCGTCGATGGCGGCCAGGGCCGCCTGCGCCGCGCGGCGGCCGATCCACACCCCTGACCCCTCGTCGCCGAGCAGCCATCCGTAGCCGTCGCACCTGCGGACCATCGCGCGGTCCTCGACGCGGGCCGCCACCGCCCCCGTGCCTGCGATGATCACGCTGCCGCTGGGCGCCGGGGTCGCGCCGGCGAAGGCCACCAGGATGTCGGGGACGATGACGGGATGGCCGGGCAGCCCGGCCGCGCCCCAGGCGTCCGCCGTGATCGCGTGGGCCTGCCGGAGACCCGCCTCGCTGGCGCCGGCGAGCCCGAACACCCCGCCCGCCACGTCGCCGGGGCCGAAGCGCGGGCCGATCTGCGACAGGGCCTCGGACAGGGCACGCGCGAGGTTACCGCCCGGGTCGCGGGCGGAGCGCGGATTGGCCCCTCCGGCGCGGCCCCGGGCGATGATCTCGCCGCCGAACGTGGCGATCAGGCAGCGCGTGCTCGTGCCGCCGCCGTCGACCCCCACCACCAGCGGCTCCGCCGGTCGCATACGCCTCCCCGAATGGGTGACCTCCCCGGAAGTATAGGCACAGCACGACGACCGTCCCGGGCCCGCCCGCACGGCCGAGCGCCCCGACGGCCGAGCCGGCGGACGACGAGCGTGCAGGACCGGCTGCCGCGCGCCCGCGCGGGGGAGGGGGCGGCGGGTGGGCTGGTTCCCGGGGCCAGGGCCGGGGCCGAGGTCAGTGGAGTGGGCGGTGCATGATGTGCAGGCCGACGTGGCCTTTCGCCGGGTGCCGGAAGCCTTCGGGCACCGTGCCCAGCACCTGGAAGCCGAGCGACCGGTACAGCCGCACCGCGTAGGTGTTCGTCTCCACGACGGCGTTGAACTGCATGGCCCGGAAGCCCGCCACGCGGGCCCATTCGAGGGTGTACTCGCACAGCGCCCGTCCCACGCCGCGCCCCGCGTGCGCCGGGTCGACCATGTAACTGGCGCTGGCGACGTGTGAGCCGTTGCCCCATTGGTTGTTGTTCATCTTGGCCGTGCCCACCACCGTGCCCGCCGGCTCGACGGCGACGACCGTGCGGTTCGGCGCCGGCAGCAGCCACCAGTCGCGGCCCTGCTCCTCGCCGAGATCGACCGGATAGGTGAACGTGTCGCCCGCGGCGACGATCGTGTGGAAGAAGGGCCAGATGGCGGGCCAGTCCTCCGCGGTGGCCTCCCTGATCAGCATGCGGACATGGTTCCTGACGGCCGCGCCTCGCCGCCAGCGACTTTTCCGCCGCCCGCGCTCCCGCCCCCGTCCGCGCCCCGCCCGCGCTGTCGTGTGGACGGTTCTGGGCGCGTCCGGTGTGTGGATGGGCATGGTCCGGTCTTGGATGTGGCAGGCTGCGTAACTCCGGGATCGGGGTGACGGGGGAGTGAGATGAGGCGGCGGAACGTGGTCGGGGCCGAGGCGGGGGTCGGCGGGGCCGCCGTCGCCGTCGGCGCCTCCGGGCGCGTCGCACGCTGGGTCACCGAGATCTTCGCCCCGCAGGTGCTCGTCATCGCGCTGCCTCCGGTGGTCGGCTGGGTCTCCGACGGGCGTGCCGGGTTCTGGTGGGGCCTGGTCGCCTCGCTGCTGTGCGGAGGCGTCCCGGCGCTGGTGATCGCGATCGGCGTCCGCGCCGGAAGGCTCGACTCCCGGCACATCGTGGACCGCTCGCGCCGCACCGTGCCGCTGCTCGTGGCGATCGGCGCGGTGCTGGCGGCGCTCGTGCTGCTGGCGGGCCTGGGCGCTCCGCGTCTGCTGGTCGCCACGGTGGGCGCGATGCTCGCGGGTCTCGCCGTGACGGTGCCGGTGACCCTGCGCTGGAAGATCTCCTTCCACGCCGCGGTGTCGGCGGGAACCGTGTTCGTGCTCGCCCGCGTCCTTCCGCCCGCGCCCACGTTCGCCGCCGGGGCGGCGGTCGTCGCGCTGATCTGCTGGGCGCGCGTGCGGCTGGACCACCACACCGTCGCCCAGGTGGCGGCCGGCGCGCTGGCCGGGGCGGCCTCGTCCGCGGCCGTGCTGGCCCTGTCCGGCGTCTGAGGTCCGAGTCACCGCATTCGCGGTCCGGGTGGGTATCGCCGTGCGGAGGCTCAGCGACTCCCGCGCCCTGAGAGCCGACGTCGCCCGCCCGTGCCGGCGAGCTCTCGCCGCAGGCGTCCGGGTACGGACGGCGCGGGGACAGGGACGGGAGTCGGGTCAGGGGGTGGCGCGCTGCCACTGGGGGTCGCGGTACAGGACCACCGACGGCCCGCGGAGCATCTCGTCGGGGGCCGAGAGCATGACCAGCTCGCCGGCGGCCTCCATCGTGCGCAGCAGGTCGCGCACCCGGGGGCCGACGGGCAGGCGGCCGAGCGGCAGGCCGAGCGCCATGCGGGCCTGGTCGGCGACCTCCGACAGCCGGAAAGGGCCGGGGAAGCCTTCGACGAGCCCGCGCACGAGCTCCAGCGTGATCACCTGTTCGGCCTCGCCGTGCGCGGCCTCCCAGACGAGCTGGACGTTGCGGCGCCCGGTGGCGGCGCAGGCGGCGCAGCGGCGCACGAAGCCGGGCACGATCTCCTCGTCGGCCGAGCCCAGGCACGCCGTGCACTGGCCGGTCTCCGAGGCGTGCAGCTCGGCGGCCGTCCGGTTGGGGAGGGGCGTACCGCAGGCGCACAGGAACGTGCGGAAGGCGCGCCCCTCGACCAGGGCGAGATCATCGGCGTTCTCGGGGATCTCGTCCCATCTCATGGTGATCGTATGCGTGGTCATCGCCCGTGACTCTACCCAGCCGTCCCAGGCTCCGCTGTGGACCGCCGGGTTTTCGTCACGGCCGGGGGCTCTCGTACGCCCGGCCGGCCCGATGGAGGCCGTGCCCTTCCGCGGCCCTTCCGCGGCCCTTCCGGGGCCCTTCGCGGTACGGCCGTGACGCCTGGTGTGGGTGCGTTTCCGGTACGTCGCCGACCAGCCCCAGGTGGAATCAGTACTGCTACGGACATGCTTTTATTGGATTCATGTCAAACCCGGCGATTCTTACCGTCGATGACGATCCTGCCGTCTCCCGGTCGGTCGCTCGAGACGTCCGCCGTCGTTACGGTGACCGCTATCGCGTCGTGCGCGCCGACTCGGGGGAGGCGGCCCTGGAGGCGCTCCGCGAGATCAAGCTGCGCGGTGAGCAGGTCGCCGTCATGCTCGCGGACTACCGCATGCCCCAGATGAACGGCATCCAGTTCCTGGAGGCCGCGATGGACATCTTCCCGCGCGCCCGCCGGGTCCTGCTGACCGCGTACGCCGACACCGACGCGGCCATCGACGCGATCAACATCGTCGACCTGGACCACTACCTGCTCAAGCCGTGGAACCCGCCGGAGGAGAAGCTCTACCCGGTGGTGGACGAGCTCCTGGACGCCTGGCTCGCCGCGCCGGACGAGACGATCAACCAGACCCGCGTCGTCGGGCACCGCTGGTCGGCGCCGTCGTTCGCGGTGCGCGACTTCCTGGCCCGCAACCTCGTGCCCTACCGCTGGCTGCCCGCCGACGAGGCCGAGGGCTGCCGGCTGCTGTCGGCGGCCGGCCTGACCCACGACGACGTGCCGCTGGTGGTCACGCCGGACGGCGTCTCGCTGGTCAAGCCCAGCGAGTCCGATCTCGCCGCCCACGTCGGGCTCACCACCACGCCGACCGAGGACTTCTACGACCTGGTCGTCGTGGGCGCCGGCCCCGCTGGGCTCGGCGCGGCGGTGTACGGCGCGTCGGAGGGGCTGCGCACCGTGCTGCTGGAGCAGCGCGCGACCGGCGGGCAGGCCGGGCAGAGCAGCCGCATCGAGAACTACCTCGGCTTCCCCGACGGGGTGTCGGGCGCCCAGCTCACCGACCGCGCCCGGCGGCAGGCGCTGCGCTTCGGCGCCGAGATCCTCACCACCCGCGAGGTCGTCGGCCTGGAGTCCGGCGGGTCGGCCCGGCTGCTGCGCTTCGGCGACGGCAGCTTCATCGCCGCCCACACGGTCGTGCTGGCCACCGGAGTGTCCTACCGCCTGCTGGACGCGCCCGGCCTCGCCGAGCTCACCGGCAGGGGCGTCTTCTACGGCTCGGCCTCCACCGAGGCCCCGAGCTGCGCCGGGCAGGAGATCTACATCGTCGGCGGCGCCAACTCCGCCGGCCAGGCCGCCGTCCACTTCTCCCGGTACGCCAGACGGGTGCACATGCTGATCAGGGGCGGCGACCTGCGGCGGTCGATGTCGCAGTACCTCATCGACCAGATCGCCGAGATCGACAACATCGAGGTCCACCCGCACAGCCAGGTGACCGCCGGCGAGGGCGGCGAGCACCTGGAGCGGCTGACGGTGTGCGACCCGCGTTCGGGGGAGACCAGGACGGTCGACACCTCGTGGCTGTTCGTCTTCATCGGCGCGGAGCCGCGCACCGAATGGCTGGGCAAGGCCATCGTCCGTGACGACCGGGGCTTCGTGGTCACCGGCACCGACCTGCTGGCCGACGGCCGCAGGCCGGCCGGCTGGACGCTGCCCCGCGACCCCTACCACCTGGAGACCAGCATGCCGGGCGTCTTCGCCGCGGGCGACGTGCGCGCCGACTCCGTCAAACGCGTCGCGTCGGCCGTCGGCGAAGGCGCCATGGCGGTGTCGCTGATCCACCGCTACCTGGAGACCCCATGAGCGAACCGGCCGCGGACCTCGGATGCGGCTCCAAGGGCGTGGAACGCCTGACCGCCGAGGAACTGCGCACCCTCTTCCTGTTCGAATCGCTCGACGACGCCCAGCTCGCCCGGTACGTCGAGCACGGCCGGGTGGAGCGTTACCCGGCGGCCGCCCGCGTCTACGAGGAAGGCCGGCCGGCCACCTGCTTCTACGTCCTGCTCAGCGGCACGATCGCCCTGTCCCGCCGTGTCCAGGGCGACGAAATTGAGATCAACCGCACCGAGCAGCGCGGCGTCTACGCGGGCGCCGCGCAGGCCTACCTGGGCGAGCGCGTCGACCAGGTGTACCCGCACAGCATGGTCGCGATCAGCGACGTCGAGCTGTTCTCCCTGCCCGCCGGCGTGCTCGGCGACACGCTGCGCGAGTGGTTCCCGATGGCGACGCACCTGCTGGAGGGCATGTTCCTGGGCCTGCGCGCCAGCCAGACGATCGTCGGCGAGCGCGAGCGGCTGCTGGCCCTCGGCTCGCTGTCGGCTGGGCTGACCCATGAGCTGAACAACCCGGCCGCGGCGGCGGTGCGGGCCACCGCCGTGCTGCGCGAGCGGGTCGCCGGCATGCGCCACAAGCTCGCCATGATCGCCGACGGCCGGCTGGACGGCAGCAGCCTGCACGAGCTGGTCGAGCTGCAGGAGGAGGCCGTCAAACGGGCCGCTAGCGCGCCGCCGCTGTCGGCGATGGCCACCGCGGACGCCGAGGACGAACTGAGCGACTGGCTCGACGAGCACGACATCGCCGGAGGCTGGGAGCTGGCGTCGACCCTGGTGGCCGGCGGCATCGACGTACGGTGGCTGGGGCGCATCAGCGGCGCCGTCGGCGGGGAGAACCTGGAGTCCGCCGTGCGGTGGCTCACCTACACGGTCGAGACCGAGCAGCTGATGTGCGAGATCGCCGAGGCGGTGACCCGGGTGTCCACGCTGGTCGCCGCGGCCAAGCAGTACTCCCAGCTCGACCGGGCCCCCTACCAGACCGTCGACGTGCACGACCTGCTCGGCGCGACGCTGACCATGATGCAGGCCAAGATCCCCGAGGGCGTCCGCATCGTCAAGGAGTACGACCGCACGGCCCCGCAGATCCCCGCGTACGCCGCCGAGCTCAACCAGGTGTGGACCAACCTCATCGACAACGCCTTCTCGGCGATGCGGGACGAGGGCGGCACGCTCACGGTGCGCACCGGGCATGACGCCGAGCGGGTCTTCGTCGAGGTCGCCGACACCGGGCCGGGCATCCCCGCCGCGATCCGGCCGCGCATCTTCGAGCCGTTCTTCACCACCAAGCCGGTCGGCGAGGGCACCGGCCTCGGCCTGGACATCTCCTATCGCATCATCGTCAACAAGCACCATGGGGACATCCGGGTGGAGTCCAGCCCCGGTGACACCCGCTTCCGCGTCCTGCTGCCGATCAGCCCGTCCTGACCCCGCCGGCCCGGCACGGCGTCCCCGCCGTGCCGGGCCCGCCGGCGGTGGCCCGTCCCGCTCGCCGGGGGAGGGCCGTCCGCGGACGCGCGCGGACGGGCGTGTCAGTAGCGGCAGCTCTGGACGTGCCAGACGCGCAGCATCGCCCGGGGGACCTTGTCGGGGCAGCCGCCGGTGTCGCCCAGGTACTTCCAGGCGCCGCCGCCCCGTTTGCGCCAGACATGCGGGCCGTCCTGGTAGCTGACCGGGTCGCCCTTGATCCCGATGCTGCCGAGCGCCCAGTAGACGTCCTTGGCGCGCGTCGCCCCGGTGATCTTCCCGTAGTAGACGGACGTGGGACCGTCGACCTTTGCGCGGTCACGCGAGCGCCAGCTGCGCCAGTACGCGTCGGCGAGCTTGGCCCGCGTCCTGCCGCTGAGCTTGAGGTTGACGGCCTTGCCCGCCGCCACGGCCGCCACGGTCACCACGGCGGCGGCGCCCGCCGCCGTGGTGACGGCGGACGACGCGGCGAGAACGGGCGGCGCGACGCCGGCGGGTGGCGCGGCCGCGGCCGCCGGGCTCGCCGTCAGGGTGAGGGAGGCGCCGGCCGCCAGTCCGAGCGCGGTCGCGGCGAACGTCCTGAGTGCTGTCAAGTGTCTTCCGTCCGCTGGTCACATGGAAAGGCAGCCGCGCACGCCGTACACGGCGCCGCGGTCGAACGCGGCTATCCGCTGGGACGCGCTGCCGTGGTCGCCGGGCTTGGTCCACCTCGTCTTGTCCGCCATCGCCCGCAGCGCGCCGGCGATCTCCTGCACGTCGCCCTGCTCGAAGCCCAGCGTCCCGTCGGCCGCGGCACCGTACAGCGCCGCGCCCGCCAGGCAGTCGGCCTGCAGCTCGGCGGCCCGCGACACCGCGAAGACGTCGCGGTGCGCCTGGACGGCGTGCCCCCACTCGTGGGCGATGACGTCGTACACCCATGCGTCCCCCGAGCGGTATCCCCGCCTCATGAGGTCGGTGTCCCAGGCGATGTAGTGCCCGTTCGGGCAGTAGAAGGCGTTGTCGTAGGACAGGCGTTTGTTCCCGCAATAGGGTGCGAGCCTCCCGCCGCGCGAGTAACCGCCGAAAACGCTCGGCGAGTAATAGCGGCCGGGAAAATACCGCGACCAGTGAGTGGCCCAGAAACGGTCCACGACGTACAGCGCCGTGGTGATGTCGGACCTCATCGCGTCCATTTCCCGGCTGTGCGCCGGGGCCTCCCGCGCCCCCGTCGTCTCAGCCGCGGACGCGTGCACCGCGCCGCCCCCGGTCAACGTCGCCGCGGCGGTGAGGACGGCGAGCGCCGTCCACGCCGGCAGACGTCTCCTCATTCTCGTGAATTCCCCCTCCCCCTGAGAACCGGGCCCCAGGAGGAGAGTAAATGCGTTTTCCGCGCGGGGGAACGCTGACCGTCGTGTCAATTCACGGGCACGGACGCGGTCAGGGAACACGGGCGCGGGCGCCGCCGCTCACGCCCGGCCGGCGCCCCCGCAGAGTTCGGCGAAGCGCCGGGCGTCGATGTTGCCGCCGGAGACGATCACGCCGATGCGGCGGGGGACGCGGTCGAGCCGGCCGGCCAGCAGGGCGGCCAGCGCGGAGGCGCCGCTCGGCTCCATGACGGTCTTCAGCCGCTCGAACGCCAGCAGCATCGCCGCGCGGATGTCGTCGTCGCTCACGAGCGCGATCTCGTCGACCAGCCGCCTGTTGATCGAGAAGGTCAGCTCGCCGGGGATGTCGGCGGCCTGTCCGTCGGCGATCGTGCGCGGGACGGGGATGGACACCCGCTCGCCCGCGCTCAGCGACCGCTTGGTGTCGTCCCCGGATTCGGGCTCGACGCCCACCACGCGGACGTGCTTGAGCAGGCCCCTGGCCGCCGTGGCGCTGCCGGCGATCAGCCCGCCGCCGCCGACCGGCGCGAGCAGCGCGTCCAGCTCGCCGACCTCCTCGATGAGCTCCAGCGCCGCCGTGCCCTGGCCGGCGATCACGTGCGGGTGCTCGTACGGGGGGATCAGCGCGAGGCCGCGGTCGGCGGCGAGGGCTTCGCCGATCGCGACCCGGTCGCCGGTGTAGCGGTCGTAGGTGAGGATCTCGGCCCCGTACGCGGCGGTGGCCTCCATCTTGGACCGGGGTGTGTCCTCCGGCATGAGGATCACGGCCTGGGCGCCCAGCTCCCGGGCGGCCAGCGCGACGGCCTGCGCGTGGTTGCCCGAGGAGTACGCGGCGATGCCCTTGGCCAGTTGCGCGGGGGACAGGCGGGAGACGGCGTTGTACGCGCCGCGGAACTTGAACGCGCCGACGCGCTGGTAGTTCTCGCACTTGAGGAACACCTCCGCGCCGACCAGGTCGTCCAGGGTGCGGGAGCGCAGCACGGGCGTGCGGTGCGCGACGCCCTTGAGCCGGGCCGCCGCGTCGTGGACGTCGTCCAGCGTGACCGGAAGCGCGTTCGTCATGCTCGATCCTCCATACGGGTCGCCTGCGGGGACGGCATCGTCGCAGGTTCCTCCGGAGCTCCCGCGACCGACCCCGTCAGGAGGACAGCGTATTCTCCGCCAGTTCGCCGAGCGCGGCCCGGTTGGGCAGGCCGGTCTTGGTGAGCAGGGAGGCCACGTGCTTCTCCACGGTCCGCGGCGACAGGTGCAGCCGCGTCGCGATCTCCCGGTTGCCGAGGCGCCGGGCGAGCAGTCCGAGGACCTCGTGTTCGCGCACGGTGACGCCGGCGGCGCGCAGCGCGGCGGGAATGGCGTCCACCCCGGTGCGGCGCTGGGTGACGCGCACGCCGGCCCGGCGCATCAGCGCCCGGCAGGCGCCGGCGACCGCGGTCACCCCGCCTGAGTGGAAGTACTCCTCCGAGCGGCGCAGCCACTCGGAGGGGGCGCCCCAGCCGTCGTCGATCGCCGCCTCGGCCACCAGGCGGAGCCCCATGTTGCGGCCGGTGGCGTACAGCTCGCCCACCCGCGCCGCCCGCTCGACGGCGTCCGCCGCCTCCTGGCCGCGGCCTGCCCGGCCGTGCAGTACGGCGTCGGCGAACAGCGCGAACATCCGGTCCCAGCGCAGCCGGCTGGCGGGCGCGGCGACCACCGCCTCGTACGTAGGCCGGTCCAGATCCCCGGCCAGCGCCCGCAGCAGCAGGCTCAGGCCGTAGCGGCCGGTCAGCGGGTAGACCGTCGGGTTCTCCTCCTCGGCGGCCAGCGCGCGGGCCTGCTCGGCCGTGGCGAGCTCGCGGTCCTCCTCCAGCAGCGCGCACCAGGCCCGCGCCAGCCCGTGCGCCCGCGGCGTGAGCTGCGCGTGCTCGGGCAGCTCGCGCCTGAGCTCGGCGAACGCGGCCTCCATCTCCTGCCGCCGGCCCTGATGGGCGGCCAGGATGGCCATCTGGAGCAGCGCGTACCGGCTGGTCTCCAGCAGCCGCAGCCGCGAGGCCGGCTCCAGCACCTGGTCCAGCAGCTCACGCGCGGCGTCGAAGTCGCCCCGCAGGATCGCCTGGAAGGACAGGCACGTCTCGGCCTGGAAGCGGGCGGTGACCGCGCCGACCCGGGAGGCCTGCTGCCGGACGTGCTCCAGCCGGCCGACGCCGCCGTCGCGCAGCGCCTCGTCGTTGCCGAGCCGGATCAGCGTGTGGATCTCCTCGATCGGCAGGTCGTACCGGACGGCGAGGCCGCGCGCGTGTTCCAGGCACGCCGTCGCCTCCTCGGGGTCGCGGGGGCGGTTCAGCGCCCCCAGCAGTTGCCAGGCCTGGCAGGCGACCATGGGCAGCCGGGCGTCCTCCGCCACCTCCGCCGCGCGCCGCGCGAGCCGTTCCGCCAGCCGCACCTGGTCGGGCCCCGGCAGGTCGAGCGCGAGATGGGCGGCGACGACGTCGATCGGGGCGGTGTCCCGGTCGCCGGCGTCCGGTCCGATGAGCCGGCGGGCGATCTCCACCTGCGCGAGGCCGTCGGCGGACCGGCCGCCCACCGCGGCCGCCCAGGCGAGGCGGGTGTGCAACTGGGCGCGGGAACGGCGGTCGATCAGGCCGGTGAACTCGTCGAGCCGGTCGGCGGCGGTGACCGCCCGTTCCACCAGGCCGGCCTCGGCCAGCGCCAGGAGCAGCGCGGACAGCGCGTCGGCCCGCGCCGGCGCGTCGGTGCCGTGCCCGAGGAGGTCCAGGGCCTTCTCCAGCAGGCTGACCGCGGTGTTGGCCGCGCCTTGGGCCAGCGCCCTGCGGCCGGCCTCCGCGAACAGCCGGCCGGCGGCGGCGGGCTCGCCCGCCTGCAGCCGCAGCGCGGCCGTCGTCTGGCACCACTCGTCGGGCAGGTCGGGGAAGACGGCCTGCACCGCGTCGGCGGCGCGCCGCGCGAGCGCGCCGCGCTCGTCGGGGTTCAGCAGGGTGAGCAGCGCGTCCACGACCAGCGGGTGCTGGAAGGCGTACCAGTCGGGGGTCTCCTCGTCCGGGGCGACGAACTCGGCGGTCAGCTCGGCGTGCAGCTGCCTGAGCAGTTCGCGGTACCCGAGGCCGGTGGCCGCCTGCAGCACCGACACCGGGAAGCGCGGGCCGAGCACCGCCGCCACCGAAACCAGGTCGCGTCCCTGCGGGCCGATCTTGTCGAGCCGGGCGGCCATCGTGCGGGTGAGCGAGCCGGTCACCCGGGTCTGCAGCCTGCCGGTGACCCGCCAGAGTCCTGTGCCGCCGTCACGCGCGACGAGCCCGCCGCGCACCATCTCGCCGAGCATCTCCTCGACCATCAGCGGGACGCCGCCGCTGTCGGCCCACAACTGCTCGGCCAGTTCCTCGGGCACCTCGGCCGCGACGCACTCCAGGTGGCTCGCGGCCAGCCGGCGCACTTCGTCGCGGTCGAGGCGGCGTAACTCCAGCAGGCCGGCCGAGCCCCGCTGCGCGGCCGCCCGGGCCAGGTCGAGGGCCGGGCACGGGTCGCTGGAGGCCGCGCCGAGCAGCACCGCGGGCTGCCCGGCGAGGTTCTCGACGAGGTAGTCGACCACGGCCAGGGTCTCGGCGTCGGAGTTCTGCAGGTCGTCCAGGACCATCAGGCAGCCGCGCCCCCGGCCGGCGAGGGCCGCCAGCCGCAGCACCGCCTCGGCGAGGATCACCAGTGACGAGCTGTCCTGCGCCGGCGCGGGGGCGCCCCAGTCGGGCACCAGCCTGGCGAGGACGGGACGGTAGGGGCCGAGCTCGGTGGCGTCGATGGAGGCGCCGGACCGCTGCAGGGACATCAGCGCCTCGGTCAGCAGCCGGAACGGCGCCATCGGCCCGATCGGGCTGGCCCTGCCGCGGAGCGTGCACATGTCGGCCGCGAGGCCGAGGTCGGCCGCCGCGGTGGACAGCCGTGACTTGCCGATGCCGCCCTCGCCGATCACGAACAGCGCACCGCCCCGTCCGGACCGCGCACCGGCCAGCGCGCGCTCGATCATGCGGAGCTCGTCGTCCCGGCAGACCACAGCAGACGCGGGGAACACGGTCACTTCCCAGTAATAACCAAATTTGACGGATTTACGCGGAATTGTCCTCAGGCGGTCGCCGCCGTCACACCAGCCTGGTGATGGGCGCGTCGGACCCGCCGCAGCAGGTGGTGTCCGCCGGACCCGCCAGGGTGTTGAACGCGCTGCCCAGCGAGGTCGTGGCGCCGCCGGCGGTGGCGATGACCCCGGCCAGCACGGCCACCCGCAGGCCGAACTGCGCCCTGGCCAGGCCCGATCTGGCGGTACCCGTCACGGGCGCGCACCGCGGGGCGTCCTCGCGGGCGCCGGAGGTCTCGTCGTGGCGGGTGCTCGTCTGCTCGAACCTCATCGTCGTCAACCCTTCTCTTCAGGTAGGCGTTGTCGCCGTCATGCACGTCGTCGTTCACCGTCGATCGCTTCGCGGGCCGTACGCCCCGGGCGCGAGCCCTGGACGCGGCGCCGGTCACGGAGCCGGTTCCAGGAGCAGCACCGAGGGCACCGCCTGCGGGAAGCCGAGTCGCAGCAGCCCGTATCCGATGCCCGCGAGTCCGTGGAGCAGTCCCGGCGTGGCGATCCCGCCGGGGGTGGCGCAGGTGGGGCCGTGCCGGTGGACCGCGTTCAGGACGAGGTCGGCGCGGCGGCGCAGGGCCGGCGCGGCGCCCCGGCCCGAACCGGCGGCGGTCAGTACGAGCAGGGCGTCCGCGATGCCCAGCTCACCGTGGCACAGGGTCAGGTCGCCGAGCACGGGGCCCTCGGCCAGCGCGAGCAGAGCCGTCTCTGACATGGCCGCCGGGGTGTCGTCGCCCAGGTACGCCCCTGCCACGAGCAGGCCCGCGGTCCCGCGGCACCAGCCGGGTCCCTGTGCGCCGTCCGGGCCGGTCCGCTCGCCCGCCCGCCGCAGCGCTCGCCGGCCCGCCGCGAGATGGGACGAGGCGGGGGCGCCGGCGGCGAACCGGGTGAGCGCCCAGCCGATGCCGGCGGGGCCGGCGGCGAAGCCGGGCGGCGTCTCGTCCCCGTCCGCGGCGCACCGGCCCTCGGTGCGCTCCACGAGGCCGGTCAGCCGGTCGGCGCACGAGCGGGCAATGCTCGCGGCCGGCGCGGAGCCGATCTCGCGGTGCGCCGCGCCCATCGCGGCCAGGCATCCGGCGACGCCGTCGGCCCAGCCGGGGGACGCGCTCAGCTCGGCCGCGCGGCCGGCCAGCTCGACGCCGGTCTCGGCCCAGCCGCGCACCTCGCGGTCGTCGAGCAGGGTGGACAGCCGCGCCAGCGCGTAGGCGATGCCGCCGAGTCCCGCGCTGCCCCCGCACCCGACGGCGCCCAGCAGGTCGGCCCGGCCCGCGAGGGTGTCCAGCAGCTGAGGGACCGGGCTCACCGCCCGCCGGGCCGCCTGCGCGTAGCGGTCTATGCCGGTCAGCCCGGTGAGCTGGGCCAGGAACAAGGCCACCCCGAGGTAGCCGTCGGCCAGGCCGGCGCCCATGGGCAGCAGCAGCCAGCGCGTGTCGTCGACCAGTTGCAGGCCGACCCAGTTGATCCGTCCCGAGTCGCCTTCGCCGCGCAGCACCTTGCTGGACGCGAGGATCTCGTCGGCCAGCCCGGCCGCGGCCGCGAGCAGCCTGCCGGGTTCGGCGCGCGCGAGGCCGCGCCCCATGGCCGGGCGGGCGCCGCGGTGGCCTTCGGCCGGCCGGCGGGCGGCCAGGGCGGCGCGGATCACCCACTCCTGCTCGCCCCGGTCGATCTCGCCCATCGCCGCGACCTTCTCCAGCGCGCACGCGAGACCCGAACGCTCCAGCAGGCCGGGCAGGCGCCCTCCGGTGCGGGTCCACAGGTCCGTGGACCCGGGCCGGCCGGTGATCAGCGGAATGTCGTCGGCCCACAGCGCGGCCCGTTCGTGGCGGGCCAGCCGCAGCCACAGGTGGTGACCGGCCGAGGCCTCCTCCAGCAGGTCCAGGGCGCCGTCCCGGTCGAGCGCGTCGCGCAGCAGGTCGGGATGCGCCGACTCGTCTCTCAGGTGCTCGTAGCCGCGGCTCGGCCGGACGACGACGCGGGTCTCGACCTCGGCGAAGGACTCGATGAGCTCGATGAACTCCTCCCGGCCGCGCACGATCGCGTCGTAGCCGAGCCGGAAGCCCTCCAGCACGTCGGCCTGGTGGTCGGCCGGCTCGATCGCCCGCCCGCCGAAGCGGGGGCGGTTGCCGGCGCCGGAGAAGGGGACCGGCCGCCGGACCAGGCGCGAGGCGGCGCTCGCCGGCGGCTCCCAGTCCAGGGCGCCTTCGGGGCGGATCTCGCCCGGGTCGCCGCCCATGCCTGACTGGTCCAGCAGGCCGTTCTCCCCGGCGGTGACGTACGGCAGCAGGCCGGTGCGCCGCACCGAGGACGCCAGCGCGTGCGCGGCGGGGTCGGCGATGGTGACGGTGTCCGCCAGGGGCAGGTCGGGGTGGAAGATCGTCTCCACGTCGATCAGGATCGGCTGGTCACCGCACGCGATGACGTTCTCGCAGTGCATGTCGGTCGCGTGCAGCGCGTGCAGCGCGGCCAGCAGCGCTCCCGCGCGCCGGTAGAACCGCCGCGCGTCCTCCGGCCGCCGCAGGGGCAGGGCCGGGACGAACTCCATCCAGCCGTACCCCGGCCGCGCGAGCATCTGCGGGGTGCGCAGGCCGTAGCCGGGAAGCCGCCGGTCCAGCCAGGCGACGACCTCGCCGAAGCCCAGGTGCGCGGCGAGGCCGCGCGGCTTGTAGACGACGGTGCGGCCGTCGGCGAAGCGGACGAGACTGACCGAGCGGCCGTGCTCGTGCGTGTCGCCGAGCCCTGGCTCGACCGCCGTGACCGGCCCGGGGTCGGCGCCGCCGAGCAGGTGCGCGACCAGGGCCGCGCGGTCGGCGGCCAGGCGGGACAGCAGTTCGGCGCCCGCGTCGGCGGCCGACATGGCCACCGTGCCGAGCTGCCGGGCCAGCACCGGGTAGCGCGTGAAGAGCGCGGCCAGTCCGGCGGGGGTGCACTGGCGGTGCAGGAAGCCCGCGAACCGCTCGCGGTCGTCCGCGCCGGTCGGCGGGCCGCCCGCGTGCGCCGAGCCGAGCTCGGCCATGAACGTGCGCACGGCGATGCGCGCGAGCCTTCTGGACAGCACGCCGGTGTACGCCTGCGCCACGGAGCGGGCGTCGGCGGTGCCGCGGGGGAGGCGCCGGGCCGCGTCGGCCAGCCGCTCGCCGACCAGGGTCAGGAAGGGCCGCAGCGGCAGGGCGAAGGCCTCCTCCCAGGCGTCGAGGTCCTTCGGCGTCTCGCCGGGCGGCCGTGCCGTGGCGACGGCCCGTTCCACGAAGTCGCACCAGGGGGGGCGGACGGCGGCGGACCCGTCGCCGGGGACGGCGGCGTCCGTCCGCTCGTGCCGTGCCAGCCCCCGAGCCCACCAGTCGGTGCCGATGAGCCCGGCGGCGGTGCCCTCGCCTAGCGTCGCCGGTTGCGTCATACCTCAGAACCTGTCACAGCGCCGTCCGCCGGTGATGGGTAGAGAGCACCCATGTTTTCGCCGCGGTCACCCGGTTCCGGACGCCGGAGTACGTAGCGGGCCCCCGCATGGCGGCGCGGCGGCGCGGCGGCGAGGGCTCGCACGCCGGGCCCGGACGACGACGCGGCAGGTGGACGGCACACGAAGAAAGTGGGTGAACGCACCCCATGTGTGACAAGCCGGTGTGACGGAGGTTAGGGGCGAAAGGTTGTCACATGTCTGGTCGAGGAGGTCCGATGGGTGAGCCGGTCGGGGTCGGCGTCGTCGCGTTAGACCCGATGCTGGAAGCGGGCGCCACGAGCGCGCTGCTCGCCTGTCCCGAAGTCGCCGTGGTGCGGCCCGAGGAGACGGCGCGGGTCGCGGTGGTCGTCGTCGACCGAATACTGGACCAGGTGTTCGACCTGCTGCGCGCGCAGCGGGACCTGCCGCACCGGCCCGAGGTGGTGCTCGTCGCCACCGACTTCACGCTCCCGCAGGCGCTGCACGCGATCGCGGCGGGCGCGCGCTGCCTGGTGCGCCGCCGCGAGGCCGACGCGGGGCACCTGGCGAGCGCGGTGCTCGCCGCGGCCTGCGGCGACTGCACCGTGCCGCCGGACATGCTCGCATGCCTGCTCGACCAGGGGCTCGGCGACCGCCCGGCCGGCCGGACGCCGCGCGGGCCGTGGCGGGGCGCCGGCCTGACCGAGCGCGAGCACGCCGTGCTCGCCCTCATCGCCGACGGCCGCGAGACCGAGGAGATCGCGCGGGAACTGTGCTACTCGGCGCGCACCGTCGTCGGCGTGGTACACGACATCACCCACCGCTTCCGGCTGCGCAACCGCGCCCACGCGGTGGCGTACGCGCTGCGGACGGGGCTGCTGTGACCGGGGCGGCCGCGGGCACGATGGAACGTCCGCGCGTGCACGTCAACGCCGCCGACGCGGCCTCGCACGCCAGGGTGCTCTCGCTGCTCGGCCCGTGCGGGTTCCCACCGGCCGAAGGACCGGGCGTGCCCGCGGACGCGGTCGTCATCGGCGCGGCGGCCACGGTGGACCGGGCCCTGGAGGCCTGCTCGGCGGCCGGCCTGGACGGCGCGAACGCGCTGCTGCTCGTCGCCGACACCTTCTCCCCGCCCGGCGTGCTGCGGGCCGTGCGGGCGGGGGTGCGCACCATGCTCCGCGCCGCCGACGCGACCCCCGAACAGCTCGGCGCGGCGGTGCGCGCGGCGCGCCGCGGCGACGGCCGCGTGCCGCACGAGGTGCTGGTCCGGCTGCTCGGCGGCCCGCCCGCCCCGCCGCCGTCGCGTCCCGCGGTGCCGGCGCCGTCGCTGACGGCCCGGCAGAGCGCGGTGCTCGCGCTGATGGCCGACGGGCTCGGCAACGCGGCCATCGCCCAGGTGCTGTGCTGCTCGGAGCACACGGTCAAGAACCTCATCTACGACCTCACGGCCCGGTTGCAGGTGCGCAACCGGGCGCACGCGGTGGCCTATGCGGTGCGGAGGGGACTGGTCTAGCCGGCGTGAGCCGCCGTCGCGTACCCGGGCAGGAAGTCCGGCAGGTCGACGCCGAGCCCGCTAACGCGGGCGCCGCGCAGCACCAGGTCCGCGACCGCCAGGTCGAGCACGCCGAGCCCGAACGGGGAGAACAGCGTCACCCGGCGCGGGTCGCGGACGTGCTCCCCGCCGCCGAGCAGCAGCTCGCCGATGGTCGCCCGGATGAATCCGCGGTGGCCGACGTGCTGCTCGGCCAGGTGCATCGACGTCGCCGCGCGCAGGACGTGGTCACGGTCGTCGACGATGTTCACCGCGTCCAGCACCCCGCCGATGGTCACGTCCCGCAACGAGACGTGCAGGACCAGCGAGCCGGGACGGCAGGCGCGCAGGTCGAGATGGGGGACGGTGGCCGTCGTCGCCAGGCTGACCAGCGGGTGCGCGGCCAGCGCCCGGTCAGGACGGGCCGCCACCGACGCGGTCAGGCCCAGCTCGGCCTCGCAGCGCCGCGCGAACGCCTCGGCCCGGCCGGCGTCCAGGTCGAAGACGGTGACCTCGCGCAGTTCCGGATGCACCACCGTGAGGAACCGCAGGACCTCGGCGTTGATCACGCCGCATCCGATCACCGACGCCCCGCCGGCCGGCTCGGCGCCGCGCAGGGTCGCCGACGCCAGGGCGGCGCTCGCGGCGGTGCGCCGCGCGGAGATGACCGAGCCCTCCATCACGCACAGCGGGAGCCCGGTGTCCGGCGAGTTCAGGATGACCACCGCCGACGCGCGGTCCATCCCGGCCGCCACGTTCCCCGGGAACGACGCTATCCACTTCATCCCGGCGACCGGCTCGCCGCCGCCCAGGTACGCAGGCAGGGCGATGATGCGGTCGCGGGCGCTGTGCGGGAAGCGCAGGAACACCGATTCGGGCACCGCCGTCTCGCCGCGGGCGTGTTCGACGTACGCGTGCCGCACGGCGGCGAGCACTCCGGCGTGGTCGCCGTCCAGCACCCGCCGGACGTCGGCGTTGCCGAGGATCAGCATCGCTCGTCGCAGACGGTCCGGTCCATGTACCGGCGCAGCCCGGCCGGCCGCATGTCGGTCCAGATCACCCCGATGTAGTCCAGGCACTCCGGCTGGGACCCCTCGGTGCCCTCGGCGTGCCAGCCGGGCGGCAGGTCCCGCCCGGCCGGCCAGACCGAGTACTGCTCCTCGTCGTTGCGCACGACTCGGTAGGCGCCCTCGTCGACGTGGTCGCTCACGGTGCTCTCCCTTCTGCGCGGCCGCGGTGTGCGGCGGCGTGCCCACCGTGCCCCTCGCGCCGCGTCCGGCGGCAGAGACGAACGCGCAGCAGTGGCGGCGGCCGAGGGGTGCCGTTCCTTCCCTGGCGGGCGGCCGCCGCGCCGGGCGATGGTCGAGACGGTCACAGTCCAACGATCCGAGGAGACATCCCATGGACGACGGCGACGGCGACGGCAGGCGGAGCGGGGCGGCCCGCACCCGCTCGTTGCGCGGCCTCATCGGAGTGCTGGGCGCGGACCTCGCCTCCCTTTCGGCGAGCCGCCTGCTGTCCATCGCGGTGCCGTGGCTCGTGCTCACCTCCACCGGGAGCGCGGCCAAGACCGGTCTGGTGGCCTTCTGCCAGATCGCCCCGTTCGTCATAGCGCAGGCGCTGTCCGGCCCGATCATCGACCGCATCGGCCCCCGGCGCGTCGCCATCACCGGCGATCTGGTGTCGATGGCCGCCATGATGGTCGCGCCCCTGCTCTACGTGGCCGGCACGCTGAACCTGTGGGCGCTGGCGGCGCTCATGGCCGTGGCGGGCGCCGCGGACGGGCCCTCCATCGCCGCCAAATCCGTCTTCGTGCCGTCCGTCACCCGGGCGGCCCGCGCGCCCATCGAACGCGGCACCGGGCTCATCGCCGCCGTCGAGCGCACCGCCACGGTGGCGGGGCCCGCCGTCGCCGGGGTCCTGGTCGCCACGTTCGGCGGCGCCCAGGCACTGTGGATCTCGGCGGCGCTGTTCGGCGTGGCGGCCCTGGTCACCTCGCTCACGCTCGCCGACCCCGCGCCCGACCCCGCCGCGCCGGCGACGGCGGAGGCGGAGGGGTACTTCGCCCGGCTGCGGCAGGGCGCCGAGTTCCTGCGCCAGGACGGCCTGCTGCGCGCCATCGTCGGGATGCTGGTCGCGACCAACCTGCTCGACCAGGCCTTCATGGCGGTGCTGCTGCCGATGTGGGCCCTTGAGTCCGGGTACGGCGCCGAGACGGTCGGCCTGGTGGTCAGCGTCTTCGCCGCCACCTCCATCCTGAGCGCGCTCACCGCCGCCGCGCTCGGCGACCGGCTGCCCCGCCGTCTGGTCTACATGGTCGGCTTCGTGATCGGCGGCGTCCCGCGCTTCGCGGCCATGGCCCTGAGCCTCCCGCTGTGGGCCGTGCTGGCGGTCTTCGCCGTCGGCGGTCTCGGCTCCGGCTTCGTCAACCCGATCATCGGCGCCGTGACCTACGAGCGCATCCCGGCACGGCTGCTCGGGCGGGTGCGCACGCTCACCTCCGCGCTCGCGTGGGCCGGCATCCCCTTCGGCGGCCCGTTCGCGGCGGCGGTCCTCGCGGTCTCCGGAGTGACCGGCGCCCTGATGTTCGTCGGCTGCTGCTACCTGGTCGCCATCGTCGTACCCGGGCTCCGGCCCGAATGGTCGCAGATGCGCAGGGCCGCGCCCCCGATCGACATCTCCCCTGGGAGTGCCCTTACGGCCGCAGAACCAGAGAAAGGCGCCAAAGATGGTCGCGCTGCCTGAAATGTCGGTACGCCGGACGAGGTTCGAGCCGGTCGGCGGCTGGTCGTCATACGACCGGACCGAGGCCTTCGAACTCGACGCGACCGCCGAGTCCGTCTACCAGAACGTGGTGGAGAACCCCGACATCGGCATCGAGAAGCTCGCCGACCTCATGGCGTGCAGCGAGGTCACCGTCCAGTTCGCCCTCGCGCACCTCGCCCGGCTCGAACTGATCACCCGGGTGCCGGAGAGCAACGGCTGGCGGGCGATCGAGCCGGAGGTCGGCCTGGCCGCCCTGCTGGCCCGGCAGCAGGCCGAGCTCGCGCGGCACCAGCAGCAGGTGGAGGACAGCAGGCTCACGGTCGCCCGCCTGCTGGCGACCTGCGGTCACCGGAGCGCCCAGGACCTCGCCGGTGTCGAGTGGGTCGTCGGCGGCCCCGCGGTGCGGGCCCACACGGCCCGGCTGGCCGCCGACTGCCGGGAGGAGTACCTGTCGCTCAGGCTCGCCGGACAGCCGTCCACCAGGGCGCTCGACGGCGCCCGCACCATCGACGAGGACCTCCTGGCCCGTGGCGTCGCGTCCCGCTCGATCGTCCTGGACAGCGTCCGCAACGACAGGCCGGTCATGGACTACCTGCGATGGGAGATCGCGGCGGGCGCGGAGCTGCGCACACTGCCGACACTGCCCGCCAGGGTGCGGATCTTCGACCGGCGCCACGCGGTCGTGTCGGTCAGCAACCTCACCGGCATCGCCGGAGCGCTCACCGTCGGGTGCGACGCGGTGGTCCACTCGTTCGTCACGCTGTTCACGAAGCTGTGGGCGGAGGCCGAGCCGCTGGGCGACTGCCGGCCGCGCCGGGGCGACAAGCTGTCGCCGCAGGAGGTGCACATCCTGAAGCTGTGGGCGCAGGGGCACACCGACGCCTCCGCCGCCCGCCGCATGGAGGTCTCCCTGCGCACCGTGCGCCGGCTTTCCGACCGGCTGGCCGAACGCCTCGGTACCCGCAGCAGGTTCCAGCTCGGCGCGGTGGCCATCGCCAGAAGGCTCATCGACCCGGCGGAGCTCTGAACCGGCCTCCCGGCATGAACCGGGCGGCCCGGCCCTGCGGACCGGCGGCGCCTGGGACCGCCGTTCCACGCTGATCCGCGGACCCTCCGTCCAGCGGTGCTTCCGGAGACGACCGGCCGCTCGCCCGCCGGTCATCTCCGGTGGCGCCGCCCGGCGGAGGGCTCACGCTCGCGCGTCACCGGCTCACCCTCCCGCCGGAGCGCCCACCAGGCCGGCCGTGTCCGCCATATCCGCCGTGTCCGCCATATCCGGCGTGTCCGCCATATCCGGCGTGTCCGCCGTGTCCGCCGGGCGGGCGCCGCCGAACCGGCCCGCCACCCAGTCGTCGTCGTACACAGTCCGCAGGTACCGGTCGCCGAGGTCGGGCGAGATGGCGGCGACGCGCGGCCGGTCGCGGAAGTCCCCCTCGCGCGCGGCGATCGCCGCCAGCACCGACCCGGTCGAGCCGCCGACCAGCAGGCCGGTGTTGCGCGCCACGCGGCGGCACTCCCTGATCGCCTCCTCCTCCGGCACGTGGACGACCTCGTGGGCCAGCTCAGGCCGGCACAGCTCGGGACGGCGGCTGGCGCCGAGCCCGGGGATCCAGCGGCGGCCCGGCGCGGCGCCGAACGTCACCGACCCCAGCGAGTCCACCGCGACGACGCGGGTGTGCGGAGAGTGCTCGCGCAGGTAGCGCGCGCAGCCGACGAAGGTCCCCGCCGAGCCGGTGCCCACGAACAGGTAGTCGATGTGCCGCAGCCCGGCGAGCAGGTTCTTCGCCGTCCGCTCGTAGTGCGCCGCCGCGTTGGCGGGGTTGGCGTACTGGTTGAGCCACACCATCTCGGGCTGCCGCCGCAGCCGCTCGTGGACGTAGGCGATGCGCGAGTGCAGGTAGCCGCCGTTGGCGTCGGTCTCGCGCACGGTCACGACCTCCGCGCCGAGCGCCCGCATGTGCGCGACGGACGACTCGGAGGTGTTCGGGTCGACCACGCACGTGAACGGGTATCCCTTGGCCGCGCAGATGGAGCTCAGCGCGATGCCGAGGTTCCCCGACGAGGACTCGATCACCGGGACGCCGACGGACACGCGGCCGCCGCGCTCGGCGTCCTCGATCAGCCCGACGGCGGTCTTCAGCTTGATCGAGCCGGCCGGGTTGAGCCCTTCGAGCTTCAGGTAGACGTCGGCGCGCCGCGACAGGTAGGGCAGCGCGACGAACACGTCATCCATGACGACGTCATAAGAGTTTGCGTAGATCACGCGAACACCTCTCGCTGGTCATGGCGGACCGGACCGCCTGCCTGCCCGGGAGCGTCATGGGAGGCCACGGGGCGGTGCTCCGACGGGCTCCACAGGTCCTCGGGGCCCGGTTCGTCGGCGGCGTACTTGCCGAGGGCGCTGATCAGCAGCCGCATCTCCAGGGCGACGGACTCCACGAACCGGATCAGCCCCTCCTGAGGGTCCTCGTCGACGGCCACCAGCGCGGCGCGGCCGAGGCCGGCCGCGCGGGCGCCCAGCGCCAGCAGCTTGACCGCCCGCGCGCCGTCGTGGACCCGGCCGCTGGCCAGCAGCGTGCCCGGCGGCGCGCCGATCCGCCGCAGGCACTCGTGCAGCGGCAGGCCCACGTGGCCCAGGAACGCGCCCGGCGCCCATCCGGTGCCGCCCTCCGCGCCGTCGACGGTGACCGCGTCCGCGCCCGCGCGCCACGCGACGAGCGCGGCGGCGGCCACGTCGCGGCCCGGCGGCAGCTTCACCCAGCACCGCGCCCGGGGATAGTTGTTGCGCATCAGATGGATCTGCTGGCGCAGGATCTCGTCGGTGAACGTGCCGGGGCTGCTGGAGCGCAGCACCGGTCCGCCCGCCGCGAGCGGCTCTATGGCGTACTGGCCGGCGAGGCGGCGCGAGGTCTCCTCGTCCACCATGGTCAGGCCGCCCAGCCCCGGCTTGGCGCCCTGGCCGGCCTTCAGCTCGAAGGCCAGCCGTCCGGAGTCCATCAGCTCCCGCACCGAGGGGTCGGTGTAGACGTGGTTCCAGACCTCGGCGTTGGCGTCCTCGGTGCTCTGCTGGACGACCACTCCGCCGGCGGTCGCGGGCGCGGCCTCGGCGTAGGCGCCGATGCGCTGCAGCAGGGCGCCGTGCGGCCCGGCGGAACGGAACCCGCGCACCGGGGCCACGTTCTCGCCGATCACCATCGGCAGGCCGAGCCGTCCGGCCTGGACGGCCAGGGCGCACCCGGCCGCCGCGGCCCGCGTCGAGCCCAGCGCCGACAGGTAGAGCGGCAGCGGCGCGTCGAACCCGCCGAAGGCCGTCTCCAGCGACACGTCCGAGTACAGCGGCTCCCTGCCCAGCTCGATCAGCTTCTCCAGCCGCCTCGGCATGAACACCGGCGGCACCAGGCGGCAGGCGTCGATGTCGTCCCGCGTCACGGCGGCGCCCGCGCCGAAGACCGTCACGCCGTACTCCTCGGCGGCGGGGAACACCGCCGCGCCGCCCTCGCGCGCCCGCCGCCGCACGTCCTGCTCGGGGAACCCGGGCGCTCGCAGCGCGCTCACGGCGACACCACCCCCGGCAGCTTGGGGTAGGCGCTCGCCTGCCACACCGAGTCCAGCCCGGCCACCCAGCGGGTCAGCCGCTCAAGGCCGATGCCGAAACCCGCGCTGCGCGGAATGCCCTGCCGCACGATGTCCAGGTACCAGGCGTATTTGGCGGGGTTCTCGCCGGTCTCCCGCATCCGGGTGACGATCTTGGCGTACTGCGACTCGCGTTCGCCGCCGCTGCAGATCTCCCCGCAGTGCTCGGGCGCGATCAGGTCGAAGCTCATCAGCGTCGAGGGCCGCGCCGGGTCCTCCTTGTCGTAGAAGCCGCGCGAGCCCTTGGGGTAGTCGACGATGAAGAACGGCGCCTCGGCGCGGCCGGAGATCAGCTCCTCGGCTTCCCAGCCGATCTCGGTGCCCGGGTCGTGCGGGTGGCCGATCCGGTCGAGCACCTCGCCGTGGGTCATCACCTCGAACGGCTGCTCGACCAGCGCCGACAGCTTCGCGGTGTCGCGGCCGACCAGCCGCAGCGCGTCGCCCTGGGTGGCCAGCGCGTTGCGCACCGCCTGGCGCACCACCCGCTCGGCCAGGGCGATCGCGTCGTCGCGTGACGCGCCGGCGAACTCCACGTCGATCTGGTGGAACTCGGCCAGGTGCCGGTGGGTGGAGCTGGTCTCCAGCGGCTCCAGCCGCACGTTCGGCGCGATGAAGAACACCTTGTCGAACGCGACGAGCGAGGCCTGCTTGTACAGGATGGCGCTGGCCATCAGCTTGTACCGGTGGCCGTAGTAGTCCACGTCCACCTGCTTGGCCCCGCGGGCGCCCGGATCGGTGACCGGGCCGATGAGCGGCTGGAACAGCTCGACGGCGCCCTCGGAGGCGAGCAGTTCGCGTGCCCCCGCCACCAGCGCCTGCTGGATCTTGAGCACCGCCTGGGTCCGCGGCGAGGTCAGATGTTCCCGGGGGCCGGGCGGCTCGTCCGCCGTCCGCGCCGCGGTCATCGGTGCGGGACGGAGATCCTGTGTGGTCATCGTTGAACCTTCCTCACTGGTGGGCGAGAGCGCCGGCGTCGTAGCGGTCCCTGACGTAGGACAGGGCGTGCAGCAGTTCCGCGGACGTCAGCCCGGCCGCCTTGGGCCGGCTGCCGGGGCTGGTGATCGGCAGTGCGCCGGTCGCCGCCCACTGCAGGCGGCCGTCGTCGGCGATGTAGCTGCGGGTGCGTCCCGCGTTGTCCGGATGCAGGCAGTACGGGACGTCCAGATGGCCCAGCGCGAAGGCGGAGGTGAGCGCCCTGCCCAGATCGGCGTGCAGGTCGAGCACCCGCTCGATGATCGAACGCGCCTCGGCCTCGATGCCGGTCGCGGCGGGCGCGCGGACGCTCGGCTCGACCGCTCGCGCGGCCCGCGCCGCCACCTGCAACGCGGTCACGTTGTCGGCGATGGACGGGATCCGGCTGGCCTCCGCGGCCGTCTTGACGATCAGGCGGGCCGCCCCGCTGCGCTTCGCCAGCCGCGCGGCGGCGGCGAGCAGGTCCAGCGCACCGGCTCGGGTGGCCGGGTACCGGCCCATGTAGGCGTAGACCACCACGTGCCAGGCGGCCGTCGGCAGCAGGTCGGCCGCGATGGCGTGCAGCGCCCGGAGGGCCTCCTCGTCCTGACCGGGGTGCGTCTGCTGGGCGTAGCTCAGGGAGATGCTCGCGATGCCCTGCTGCGCGAAGAACATGCCCTCCAGGACGGTGATCGCGATCAGCAGCGAGGGCGGGCACAACTGCCCGAGCATGCACCCGCCGAAGCTCTCCAGGTGCGGCACGGCGCCCGTCTCCGCCATGGACGCGAACCGGCGGACGGCCTCCCGCCAGGCGTGGACCGACCGGTTGACGGGCGTCCTGCTGTAGGGCAGGCAGTAGGAGATCGGCCCGCCTTCCGTGGCGTCCAGCCCGGCCGCCATGAGCGCGCCGAAGATGGGGCCGGGTGCGGCGGAGCCGTGGCGCACCTGCACGGGGAAACCGGCGTCGCGGACGCCGTCGAGCATGCTCCTGGTGGCCTCGGGGCCCAGCGTCACGATGGGGTAGCCGTTGAGCTCGTCGCCTTCGCGCAGCGCGCGCTCGGCCGCGGCGAAGTCGCCGACGCGGGTGTAGCTGTCGAGCGTCACGGTCCCGACCGTGGTGGCGTCGGCGTTCTTCGTGGCGATCAGCCCGGCGCGCATCCGCCTGACGGTGCCGAACCCCATGCGGGGCTGCACCACGAGCGTCCCGGTCCGCCGGGCGCGCTCCATGAACTCGTGGAAGGCGCCGGGGGGCGCCGTCGCCGGCATCACGCTCTCCGCGTCGCGTGCCGTCCCGGCGCGGCCGCCCGGGCCAGCAGGGTCCGGAAGGCGGGGACGGCGGCGTCGCCGACGAGCACCGCGTCGTAGCCGGCGGCGACCAGCCCGTCCACGGCGGCGCGTTCCCGCTCCTCGCTGACGCAGAGCTTGCCGCCGAGGGCGACCGGCACCCGTGCCAGGGAAGGCTCGGCGCGCAACGCCGCGATCACCTGCCGGGCGTCCTGCGCGCCGTGGCCGTTCACCGTGCTGATCACGATCAGGTCGGGGACGCGGCGCAGTGATTCGTCCAGGAGCATCGAGATGGGCGCGCAGGCGCCGAGGTTGGTGACCGACCAGCCGTTCTCCTCCATCAGCAGTTGGACGAACAGCAGATTCCAGGTATGTGAATCCGATGGCGTGCTGCTGAGCACCGCATACGGCTTCGGTCGCTTTTCTGCGATACAACGGGCGGACATCCCAGTTACTGGCCTTTCTTCCGGAGAAGTATTGCCGTCCAGACCGGACGTTTCTGACATATTGAGTATGTCGCGATCTGGATCGAGCCATTACTGGATAGTTATGTCCGCGAATATGGGGGCATTTCTGGCCGCTGGGCGGTCGGCGGCCGCTCCGGCCGCTCCGGCCGCCGGTTTCTCCGCTTCCCGGCGCGGCGCACGCCGTGAACCGGCGCCGCTGGGCGGCGCCGGTTCACGGCGGTCGATCGCGTCCTTCGAGCGGCGGCCTGGAGGCGGTCGCGCGGCCTCCGCCGCCCCGGCCGGGCGGCTTCGAGGCGTCAGATGAGCGCGGCCGCTATGGCCGACACCGCCTCCTTGGCCTCGACCATGTCGTGGTGGCCGCCGGGCAGGTCGATGACCCGCAGCCCGCGAGGGTAGAGCCGCTTCCAGTGGGCCACGTACCGGGCGCGGTCGCCGCCCGGCATCACCTCCTGACCCGGCCGGCCGATCTCGTCGCTGATGACAAGGGTGGCCGTGGCCTGCGAGCACGCCGCCCGATAGTCGGCCAGCGCCCGCGACTCGGCGCGCAGGATGTCGTAGGGCAGCCGTTCGTCGAGGTTGACCGCGTCCTGGTCGATGTTCATCGGGCCGGCCAGCGGCTTCAGCGCCTGTAGCGTCCGCTCCCGCGCCGCCCCGGTCTCGGACTGCCCGCGCCGCCACAACTCCTCGGCCCGGCCGAAGATCTCCGCCAGCCCGTCGAACCTCTCCTTGCGGTCCGGCCCGGTGACGGCGGGCTCCAGCAGGAACGCCGAGCCGATCTGATCGGGGTGCATGGCGGCCATCTCATGCAGGATCACCGCGCCGGCCGACCAGCCGAGGAGCCGGTACGGGCCCTCGGGCTGCACGTTGGTGATCTCCTTCCAGTAGCGCTCGGCCATGGCGCCGATGTCCTCCAGCGGCGCCTCGCTGTCGGACAGGCCGGCGGCCTGGACGCCGAGGACGCGGAACGTCCCGTGCAGCTCGTCGGCCAGCGCCTGGTAGGAGTGGATCTGGCCGCCCCCGGGATGGACGCAGAACAGGTTGGGCAGCTCGGCGTCCGCCGGTCGCCGGGGCCGCACCTCGGCGACCAGCCCGGCCCGCTCAGAGCCGGTTCCGCTGAGCGCCTTCGCCAGTTCCTCGATGGTGGGGTGGGCCATGACCTGGCGCAACGTCGCCGGACAGCCGGCGCGGCGCAGCCGGGTGATGACCTTGAACGCCAGCAGCGAATGGCCGCCGAGGTCGAAGAAGTCGTCGTGGACGCCGGGGTCCGCGACGCCCAGGACGTCCTGCCAGATCGACGCGATGAGCTGCTGCGTCGGAGTGGCCGGTGCCACGCGGGTCGTCCGCGCGGTCGCGGTCGCGGGCGCGGGGAGGGCCTTGCGGTCGATCTTGCCGTTGGGGGTCAGGGGGAGTGCGGGAAGGCCGATGTAGGTGGTGGGGACCATGTACGGGGGCAGCGTCCCGGCGGAGTGGGTCTTGAGCTCGTGGGCCGTCGGCGCGGCGTGGCCGGGGGCGGTGACGGTGTAGGCGGTGAGTTTCCGCACCCCTGGGGTGTCCTCCCGGACGGTGACGGCCGCGGCGCCGATCGCGGGGTGGGCGATGAGGGTGTTCTCGATTTCCCCGAGTTCGACGCGGTAGCCGCGGAATTTGACCTGGGTGTCGATGCGGCCGATGAATTCCATTTCCCCGTTCGGCAGCCAGCGGCACGAATCGCCGGTCCGATACAGACGCTGGGAACGTCCGGCGATGTCCAAATCGACGAATCTCTCACCGGTGAGCTGGGGCCGGTTGAGGTAGCCGCGCGCGACGCAGATGCCGCCGAGGAGGCATTCTCCCGGGACGCCGACCGGGACGGGACGGCCGCTCTCGTCGACGATGTAGGCCGTGGTGTTGGTGATGGGGCCGCCGACGGAGACGGGTCCGGTGGCGCCGGGGTCCACGCGGCGGGTGGCGGACATGACGTTGGCGACCGAGCATTCGGTGGCGCCGTATTCGTTGTAGATGACGGTGCCGGGTTCGCACACCGCGAGGATGCG